>WFUN01000158.1 GCA_015484905.1 Hydrogenimonas sp. | reverse complement strand
GAATAATAGATATTGTAAAACTTCCTGAGCAAAAAAGAGAGGGTATATATCTGGGAGCTATGGAACAAGAAGCGATAGATAAAATCCTGAAAATAGCCCATAAAAAAAGAGAAGATGTACCCGTATATGTAGAGTACAAAATACGTTCTCTCAAAGCCCACCTCAAAGCCGCTGACAGATTAAAGGTGAAAACCTGTGGTGTCATAGGTGAGGATGAACTGAAAAAATCGCAGATATGGATAAAAGATCTTGAAACGAAAGAGGAGCAGCGAATTGATCTCAAACAGTTTGACTGATCCTTCGAAAATCTATGGAATCCATATTTGGTCAGAAGAAAATTTTATTGTGGAAGATGGTGTCGTAAAGATAAATCACGGCTGCAAACCGTCTCTTATCGAAATAACAAAAAAAATACGTGAAAACGGTCTCAAAGGTCCACTTTTTTTGCGTTTCCCTCATATAGCTGCAAAAAATGTCCGCACCCTTTTTTCACATTTCGAACGGGCGAAAAGGGAGTTTGGCTACACCGGAAAATTCAAAGCTGTTTTTCCGTTGAAGGTAAACCAGTTTCCAGGATTTATCATCCCTTTGATGGAAGCTACGAACGATCTCGACTACGGTCTTGAAGCCGGAAGTAAAGGCGAACTAGTCCTCGCCATGGCCTATACCAATCTCGGTAAACCGATTACCGTAAACGGCTTCAAAGACCGTGAAATGATAAGTATCGGGTTTCTTGCCGCAAAAATGGGGCACAATATAACTCTCACGATAGAGGGAATCAACGAACTGGAACTTATAATCAAAGAGGCTATCAGATTCGGGGCTCCAATCCCAAAAATCGGACTGCGCATAAGACTACATACTGGTGGCATCGGCATTTGGGCGAAAAGCGGCGGTTACAGCTCAAAATTCGGCCTTACTTCGACCGAGCTTCTTGAGGCGATGGACCTTTTGAAAAAACATAAACTCACAGACCGGCTCTCGATGATCCATTTTCATATCGGATCACAGATGAACCACATATCTCCATTGAAAAAAGCGATCCGTGAAGCCGGCAACATTTATGCGGAACTAAGAAAACTGGGGGCCGAAAATCTGCGTGCCATCAATATTGGCGGCGGGCTTGCAGTAGAGTATAGTCAGCAAGAGGAGCTCTCAAGCAGAAACTATACCATAGAGGAGTTCACCAACGACGTGGTGTTTCTTCTAAAAGAGATTTCTGATGCAAAAGGGGTAAGAGAGCCGACGATTTTTACAGAATCCGGCAGATTTGTCGCTGCGGGACATGCCGTTCTCGTCGCACCGGTTCTGGAGCTTTTCAGCCAGGAGTACAGTGAAAAAATTCTTCATCTCAAAAAGAAAAATCCCCCTTTGGTACAAGAGCTTTATGATCTATACCGTTCAATCTCCGTCAAAAATGCAAGAGAGTATCTACATGACGCTTTGGACCACATGGAGTCTTTGCTGACTCTTTTCGATCTGGGCTATATAGACTTGACAGATCGTGCAAATACGGAAACGCTTGTACACCTGATCATAAAAAAAGCGCTCGAACTTCTTCGGCACAAACCATCGAAAGAGATAAGAGATGTTTTAAACAGGGTGCAGGAGCACTATCTTGTCAACTTCTCTTTGTTTCAGTCGCTGCCTGATTATTGGGGATTGGGACAGACCTTTCCCGTCATGCCGCTTGATAGGCTGAACGAGCAGCCGACCAGATCGGCCAGCCTGTGGGATATTACATGCGACAGTGACGGAGAAATAGCCTTCAACATAGACAAACCGCTCTATCTTCACGATGTGGATGTTGAAAAAGAGGAGTACTTCCTCGGATTTTTCAAAGTGGGCGCGTATCAGGAGGTTCTTGGAATGCGTCACAATCTGTTTACCCATCCGACCGAGGCAACAGTCAATTTCGATGAAAAAGGAAATTTTCTAATAGAAAACATTGTAGAAGCTCAAAACATTCTCGACGTCCTGGACGATTTCGACTACGATTCCAAAGAGATAGAGCGCCTGATCCGTCAACAGATAGAAGAGTCTGCTACAATAAAGGATGATGAGAAGAAAGAGATACTTGGAGAGCTTTATATTTACTTAAGTGAAAATGGTTATCTTAGAACCATAAATTTAAAAAAGTAGGTTACCGAAGCAAAACTTGTTACCGGCTGCTTTAAAAGAATACAACACAAAGGAGGCAGAGCGTGCCCTCACTTGTACGTCTTATCATAGAAGACATAAACAGTATTTATCGAAGAGACCCTGCCATTAGGTCAAGAATAGAGATTTTTTTCAACTATCCTGGTGTCTGGGCCATAGCTAATTACAGAATTGCCCATAAACTGCACACCAAAGGATTCCCACTCATTGCAAGAATGTGGATGGGAATAGCACAGCTTTTTACCAACATAGATATACACCCGGCCGCTACCATAGGAAGACGGGTTTTCATAGATCACGGTATAGGTGTCGTAATAGGTGAAACTGCCGTTATAGGAGATGATGTCACAATATATCAGGGAGTTACGCTTGGTGGCGTTTCTCTAAGTCCAGGCAAACGCCACCCGACAGTGGAAAATGGTGTCGTCATAGGTGCAGGTGCAAAAATACTCGGCAACATTACAATAGGAGCCAATTCAAAAATTGGTGCCAATTCTGTCGTTGTACGTTCGGTGCCACCAGAGTCCACGGCAATCGGTATACCGGCAAAAGTGGTAACGAAAGGGCGGGACAAGAGCCCGTTGAGCCACAACAAACTTCCTGATATCGATAAAGAGCTTTTCGAATATCTGTTAAAACGTGTAGCAATAATCGAGCATATATTGGCACCCGAGCACAAAGAGCTTCTTGAAGAAGACCAGAAGCTCGATGAGATATATGAAGCCTTCATAAAATCTATGAAGAGCTGAAAATACCACACTGATTAATAAAGAATTCTGTTTGGATCTTCATACCACTTCCTGAAGAGCTCTTTACAGTTCGAGGAGGGCCGGTGTTCGAATTTTATGGGATCCTTTATATCTCCTGCCGCAATTTTCGCGATCAGTGAATCGTCGAACCCGATAGCCGCAGCTTCATCTTTTGTATTGCAATATACAACTTTATGCATACGTGCCCAGTGAATAGCGGCAAAACACATGGGACATGGTTCACCGGTTACATACATGATACAGCCTTCAAGATGGAACTCGTCCAGTTTTTTGCAAGCCTTTCTGATGGCTACTATTTCTGCATGAGCAGTAGGGTCGCTGGTTTTAACCACCATATTGTGTCCGGTCGCTATCACTTTTCCCTCTTTTACTATCACTGCGCCGAACGGACCTCCCTCTTTCTCTTCTATTCCTGTTTGTGCCTCTGCATATGCAATTTTCATAAACTTTTCCATAATACATTATAACAATAGAGCTACACTTAAACCAAGATTGGATAAAATCGTAGCTAAAAAAGGTCTAATCAATGCTTTCTGACAGAATTCAGATACTATCAGAATCACTTACAATGGCTATTACGGCTCTTGCACAGCAACTCAAACGCGAAGGAAAAGATATTCTCGGCTTTTCTGCAGGAGAACCTGACTTCGATACGCCACGGGTCATAAAAGATGCGGCAATACAGGCGATTGAGAAGGGGTTTACTAAATATACTCAAGTAGACGGTATTCCCGAACTTAAAGATGCAATTACAAAAAAACTCAAAAGAGACAACAATCTTTCATACACTCCCGACCAGGTAATTGCGAGCAATGGTGCGAAACAGTCGCTTTTCAACCTCTTTCAAGCCACGATAAACCCGGGAGATGAAGTTATCATTCCTGCACCATACTGGGTTACATACCCGGAGCTTGTAAAATATTCGGGAGGCAAGCCCATAACTATCGAAACGGACGATGAGAGTGGATTCAAGATAACGCCACAGCAGCTTGAAGAAGTGATCACTTCAAAAACGAGAATGCTCATTCTAACATCTCCTTCCAATCCAACCGGTGCGGTATATTCAAAAAAGGAACTCGAAGCCATAGCGGAGGTATTAAAAAATACAGATATACTTGTGGCAAGCGACGAGATGTATGAAAAACTTGTTTATGGAGATACAAATTTTACCGCAGCAGCCTCAATCAGTGAAGATATGTACAACCGAACCGTTACTATTAACGGCCTGAGCAAATCGGTTGCCATGACCGGTTGGCGTTTCGGTTACTGTGCGGCCGCCGACAGAGAACTTGTAAAAGCGATGAAAAAACTGCAAAGTCAAAGTACTTCCAACATCAACTCGATCACACAGGTGGCTTCCATAAAAGGGTTGGATGGAAGCGCCGACGAAGATATAGAGATGATGCGAAAAGCTTTTGAGCTTCGATGCGAAGAGGCGACCCGTCTTTTCAATGAGATCGAGGGGCTGTCCGTCATCAAACCACAGGGTGCGTTCTATCTGTTTGTCAACCATAAAGCGATAGAACCGGATTCCATGAAATTCGCCAAAGCGTTGCTCGAAGGTGCTGGTGTAGCAGTCGTACCGGGTGCCGGATTCGGCAGTGACGGATACTTCCGTTTCAGTTTCGCTACCGATATAGATACAATCAGAGCCGGAATTGAACGGATTGCGGATTTTGTCCGATCTTATCGGGAGTAGTTGACAAAAAAACCTGAAAGAGTGGAATATGGATACATATCATATCGCCCGACAACCGGTCATAGATCGAAAAAACCATATATTTGCCTACGAGATTCTTTTTCGGGGAGAAAAGCCCGCGGAAGATCTCGACAAAGGCACTGCAATGAGTGCAAACGCCATCAACAACCTGATAAACGTTATTGGCGTGGAAGATGTTATAGGTTCACATTTGGGTATTATCAAAATCACGCCTCTGTTCATTACACGAAAACTCATAGAAGCTCTTCCAAAAGAGAGGTTTATATTTGCTCTTTTCGAAAAAGATCTGGAAAACGAAAGCCTGCTGAAAACTCTCAAAGAATACAAAGAGCTTGGCTACACTTTCGCTATCAACGATTTGCAGGAGACAACCGTTCTCAAAGAGCCTGACGTGCTTGAAATTGTCTCATATATAAAACTGGACCATGAGTCTCTCGATGAAGATACGATCCGCTCCGTAGTCGAGATTGCCCAAGCTCACAACATAAAAACGATCTGCTCCAAAATAGAGACGAGAAAAACCCACAACGCTATGAAGCAGATACATTGCGACTTTTTCCAGGGTTACTTTTTCAGTGAACCAGAGATTCTCGAAGAGCAGCCTATCTGTGCTGAAACAGGCTCTATTCTCATGTTATGGAATCTTATAAGAAACGATGCCCCGACTGACGAGCTGGTAGATGCTTTCGAACGTGAACACGCAATCACCTTGCAACTTTTGCGCTTTGTAAACTCACCCTTTTTCTCTTTGCGTCAAAACGTCACTTCCATCCGGCATCTCATTACACTTCTGGGTCGAAACCAGCTTTCGCAGTGGCTTCTGGTCATGCTTTTTGCAAAAGAGTGTCAGGGAGGCAACAGCAATCATCCATTGGTTCTGATGGTTATAAACAGAACGGAACTGATGGTCGGTCTGCTGAAATTGATCAAACCGCAAGCTTCGAAGTCCGAATGCGAAACGGCTTACCTGGTAGGTATGCTCTCCCTGATACATCTTATTTTCCATCGTCCCCATAGAGAGATTTTGAAACAGTTGCATGTCTCAAGTGAAATAGAAAATGCACTATTTGACGGCAACAACCTCTACGGTTCCCTTTTGAATATGGTCAGAACGATTGAAAACAACGACATTTTGAAAATAGATGCCATGCTTCAAAAATATGGACTCTCATCAAAAGAGATCAACCTTCTATCGCTCAATGCGATGAAGAAGGTCAATGCTTTTGATGAAGCTTTGAAAATGATGTCAAGTTAGGAGCATCAGAGTGATGCACGAACCTTTTTGGCCGCTTTGACCATATTTTCAAGACTCTGTTTTACCTCTTCCCAGCGGCGAGTTTTAAGTCCGCAATCCGGATTTATCCATAACTGTCTCGCCGGCAGTACCTCCAGAAGCGAATAGATCTGTTTTTCTATCTCCTCTACACTTGGAATGCGTGGAGAGTGTATATCATAAACTCCTGGTCCTATCTCTTTTTTATACCCATGCTCTTTGAATATTTTCAATAACGTATTTCCGCTCCTTGCAGTCTCTATGGATATGACATCTGCATCCATAGCTTCTATTGTCTCTATGATGTCGTTAAAGTCACTGTAACACATATGTGTATGGATCTGCGTATCATTTTCTGCTACATTCGTCGCTATCCAGAAACTCTCGAGTGCAAATTTCTCGTATGCAGGACGTTTCTCTTTTCTTAAAGGATACCCCTCTTTGAAGGCCGCCTCATCGACCTGTATCATCTTTATGCCCGCTTTTTGCAGATCATCTACCTCGTCGCGGATAGAGAGAGCTATCTGAAAGCATGTCTGGTCTCTTTGCTGATCGTCTCTGACAAAAGACCAGTTAAGTATCGTAACAGGCCCGGTCAGCATCCCTTTCATAGGTTTTTGAGTCAAGCTTTGGGCAAATTCACTCCAAAAGAGCGTCATTGGTTGCGGTCGACTTACATCACCATAAATAATAGGTGGTTTCACGCAGCGGCTGCCATAGCTCTGTACCCATCCGTTTTCGCTGAACGCCACGCCTTTTAACTGTTCTCCGAAATATTCGACCATATCGTTTCTTTCAAACTCACCATGCACAAGCACTTCAAGTCCTACACTCTCTTGGAACTCTACACACTCTTTTATGAACTCTTTCATCTTGCCGATATACTCGACTTTGTCAATTTTACCATTTTTAAAATCTCTGCGCACGGACCTGACCTCCGGTGTTTGAGGAAAACTTCCTATGGTAGTGGTGCACAAAGGGGGATATTTGAACTTTTCATGTTGTAAAACAATACGTTCTTCAAAAGGCGGACGCCTCTTTTTCAGTTTCGAAATCTCTTTCATCCGATTTTGCACAGATTGGTCATGTATCAGTATGGAATTTTTCCTGCTCTCATTCGCTTCTCTGTTGCGGGCAAACTTCAACGCCTCCTCTGAATCCAACGCCCCCGGGCCCTTGGAAAAGAGTTTTGTAACCAGCGACAACTCATCAAGTTTTTCTATTCCGAATGCCAACCACTCTTTGATTTGGGGATCGAGTTTTTTCTCATAATCCAATCTGTAAGGGACATGCAGAAGCGAGCAGGAGGTTGAAACTATGATTCTTTCTTTGGGAATCGTAGCGGCTATGTCGTTTAGCAAACCCACCTTCTTTTCAATATCAGATATCCAAATATTTCTTCCGTCGATTATTCCGGCAACGAGCTCTTTGCCGTTTTGCGCTATAACATCCAGAACTTCACTCTCGACCTGCGCATATACGAAATCTAGACCGACTCCTTTTATAGGCGTTTTTGCAAGCTGTGGCACAGCCTCGCTGGCATGATCGAAATATGTAATGACATATATATCGATATTGCTGCTTGCAGCGCAAAGCCTATCGTATGCATCTTTTACCAGCAAAGAGAGCTCTACTGCTCTGTCGGTGACAAGAACAGGCTCTTCGACCTGTACAACTATTTTTTCATCCAGCCTTCCGATAAGTTCGAAAAGTGATTCGTAAGCAGGCATTATCTCGTCGTACAGCCCCATGGCATCTTCATTGGATCCATCCACTCTTCTGGCATTGGCCAAAAATGTCAACGGTCCTATAATATTGATTTTTGCATCTACTCCCTCTCTCTTTGCCGCTGTATATTCAGACACAATTTTCGAGATATCGACTTTAAAACCCATTCCGGAGGCGAGTTCAGGCACTATATAGTGATAGTTTGTATTGAACCATTTCGTCATCTCCATCGCAGTATGGTTTGCATCTCCGCGAGCCATTGCAAAATAACGTCTCTGCTTATCGGCTATATCTTTAAATCTATCTGGTACAAGACCCAGTATCTCAATCATATCGAGAGTCTGATCGTACAATGAAAAATCGTTGACACTTACAAAATCAACACCGGCTTCCTTCTGATATTTCCAGTGACGTGTCTTTAACATATCTGAAACCTCTATCACCTCTTTGAAAGAGATATCACCTCTCCAGAAGCTCTCAAGTGCTCTTTTGAGCTCTCTTTGCTCACCTATTCTTGCAAAACCGGTAACCCAGCTTTTTGTTTTTTCCGACATTATTGCCCCTTTCAACGATTAAATATCATATATTTATGGCATACAATTACAGTATTGAACGCCAATCCGGTAAATTTTACAACTTGTCCATCGTTTACAGTAGCGGCAGTGAAGGGAGGGGCCAATCCGGTTTTTGTCTTGCGACAGCGACACAAAGTTCGTCTGAAAAATTTGCTAAGATGAAAAAGAAGCCATGCCCTGCGTCTGAAGAGGCAGTTGCAGTGGCAGGGGTTGGACCCCTCTTTTTTGGAGTTTTTTGCACAAGGGCAGACAAGAGGTTCGTCCGGTGGATCATCCTCCTCTTTGTCATCAAGAATATTGTACAAGGCGGCATGCGAAATAAAAGAGTTTTTCAAAGAGTGCAGTTTAACCTCACTGTTGAGCGCCTGTATGGCTGAGAGGGTAAAGTAGCGACCTTTGAATCCGCGAGCCGTCTTCATCGTCAAAACTTCGCACTTATTCCGATATATATAGATCGGCCTGCTGTACCGTAGCCGTCAACTTCTTGATAGAACCGGTCAAAAACATTACGTATTTCGATTTCACCGGTATAACTCTGAGCAAAATTGTGTCTGAGTGAAATATTCGTAACACTGTATTTGCCTGTCTGAATGCTCTTGGAAGTATCATCATATCGAGTACCTGCATAGTATCCGTTTACGTTCACCGTATGTTCATATGTAGGAAACCATGTAAAAGAGTAACCCAACATATCTTTGGCTCTTCTGGGAAGATCCGTTCCGGATGAGTCTCGCGCTTCGAACAGGTGGGTATAGCTGAAATCATATGCGACGTTGTCAAACAGTATGTCGGAATAGGATGCCTCGACTCCTTCGAACCTGGACTTTCCGCTCACATTGTAATATTTGAATGTAGCATAACTGAAATCTATAAGATTCTCCACTCTTTGCCTGAAATAGGTAAGCTTTACTCCTTTAAATCCAACGCCCACATCAAGACCTCTACTCTTTTCAGGGTTCAAAGAGGGGTTTCCAACCCAACTGTCGTAAAGCCTGTAAAGAGTTGGCACATTATACCCCGTAGAGTAGTTGGCATAAAACGACAAACTCTTTGTAATAGACTGTTTTATTCCCACTTTGTAGGTAAGCTTGTTATCGAACTTGGAGTAGTTGTCGTAACGCATGCTCTCTGTCAATACCGTTTTACCGTTGAAAAGAGTGTTGTGGTTTGTGGCGAAAACATATCGGTTGGAGTAACTCTTCTCAAGATCTGTTCCCGCAGAAAGACCCTGGTGGAACGACTGGTATCCGCCGCCGGCTTGCAAAAAGCCGTTTTGCTTATAGTCGTATCTGTCGATCAGACCGAACTCTTTCATATGGCCGCTGTAGCCGCCATACTGTGAACGGTTGAAGGTCGAGTAGTTGTAGAATACCTTTGCCGTGTTGGCTCCATCGCTTCTGCTGTACTGGGCCTTGTAAAACCTCTCTCTTATCTTGTTTAGAGTGAATGGTCCATCCGGCGCATCGAGAGTCTGCCCTGTGGTAAAATCAACTGAGTCGTAATGGACTGTTGCGTCAATTGCCGTCAAAGAGGCTTCAAGGTGGTCGTTTGAAGACAAATCATAACCGCCTTTGAGTATATAGGTCCGGTTTGAGTAAGGGTCGTCTTCATATCCAAGGTCGTCTCCACGGTTACCGTACAGGGATGAAGCGCGTCCCGGTTCGGCTGAGGAAAAACCTTCTGTTTTAAAGTTTGAGAGACTGAAATAGTAGTCGAGCGCTCCTGTAGTATCCCCAAACGAAATATCCATATCGGTAGTGTTGAAACTTCCATATTTAAAGCTGTAGGATACGCTTTTGCGATTAGGCCTTTGTGTAATTATATTGATAACACCGGCACTGGCATCTGCTCCCCATATTCCGCTCTGTGCCCCCTTTACAACCTCTATTCTTGCGACGTTGTCCAGTCTAAAGTGCTCAAACTGGGCACCGTTGAGCCCGGTAACATCATTGGCTCGTACACCGTCAACAAGTATCAAAGCCTGATCGGATCTCAATCCGCGCATATATACAGATGTGGGTTGGCCGAAGCCGCCGTTGGAAGTAAACGAGATTCCCGGAACCGACGCAAGTGCGTCTTTTAGAGTTTTGTAGCCTCTTTCCTGAATCTCTTCTGCAGTTATTACCGTTATATCCTCGGTTACATCTTCGTCATCTTGCTCCGTATTGGCAGCCGATACTACTACTTTATGGAGCTGGATCACCTTCGTATTTTGAGCGTGTATCTGGACAGAGCTCACAGTGGCAGCGATCGCAGCAAGAGTGAAGTATCTGCCTTTGAATCCTCTGGCAAATTTCATCGCGGTCCTTTTTAAGATTGTCGTTAAAGCCGCAATTGTATCAAATTTGTGTTTAAAGCTCTTTTTTGGCTTCCTGAAGCGCCAAAATGACCTCATCCAGATTTTCTACGGGAATATGGACTTTCCAGTCCGGTTCCTCACTCGTTTTTGAAAGCCATATGCCAAGGCTAACTACAGGTGAAGAGTCTTTTCCATAGGGCTCTTTGACTGTCGCTACCGTTATGGCACCATTATCTGTACTCGCCAGCGGGATCTCTTTTATCAGTTGTGCATCTTTCATTCTCTTCTCCTGCTTAAAACTTTTGTATCGGCCCCAGTCGACAGAACCGTATTAAAAAGTGACTCTATTATATCACTTTTTCTTTTCCAAAAACCTTGACAGCATTGCATTGAGTCTCAACCATCTTTTATGCTCCATCAGAGGGAATCCGGCATATACCTTTCCTCCTTCTATCGACTTCGTAACTCCTCCTCGAGCGGCTATAGTGCAAAAGGGTCCAATTTCGAGATGGCCTGCCGTACCACTCTGTCCGCCCATAACCACATTCCTGCCCAGTTTCGTGGATCCGGAAAGTCCTACCTGACCTGTAATCAAAGAGTGTTCACCGATTTCGCAGTTGTGGGCCACATGTACGAGATTGTCGAGTTTCACACCCTCTTTTATGATTGTCGAATCGAGCGTTCCCCTGTCTATGGCGCAGTTGGCGCCTATCTCTACATCATTCTCTATGACGACATTTCCAAGTTGATGAAGCTTAACGTGCTTTCCATCTTTTGTATGAGCAAACCCGTATCCGTCGCTTCCAATAACTGTACCGGCATGTATGATACACCTTTTTCCTATTACGGTACGGCTATAGAGCGTGACATTGGGGTAGATAAGCGTATCGTCGCCGATGACCGTATCGTCGCCAATGTAGCAGCCGGGCATTATCGTTACTCCTTTGCCCACTTTCACGTCTTTGCCGAAATTGACCCCGGGTGCGACTTCGCTCCCTTGCCCTATCACAGGTTCGGCACCTTCGGTCTTCATGGGAGGGGGAGCGAAAAATGCACTTGCCATAGCAAGTTTCAGATAGGGCTCCTCATCTACGAGAGGAATCGTTCCCTTCGGCACAAAATTCGCAAACCTGGGGCTGACAAGTACCGCTGCAGCTTCGGTATTTTCAAGATCTTTCAGATATTTGGGGTTGTCGAGAAAACTAAGCTCCTCGCAAGTGGCCCCCTTCAGCGTCCCAAGCCCTCTGATCCGCCTCTCTTCGCCTCTATAGTCTATTCCGATCGACTCCGCAAGCTCGCTTAGTCTCATTCGCGCTCCATGGCTACCACACCACCACGCACAATCTCAACCGGATGGAAGCGCTGTGCCGCCTCTATAAAGTGCTTCACCCTTTTTGGTTCGTCTGCAACCATGGTTATGATATGCTGACTGCTGACATTCGCTATTCCACCATTGTAGGCTTGGCAGAGCGCCTGAATGTTTGAGAGGGACTCATTGATCGGAAACTTCATCATAACCATCTCTTTCTCTATCATCTCCTCATGTTCGATGACCTTGTATGTCGGAATCAGCTTGTGAAGCTGCTTGATAATCTGTTCTATAACTCTGACATTCCCTCTGGTCTCCATTGTCAGACGGGACATATTGCTATCTGGAATGGGAGCAACTGTCAATGTCTCGATGTTGTACCCTCTGGCGGCAAAAAGACCCGTAATACGTGCCAGTACGCTATGCTCGTTTTGGACGATTACCGAAATGATTCTTCTTTCAACTTTCATGGCTATTCCTTGAATTCCAGCATCATATTATAAAGCGTTCCACCGCTGGGCACCATCGGCAGTACATTCTCCTCACGATCGATTATTACATCGATCATGGCTACCACCTTTTTTTCTACAGCGTCTTTGAGTGCTTCATCGAACTCCTCTTTCGTCTCAACCCTATAGCCGATACCGCCGCAAGCTTCGGCAAGACGTACAAAATCGGGCTGAAAGCTGAGATCCGTTTCTGCATAACGTTTGTCATAGAAAAATGTCTGCCACTGTCTTACCATACCAAGATAGTGGTTGTTCAAAATGATATTGATAACCGGCAGGCGGCTCTCTACCGCTGTAACAAGCTCCTGGATATTCATCAGGATGGAGCCATCTCCCGTAAAATTCACACTGATTTTTTCAGGTCTGGAACGTTTTACGCCCATTGCCGCAGGAAAACCGAACCCCATGGTTCCAAGGCCGCCACTCGTTATGAGTTGTCTTGGGTAGGTAAACGGATAAAATTGTGCCGTCCACATCTGGTGTTGCCCCACATCCGTTGTAATTACAGCATCTTCCCCAAGAAGTTCACCTACGCGTTCTATAACCCACTGCGGTTTGAGGACTTTGTCGCTGTCTTCATATTTCAAAGGATGTATCTCGTTGTAACGCTTCAAAATCTCACGCCAAGACTGATACCTGTCCGGATCTATATGCTCTTTGACTTTTGTAATCATCACTTCGAGCACCTCTTTCAGATCTCCAACAATAGGATAATCCACATCAACAAGTTTTCCGATACTGCTCGGATCTATATCGACGTGGATGATTTTCGCATGTTTGGCGAATTCGGAGAGTTTTCCGGTTACCCTGTCATCGAAACGTGGACCGAGAGCGATCATAAGGTCCGTTTCGCTCATGGCCATATTGGCCTGATAGGTACCATGCATACCTACCATTCCCAGCAAAAGAGGATTGTCGTGACGAAGTGTTCCGCGCGCCATCAACGTCTCCACAGCAGGTATCTGTGTGATCTCGACAAACTTGCGAACCAGATCCGCACTGTTGGAGTGTATAACTCCCCCACCCAGATAGAAAACAGGGCGCTTTGCATTGCAGATCGCTTCTGAAGCCTTTTTTATCTGACGAACATTCCCCTTTGTAGTAGGTCTGTAGGTAGGAATATCGACACGGGTCGGATAGTCAAACCAGGCAAGCTCGGCAGTCACATCTTTTGGAATATCTACATGAACCGGGCCTGGACGTCCGCTGCTTGCAATAAAAAAAGCCTCCTTTAAAATGAGCGGAAGCTCTTTTGCGCTTCTGACGAGATAGTTGTGTTTCGTACAGGATCTGCTTATTCCGGTAGCATCGATTTCCTGAAACGCATCTGTTCCGATCAGGGTTATGGGAACCTGACCACTAATGACGACAAGCGGAATCGAATCCATATAGGCGGTTGCGAGCCCTGTAACCGCATTTGTAAATCCCGGGCCACTCGTGACAAAAGCGACTCCCACTTTTCCTGTCGCCCGTGCATAACCTTCTGCCGCATGCACTGCAGCCTGCTCATGACGGGTAAGTATATGTTTGAAATCGTGCTGTTTGTATATCTCATCGTAAACATTCATGATGGCTCCACCGGGATAGCCGAATACAGTATCGACCCCTTCCAGCTTCATAGCCTCTATCACCATCTGTGCGCCGGTCATTTCCATGGCCGCTTCTCCCAAGTTAAGAAATTTGCCGATTATATCCAAAAACAGGTTAACAAAATATTTCGCAAAAATTTATCTTTATATCTTTATATGATCAAGTCCAAATCTACATGCTGCAATAGCCACACCTTCGCGAAGACCGTCGTCTATTACAACCGATTCATCAAAATTCAATATTTCATAAAGCTTTTCAAATATCAATATGCCGGCGGTAATAAGATCTTCGCGACCTACGCCGACAAGCTTCTGCCTTGCTTTTTTGTCAAGCTTCATAAGAGTACTCATCTGTATCTTGAGATCTTGGGGTGTAAGAACCACCCCATTGACTCTGCCGGCATCATAGTTTTCATATCTCAGCCCAAGTTTCATCGCCGCTACTGTCGTAGGGGTTCCGGCAGTAGAGATGAAACTCTCCGGTACAATCCCCTCTTTTTTTACCTTTTGCGCAAAACTGTATATATCTTTCATCAAAGAAGGAAGCTGTTTTGAAATATTTTCTACGGAGCCGTATTTTTGTGCAACCGTAACTATACCTACCGGAAAACTTGCTCTTCTTATATTTCCGCTATCGAAAAAAAGGATTTCGGTCGAACCGCCACCGATATCGGCCATCACAAAGCTGTCTGTTTTTATATGAAGTTTTTCAAGACGGTTTCTTACAGCCATCAATGTAAAATCCGCCTCTTTTATGCCGGAGATTATACGGAAATTTACGCCTGTCTCTTTTGCGATTTTCTCCAGTACCGCAGTAGCATTGGAAGCTTTTCGCATCGCTTGTGTCGCAACGGCAACCAATGGTTTGGAAAAATCCAGCCTTCTCTTGGCCTCTTTCAGCGCCTCAATAATCCGCTCTGTCGCCTCATCGCTTATTTTTCCGCTCTGATACATTCCATCAGCGGTCTTCACAATTTTTTCGAACGATCCGATGGGTTCTAGAGTCTTGCAGTCCATATCGACAGCCCGAATAGTGTTTGAACCGAGATCTATGGCAATCATCTGTTCTTTTAAATAGTATCCGGCAGTGATTTTGGCTCTATGTTCATACAGTTTTTCGGCTCCATCTCCACATATTTTTCCCGCAAACCGTGCTCTTGCAGCCATGAGCCTATTTCATCGTCCATTCCAAAAAGTTCAAGATAGTGCTCTATGGCTCTGTCGATATCGTAATCCTTGGTCATTGAAGCCTTCTGTATTTGGGCTATATATGCCTGTTTTATCAAAGTTATCACCTTCATACGTTTTTGAAATATGGAAATAAACGGAGCCAGAACCTTTTTTATCTCCCTAACATCTCCAACAGATGCGGCCTTTTCGGCACTTGCAACAGCTTTTTGCCATAACTGCTCCAAATTTTTCACTATTTTGGTCTCTTCCAGTACGGGATACTGCTCCAATATTTTATAGATAGCTGCATAGTTTTTCTCCGCAAAATAACGAAGAACGGAAGCGTACAGATTTGCCCTCTGTTTCAATTCCTCGGCAATCTCCTTCTTATCCGGAAACTCCATAAGCTGTGAAGCGAAGCGTGCCGCTTCCGCGTAATTTCCTGCTTCCAGTTCACTACGCGATTTTTCGGCTATTACATCTGCTATCTTCTCTATTTTTCTATACTCATCCAAACCTTTGATTGCAGGATATCGTTTAGCCAGTTCGACCGCACTTTTGAAATCTCTCCTGCTGACAAGTCTCATAAAAAGCTTGTAAACTTCTCTCTCGTTTAAAAGTGCCTGTATAAGCACGCTTTTACTCGATATCCCGCGAAACGGTTTCAAAAGCTCTTTCACCTTCTCCTCTCCACCGTTTTGCAGTATGATTTTCTTGGCGCGCGCAAAGAGAGTCTCCCACTCCTTCTCCATCATTTCATAAAGGTGGTGCTGTTTCAACATCGGATATTTTGCTGCCATGGAGTAAGCCAATTGATACTTTTTGTTCTGCACTGCGACCTTGAATTTCTGAAACTCTTTGAAGTCGTTTAGCAGCTGCTGTACCAGCAGTCGCTTTGAAGCCTCTACACAAAAAGGCTCAAGTATCTTTTTCG
>WFUN01000157.1 GCA_015484905.1 Hydrogenimonas sp. | reverse complement strand
CTATAAAAACCATATTCAGAAAATGGCGGCCATGGGTCCCGATGCATTTATAATCTCTACTCCCGGACTTGTCAGAATGGCGCGCGAAATTGCCCCGGAGATACCGATTCACCTCTCTACGCAAGCGAACGTCATGAATGTGCTTGATGCGAAGTTTTATTACGATATCGGTGTCCGGCGCATTATAGTGGCACGTGAAATCAGCCTCAAGGATGTCCAAACGATAAAAAAAGAGATTCCGGAACTGGAGCTCGAGATATTTGTGCATGGCTCGATGTGTTTCGCATACAGCGGACGGTGCCTGATAAGTTCGCTTCAAAGCGGCAGGGTGCCCAATCGCGGAAGCTGTGCAAACGATTGCCGCTTTCCGTATGTACTGTATGCTGAAAACAGTGAAACAGGAGTGGCTTTCAGGTTGGAAGAGGATGAGGGTGTCGGTACCTATATAATGAATGCCAAAGACTTGAATCTGGCATCGCATATAGACGAGATTCTACAAAGCGGCGTTGTCGATTCTTTGAAGATAGAGGGAAGGACGAAAAGCCCCTATTATGTTGCCGTTACCGCATATGCATATCGTCAGGCGATAGACGATTTTTACAAAGGGTGTTTCGATTCCAAAAAATATCAAAGAGAGTTGTATACGACAAAACACAGAGGTTTTACAGATGCCTATCTGATACACCGCCCTTTTGAAAAGGAGGGTACGCAGAGCCTTGAAAGCTCCATAAGCGAAGGCAGCTGCCAGGTCCATGCACAAGTCGATGAGCATGGACTTGCTTTTTACGCAAAAGACAGAGTGAGCGAAGGTGACGAAATGGAGATCCTTGCACCTGCTCCCATAAAGGAGTCGGTGGACAATGAAATCGGAGAGATTTTTAACAAAGATGGTCGATGGTATATAAAAATGAGAGAGCTTAGAACACCTGGAGCGAAGAGATACAGAACAATTCACAGTGGAAACGAAAATCCGATCCTTCTGCCGGCTCCCCTGCCGCCTTTTACTTTTTTCAGAAAGCGTTTGGATGCAAAAAGACCGACAAAGGAGTGATTTGATATATCCGGCAATATTGTGTCATAGAGCCGTTTTTGTTTCTTGACGCCCTTTCGCGAGCTCTTCGTTTTTCGGTATTTAAAGTATAATGGCAATGGCCCTCTGTGTCATAAAAGATAGCGTGGGGATGGCAAGCTCGATACAAGAGATCGGTTACAGATATCTCATGATCTTGGTATTGCAAAAAATTTAAATACGAGCCTCGAAAAATCGGGATTCGACTTTGAATTTGAAAAATACCGACAAGGAGTGAAAAATGAGATTTGTATCTATAGTAATAGGAAGTAAAAGCGATTATGAAGTGATGAAGGAGTGCGGAAAGACTCTGGAGAAATTTGGTGTGCCGTACGAGCTTATCATCTCTTCTGCGCATAGAAGCCCCGAGCGTACCAAAAACTATATCAAAGATGCCGAATCACGTGGTGCGGTAGTGTTTATTGCCGCCGCCGGAATGGCGGCACATTTGGCAGGAGCCGTTGCGGCAACGACTATCAAGCCTGTTATCGGAGTTCCGATGAGTTCTTCGGATCTGCGTGGTGAAGATGCTCTTTTGAGTACTGTCATGATGCCGGCCGGAATGCCTGTTGCGACACTTGCCATAGGCAAAGCAGGAGCGATCAACAGCGCATATCTTGCCATGCAGATACTCGCTATCGATGATGACGAGCTGAATGTCAAGCTGATGGAGGATCGCATTGCAAAGGCGAAAAAAGTTGAAACGGACTCTGCTGAGATAGAGGTGAGAATTTCAGAATAGATCTTTTAAGATCGTCCGAAAGTCTCTTCAGATATGGACCCATGGAGGGAGTTGAATGAAAACATGGCTTAGTATCCGTGCCTATGCGAAACTGATCGATCGTGATTTCGACGAGGTCCTTGAGCTTGTAGACAGCGGTGCCGTCGTATCCAAAGAGGAGAATGGCGAAATTTTCATTGAAACGGATTTGCAGGATAGGCTTCCCGGGACCTCTTTGAGGGGCGGAGAGATTTTGAAAGTCGATATGGAGACGGGAGACGGGATACAGTTTGTAGAAAAGACGATTGGCACAATCCTGACAATGCACGAAAAGGTAATGGGCGCGAAAGATGAAACACTCGAGGCGCTAAGGAGTGAGAACAGTTTTCTCAAAGATGCTCTGTTGTCTATGCAGGAGCTGTATGATGAAGATAGAAAAACGATCGAGGCCCTGACGGCTGAACTCAATGCTACTCGCGAAGAGCTGGAGTTTATGAAACGAAAGTATAGGTTGATGTGGGGAAAAGTTGTAGAAAAGCATGGAGGTGCCGGCAGTTGAAACTGGAACCGGAATGCATTGCGTGCATCTTTTCCCAGGCGCTGCGGGTTTGTGAAACGTTGCAGCTCGATAAAAGTGTTACAAAAAGGGTTCTGGATGAGGTCGCACTCATGATACCCGGTTTCTCTTTTTCGGAAACACCCCCGCAGGTGGCTGCCAGGGTCTATCCGAAAATTGCGGAGATACTTGGCGTGGACGACATCTATCGTGACTATAAAGCCGAAGCCGTTAGGCATGCTGCCAAGCTGATTCCTGTTGCAAGAGAGAGGATCTTGAAAGCTTCAGACAGGCTTGTCGCAGCTCTGAAGGCTTCCGTGGCCGGAAATGTGATTGACCTTGCCGCGAAACAGAGCTTCAGCCTGGAAGAAGAGGTAAAAAAGGTTTTTGAAACTCCCTTTGCGACAGACGACAGTGAAGAGCTTCGAGAGATGCTCAAGAGTACCGGATATCTGCTTCTGATCGGTGACAATACTGGAGAACATCTCTTTGACATATTGTTGATGGAGCAGATTGAAGATCTGTATCCACATATCAAGATAGGGTATGTCGTACGTGGGCGTCCGATTATCAATGATGTAACTATCAAAGATGCAAAAGAGGCCGGTATAGACAAAATAGCGAGAATCATAGACAGCGGCGTGGATACGCCAGGGTTCGATCCCGGACGCATAAATTACGAAACAAGAAAGCATTACGAAAAAGCCGATTTGATAATAGCCAAAGGAATGGGGAATTATGAATCTTTGAACGATACGGTCAAAAAGCCCACATTCTTCCTAATGAAGGTAAAGTGCGGGGTCGTTGCCTCATCTTTGGGTCGTGAAATCGGAGATATTATATGCTACAGAAATAAAGGAGCCTGTAATGTTTGAGCGTTTTATGGATGAGAAAATACTGCCCTTTCTTTTCAGAGAGTCCAAGCACCCTATTCGTTTTAACGAACTGATGCAGGCGAACAAGATGCTGGTGGACCATATTCCTTTAGAAGGTAGAGTCCCCGGAGTCAAAATCAGGCTTTTGCGTCTGTATATATTTATGATTTTCGTATGGAACCTCGTTTTTTTGCCACCTGCACTGCTTTTTCACAAAGTGCTTGCAAAGATAGATTGTCATGTCATGATAGTTCTTGCGGTCTTTTTTACTCTCCTTTTTTTTGGTGTTCTTTCTATTTTCAAATCATGGGCCATCGAACGTATGGCATTGAATCGGATCAAAAAAGCGTGGAGACTGCACCTGCCATATTACGATTTCGATACATATCATACGAAAGTGGCCAAATTCTATACCGATGCCATAGAAAAAGGGGTCACGGGAGCGAATGTCGAGATGTACATCATGAACGCCCTCTCGCTTGAAAAGTGATATAATTTCGCAAAAAGATTTCAATAAAAGGAGGTAAATATATGACTAATGCAAAACCTAAACGTCAAAAACAGGTCGTACTTTTTACCTCGCCAGGATGTGTCTGGTGCACGCGCGCCAAAACATTTTTCAAAAAAAACGGTATCAAATTCAAAACAATAGACATCAGCACAAACAAAGAAGCGGCAAAAGATTGTGAACGTCATGGTTGCCGCGGCGTACCAGTCGTTATGATCGGCGGTTTGTGGATATGCGGGTTTGATGAACCGAAAATCAAAAAAGCATTGGATATTAG
>WFUN01000156.1 GCA_015484905.1 Hydrogenimonas sp. | reverse complement strand
CTATTTAGCTGACCGGTACTAATAGACCGTTCGACTTATCTTATTCTATAAGCGCTACCGCCTTGTTGAGTGCTACGCACAACAAGACTTGCAAAGTTGCAAAAGACTACTGAACAATCTCACTTCAAGCCTCATGGCAAAGAGATGAAAGTCAACCATGGTTGACTTCCACCTCTTTGTCCCGGTGCCTATAGCGAGGGGGTCCTACCCGGTCCCATACCGAACCCGGAAGTCAAGCCCCTCAGCGCTGATGATACTGCACCCCTCGGGTGTGGGAACGTAGGTCGGTGCCGGGCTTGAGGTTTATGATCCTTTTCTTTATACTTCTTATATAAAATCATCTTTACACCCATTCAAGCTATAAGTGCAATAAAACCGACATTTCATCCAATTCCTTGAGCATCTTAGCAAGGAAGACTTCATATGGCGTTTTGTATCCCAGGACTTTCCTTGGTCTGTGATTGAGTCTGTTTTGAATCATCGTGACCTCTTTGGAAGTCAATGAAGAGAAGTCTCTCTCCTTGGGCAGATAGTGCCGAATTACTCCATTGGAGTGTTCGTTCAACCCTCTCTCCCAGGAGTGGCAGGAATTGACGAAATAGAAACCCGCTTCCAGTTTTCCGGTAATGACTTCATGAAACTCGAACTCTTTGCCGTTGAAACAGTCATCGTTTTGAGTGGTTCTAGCAGGCGCATTAGCGCATCGGAATCGACTTGGGCATGTTTAACTGGATGCGGGGTGATCAGGGTGAATTTTGAATGTCTGTTCATAGTGGTGACCTTTACGCCTAATGCCCATTCCCGTCACCGTTACGGCGTAATTCACGACAAATCGTGGAAGGCGATACACCGATAAATTCCGCAATCTCTTTTTGCTTCATTCCTTGCTGATACAAAGCTGAAATATGGTATCGTTCCTTGAGGGTTAACTGACGGTAACTTATGCAACTTTCCTTTGCTTTTGGTCGAGAAAAGGATAACCGAGTCCCGGTTAACCCTCTCTTACAACCTCTTTTGAAAAATTGCACTTGTCTTTTGAATTGGCGTCCTCTTTTACGCCCCTTTTTGAAAAATTGCACTTATATTGGCTTGTGGATCTCTGTTAAAACCATCTTGTTGGCATCGCGAGGTTGTTGAGCTTTTCCCTACCTCAAACAGTCCGACATTTCGAAACCCCGTCGATCCAAAACCAAATTCGTCTTCCGTAAAGAGGTGCCCATTTTTTTCGGCTAACTCATATTCGTTCTTTATACGATTATCCCGTCCGTTGCCTTGCGTCTTTCGACCGCTTTTTAATATTTCATCGTCGATTTAGGGTCCATGAATAGCCATACAAACGATGACGGCAAGCCATTCATTTTCCGTTCAAATCACCGGATTACTATTTGATACATGTTGGGAAAGTGGTAACGCTTCGCTAATACTTTCGCTTTATAATAACATGATTGAATCTTAAAGGAGGAAAAAAATTGAAAAAAGTCATGATCTCAATTGGAACCATTATAGGGATTATACTTCTGACCGGTTGCGGTGGCGGGAGTTCTACGGACGATACGACCGCGGTGACCGGCTATGAGGTCACTGTAGAGAGAGGGCCGGTACTCCATGCCCTCGTCCTAGACAAGGCTGGCCGCCAGGCCCGGGAAATCGGTGAAGGCCGTTATTGGTTCACCGAGACCCCCGAATACCCCGTTTCTGCTTATGGCGGCTTTATTGACCTTACCCGCGACGGCGTAGTGAATGCCGGGGACATTAACAACTCCGTCATCATAAAAGCCTCCGCGGGCAAGGCTGCCACTCTGGTCAATACGATCGCGGCGAATGCAGATACTCGCAACTGGTTGAAAGATAGTTTCGGTCTGGACGACACGGCAATAGACGACGCGACACCCTCGACCAACCGTACGGTTGCGGCGATAAGCGACGAAGTTTTCGCCTACTGTATCGAAAACCGGATTGCCGATCCCTCGACCCTGACGATACAACAGTTGGAAACGATTCAGGCACGGATTCAAAATCGGATTCAGTCCTCTTTAGAGACCGACACGCCAGCTTCGGAGCTCGAAAACGAACTGGTCGACGAACTGGCTATTCCTAAATTGACCGAAGATGAGAATCTGTCACAACTCAATATCGGAGAAATTGTAGACAAACTTCCCGAGTCGAATCTGACCGTCGAACAGAAATATACTTTGGCCTATATGTGGAACGAAGAGAAGCTGGCCAAAGACATCTACCTCGCCCTCAACGACCTGACGCCCCACCAGACCCTCTACAATATCGCGACCCGCTCCGAAGTACAACACGAAGCGGAGGTGGAAAATCTGGTACAGAAGTACGACATAAATATCACCAATTTGAAAGATTATGAAATTAGCTACTCCGAAGAGGAGCTTAGAGCCTTGGCGCCTGGTCAGTATACCGTACCTGAAGTTCAAGAACTCTACAACACCCTCTACGCCAAGGGAAGCCAATCGCTCCAAGATGCCCTGGAGGTAGGATGTATGGTTGAAGTAACCGATGTAAACGACTTGGACGAAGACATCGAAACCGCCGGTGATGCACAAGACCTTACCATCGTATTCAACTTTCTTCGCAGCGGTAGTTACAACCACTATTGGGCTTTCGACCGGGCACTCAAAAACATAGGTGTCAGCGACGGCTGCTGTTCGCTTGGTGAAGAGTACTGCAAGACGGAAGAGGAATTTCCAAGCAGTAATGGGCAAGGCAATGGCTATCGCGGAGGGCTCTAAATTGGATACGACCATCCGCCCCTCTATTCATGTTCGGTTCATGTTGCCGTGTGACAATAGGTATGAAAGGAGGTGACAGATGGGGTGGAAAAAACGAACCGCCGTTGCCATCGTGCTCATTCAATTCGTGCCCTACGGCAAGAATCACACCAATCCACCCGTTGTCGCGGAGCCCCGGTGGGATTCGCCTCAAACCCGTGAGCTCTTCATGAGAGCCTGCGGTGATTGTCACTCCAACGAAACGAAATGGCCCTGGTATAGCCATATTGCTCCGATCTCATGGCTCGTCACCTACGATGTGAAAGAGGGACGGGAGCACTTTAACGTATCGATGTGGGGAGACCAACGCAAAAACAGGGGCGATGAAGCCGCCGAAGAGCTGCGTGAAGGTGAAATGCCGCCGCTGGTCTATCGGATCGCTCATCCGGAAGCCAGACTGAGTGAAGCTGAGAAAAAGCGTCTGACCGAAGGGCTCGTGCGAACCTTTGGCGAAAAAAAAGAGGAGCACGATTAAAAATCCCGTCTACTGGATACGTAAAGAGAAAGGAAAAAGAATCATGAGGCGAACATTTATCACGATACTGGCATTAAGTGTAGTTGTTTTTGCACAAAGCGCTCAAGAGATTATGGAGAAAAATGGATGTCTCACTTGTCACGCTGTAGCAAGCAAAAAATCTGCTCCTGCCTTTGCCGGTATAGGAATGAAAAACAAGCGTTTTGAAGGCTCTAACGCAAAAACTGCCATTATGAATTCAATCAAAAATGGCTCAAGAGGGAAATACCCGATGTTTGCAAATAGTGCAATGCCTGCATTTAAAAATCTTTCACAAAAAGAGCTATCCATTCTCGCTGATTATATCTTGGAACAATCCGCTAAAGTGCAATGCAACTGTAAAGCAAAAGCGCACGGTATGGGAATGGGAAGAGGATCGAGAGAGTGATTTTCCTAAAGTAACTATATTTTTAGTGAAAAAATGAAAAGTGTCGTATGGATGCTACGCTGTCTTATATAACAACACACTTACGACTATAATGGGTTGAGCCCGGTTAAAACGTTAAACGGCTAGTTTCGTGTTCACATTCTGTTCAGCCTTCTGTGTTAAAGTATCGATATGAAAAAAATTACGATACTGATCATAGCCGCCGTCATAGGTCTACAGGCTGAACTTTTGAGTCTGGATACATGTATCGACAAAGCTTTGGCTACCCATCCCGATGTACGTACCTTCATGCTTAAAGTCCAACAGCAGAATGAGGGGGTGAAAATGGAGAGGGGCGCCTTGCTTCCAAAGGTATCCATATATGCCGAATATGACCCCCGGCGTACATATGTCATTCCACTCAACGGAGAGTTCAATACTATCGACAGTGACGGGTGGAGCGCCGGAATCAGCGCAAGTCAAAAGCTCTATGACTTCTCCAAATCCTCCCACTCTATACGCTCAGCAAAGATTCGTCATGAAGTTTCCCGTCTTTCACTTGAAGAGGCCAAGGCGCTTATGCGTTACCGGATACGGGTGGCTTATGCGCAGATACTGGTTCAAGAGGCGGCTCTTGGTGCCCGCAGGAAAGATCTTGAAGCAAAAAAGGCTCTCTATGAACAAGCCAGGGCGCTTGTGAAACAGGGATTGAAGACAAGGGCTGATGAGAGCCGCTTTTTATCTTCGGTTCGTCAGGCCGAAGATGCCCTTGCCATTGCTCAGGCAGACTATAAAAAGGCACGAATTGCACTGGAAGAGTATATTGGTGAACGGATATCCGAAGATACAAGCTTTGAGAAGTGGCGTCTGAACGGTTCAGACGGGCAGCCTGAAAATACCGATCCGGATAAAGTGGTTGCAAATAACCTGCAGATTAAAATAGCTCAAAAGAATCGGGAAGCATCCTATGAGTCGTACCGTTCCAAACAGGTGGAGCGTTTCGGATCGATTGATCTGGTGGCGGAAGCGAGCCATTTTGATACTCTGTCGAGTTACGATTCTACCGTGATAGGTGTTCGCTACAGTGCACCTATTTACAGTGGCGGACGGCTTAGCGCCCAGGCTCAGCAGAGCAGAATCGCAGAGATGGTTTCGGCAGAGGAGAGAGAGTCCAAGAGGCGGTCCGTCGATAAGGAGGTTCGTTCTCTTTTGGCTGATCTAAGCGAGGTTCGGAAGAGAATAGATGCGCGTCGTTCCCAGTTGCACTCGGCCGAAGAGACCAAGTCTTTGATTAAAGCACGTTACGAACAGGGGTTGGCCACATATATGGAGGTTCTCGATTCAGAAGCGGTCTGGTTGGATGCCAAGCTTGGTCTTCTAAACACTTATTATACACGACTTGAACAACTCTACAGATTGGAGTATCTCAATGGTAAATAGATGGTTGAAGTGGGCTGCAGCAGCTCTTGTTTTGGTAGCGGCTGCTACGCTTTTTTACAACAAAGTATACATTCCTAAAGCGACATATAAGAGTGTTACGGCAAAAAAAGGCGAACTATCTTTAACGGTTTACGGTATCGGAACAGTTAGTTCCAAAATAATTCGTCCTGTCGCTTCGAATACAGGCGGGAAGGTTTTACGAATTTTGAAGGATCAGGGGGAGTGGGTCAAAAAAGGTGAAACGGTAGCCGTTCTCGATCCTGTCGATCTACCGGATCAACTTGCTCAGGCTAAGGCACTGTTTGAGAAAGCCGGCTATGAAACCGTAGCTGCAAAAAAAGAGCTGGAAGCACTTCAGGCGCAGCGAAAACTGGCCAAGCTTACCTATGACCGATACGACAAACTGTTTCAAAAAGGGTATGCGGCTCAGGCGGAGTATGACAAAGCACGTACCGATCTGGAGGCGGTCGAAGCGCAGATTGAAGCGTCAAGAGCTCGGATTGAGTCCAGTATTTCGGAGCAGAAACGAGCTCAAAAGAGTATCGATGCTCTCATGCAGAAAATTGCACGTCTTCGCGTAGTGTCCCCCGCAGAGGGCTATGTAATACGAAAAGATGCGGAAGTGGGCCAAACCATTGCGGCACAGCAGCCTCTGATCACAGTAGTGGATCCACAAGATGTATGGGTGAAAGCCTATGTTGATGAGCGTATCAGTGGAAAAATAGCCAAAGGTCAGAAAGCCGCAATACTATTACGTTCTAAATCCGGAGAGAAGCTTCAGGGACATGTGGCGCGAATTGAAGCCGAGAGCGATCCGGTTACAGAAGAGCGCGTAGTTGACGTGGCGTTTGAAAAGGTGCCTTTTCCGTTCTATATCAACGAACAGGCGGAAGTGATTATCGAGACGGGGCGATTGAGCAATGTTTTGCTTATTCCTCTCGACCTTATACGGCAAGGAGGCGTATGGGTCTATAAAAATGGAGAGGCACACTTCAAAAAGATCGAAATAGTTGGCAAAAACGACAAGTTCGCTGGGGTCAAAGGTATAGAAGAGGGTGAGAAGATCCTTGTTCCGGATCCACATAAAAAACCGCTGTTTGAAGGTGCGGATATTCGGCTATGATCAATCTTGCCTATAAAGATATCGCCCACTCCTACCTCAAGTTCATAGTCACGGCTATGGGAGTGGGAATGTTGCTTGGTATAGTTCTCATTATGATAGGGGTCTATAGAGGTATGGTCATCGATGCTCAGGTGCTGCTGGATGATATCGGTGCCGATTTGTGGGTGGTGCAGGAGAACACTCTTGGACCTTTTGCCGAGAGCTCCCGTGTTCACGAAGATCTAAAGAATACGCTGTGGGTCAACCCGGAGATCGATAAGACTGCTGCTCTGGCGTTTTTGAATCTGCAGATCAAAACACCTGACGGTGTGATGAAGCGGGTATACAGTGTCGGCTACGACCCTCATGGTGATCTTCCGGCCATCAATCCTGAACGGCTAGTTGCGGGACGTTCTATCGAAAAGAGTCATTACGAGATAGTGGTTTCGGAAAAGCTTGGTTTCAGACTGCAGGACAAGATTCGGCTTGGACGAAACATATATACAGTTGTAGGTATCACCAAAGGGGCAGTCTCCTCCGGTGGAGATCCTGTGATATATGTGAGTCTAAAAGATGCGCAGGAGCTACAGTTTCTATACTCCAATGCGCGAATCCGAAACGACCGGGCCCGGGGGTTGAAAGTAGATGCCGACAACCATCTGGTCAATGCGGTTGTCGCTACAGTCGTAAAAGGAAGCGATCCTGATGCGGTGGCCGAGAATATCCGCCGCTGGAAACACCTGAGCGCCTTTACCGTAAGCGACGAGCGAAATATTTTGACAAAGAATGTCATAGAGACCGCCAGTAAACAGATAGGGATGTTCACAGTGATTTTGGTAGGGGTTTCGACGATAATAATTGCGCTTATAATCTATACGATGACCCTTGAAAAGATCAAGGAGATTTCGATTATGAAGCTTGTGGGACTGCCAAATATGACGATAACCAAAATGATTGCCCAAGAGACGGTAACGCTGGGCGTTTTGGCCTTCATCTTCGGTAATCTCTTCGCCCATGCAATCTGGGATAAGTTTCCGAAACGGGTAGTTCTTGAGATGGACGATGCCTGGGCACTCTTCAGCATAATACTGGTTGCGTCTATTTTGGCCAGTCTCTTTGGTGTATACAAAGCGATCAAAGCCGATCCCAGTGCGGCGATAGGGGGGTGATATGACCAATGAAGTCGGTATCAAAGTTGAAAATCTTACGAAGATATTCGGGTCGGGAGAGAGTGAAGTCAGGGTTTTGGAGAACGCTTCATTGGAGGTAAAAAAGGGTGAATTCGCCGCCCTTGTCGCACCCAGCGGTGCGGGCAAGACTACACTGTTGATGATGCTGGGCTGCGTTATCGAGCCAACTTCCGGAAAGATCTGGCTCGGCGATGAGCTGGTTTGGGATGAGGATCACTGGAGCACCCCGGATACGAGGCGCATTCGCAGAGAGAAAATAGGTTTCATCTTTCAGGCCCACTATCTTATTCCGTTTTTGAATATTGTAGAGAATGTCAAGCTTATTCCTCTTGTAAACGGATGGCCCGATGAAAAGGCGGAAAAGAAGGCGATGGAGTTGCTGGACTATTTCGATATAACAGACAAGCGCGACGCCATGCCCTCCCAGCTCTCCGGCGGACAGAATCAGCGGGCGGCTATCGCGAGGGCGCTATCCAACGAGCCGAAGATTATACTTGCCGATGAGCCTACGGCTGCACTGGATATGGAGAGGGCCGTAAGCGTTGTCAAGATGCTGCGCAGGATCGTTGAAGAGCAGAATGTCGCGATCATCATGGTGACTCATGATGATCGGCTCCTGCCTTATTGTGATAAAATACTCTCCATTGAGAATCGTAAAGTTGTTACGACGACCCAGAGTGCCCACCTGATTGTATGAGTCTATGATGAAACCCAGGATTCTGCTGCTTGAAGACGATATGGAACTGAGTGATACGATAGCCAAATTTCTGCGTACTGAAGGGTTTGAGGTGGTTCAGAGTTTCGATGGCGAAGAGGCTGCCGAGAAAATGTACGAAAGCGGTTTCGACTTATGGTTGCTGGATGTGAAGGTCCCTCTTCAAAACGGTATAGACCTTCTGTCGGAGTTTCGCCGTATCGGGCAGGATACTCCTGCCATCTTCATTACTTCCCTGCACGGTGCGGAGGATGCCATGCGCGGTTTCGATGCAGGCTGCGACGATTATATTCGCAAACCTTTTGCCCTAAAGGAGCTGCTTGCACGTATAGAGGCGGTTATCAAAAGGCGTTATCCGGGCGCGAATAATACTGTCATCATAGATGAAAAGCTTCGTTTCGATCCCATAGACTTCACTCTTGCGTTCGAAGGTGAACGGATTCCGCTTAAACCGAAAGAGAGCAGGCTGATGGCACTTTTTTTGCAAAACCCCGATAAAACCTTGCGAAAAGAGGAGATTTTCAGTGCTTTGTGGGATTACGGCGAAACTCCAAACGAAGGGAGTCTGAGGACTTTCGTAAAGGTCTTGCGTAAACATCTGGGCAAAGAGCGTATAGAGACCGTCAAAGAGATTGGGTACCGTTACAGAAGTAAAAAGAATAGGAGATGAATGTTCACGTTTTTGAGAGTGAAAAGAGGAGTCACAGGCGTTTTTTGGCAATTTACCTCGTATCGACGCTGCTTCTTATCGGTATCGGGCTGGCGATCTTTTATAACTATAGCCTTCACCGTATCGTCGACCACCAGAACGAAACGCTTAAACTTAAAACTGCCTTGATCCGTCCAAGGCTGCGGGAGTTGCACACTTCGACCGAAAGCCGTCTCGTCTATCCCAGGATAGATGGGATTAGTACGGCTCTATACGATATCGACCGCCACTATCTTATAGGTGACTTCAAGCCGGACAAAGTTCTCTGGAACAGAGAGTTTTGGCAGGAGGGTGACACTATATACTACCGCGATGAGATGCAGCCGTACTATCTGGGTGCGGCGACGATCGTTTCGTCAATACCTCTGGACAAAACTCCAATTCTCGCCCTGCAGGCAAAGATAGCCGTCGCACTTGTTCTATCCGCAATATTTGTCGCCTTTATCGCCCGTTGGCTTGGAAGGCTATTTCTTGCGCCGGTCCACCATACGATAAAGCTGCTAGATCGTTTTATACAGGATACAACCCATGAACTCAACACTCCTGTCAGCACCATTTTGACAAATGTCGAACTCTTCAAGAGTCTGCACCCGGAACTGGAGTCGAGTGAAGAGCTTCGCCGTATCGAAGTAGCCTCGAAACGTCTGAGCCGCCTATATGACGACCTGGCCTATCTGCAACTAAAGCACAGGCGAAGACGCCATATAGAGAGGGTCGACTTCTATGAAATTCTTGAGGAACGTATTTCATATTTCGCCCCGATGGCGCAACGTAGAGATATTGGGTTCGAGAGTGAAGTTTTGTCTGCTCCGATTCTTCAAATGGATCGGGAGGATGCAGCCAAGCTCATCGATAACCTTCTATCAAACTCTATCAAATATACCCGTCCCGGCGGCCGTATCGTCGTGAGACTCGATGAGCGCTCATTTGAGGTAGAAGATGACGGGATCGGTATGGATGCCCGCGATATGAGGCGGGCGACCGAACGTTTTTTTCGTGCAGATACCAGTGTAGGGGGATTCGGTTTGGGGCTGAACATTGTTCGCGAAATCGTAGATTTCTACGGGCTGGATTTGGAAGTCAAGAGCGAAAAAGGGGTGGGAACGAAAGTGAGGATCGTATGGGAAGAGTAGTACTGATTTTATTTCTGGGGCTGCAGTGTATCGTCGCCCAGAAAAGCCTGGTGCCCAAACGGTGTACTGTCTGCCACGAAAAGAGCGCCCCGCCGCTCTCTCTCGTCTACCGCCGATACCTGATGCTCTATAGCTCCAAAGCCCGCATCAAACAAGAGATGGTCGACTTCCTCAGCGCCCCGTCGAAAGAAAAGAGTGCGATGCCCGAAGGGATGAAAAACCGCTTCAACCCCCAAAACCACCCAGCATTCGCCCCTTCTATCGCAAAAGAGTCCGTCGACAAGCTCATTGCAAAAGAGGATCTCATACCCCGCATCGTCGTACCGAAAGATTAGAAAAATCTCTTTTGATACTCTCTATATGTTATGTAGTTTGCAACACCAAACCCAAATAAAAAGAGAACGAAGCACCCCTCAAGTGAGGATAATGCCCAAATGTTTCGTTTTCAGTTGTGTTCGGTATAACGTGACTGCCGCCCATTTTTCGATTATCTGTCCTATATTTTCTCATCTTTGAACGTTCTATTACGGCACTCTTAAAGCTCGGCTCAAAGCGTCGACCGTCCTAGTTTTGAAAGCCTTCAATAACCAAAATCTGGATACAATTATATCAGACTATTGGATGGAGACTACATGGCGACAATTGTCGAAAAGATACGCAATGAAATACGCAAAGTGGTGGTTGGGCAGGAGAAGATGATAGACGGTCTTCTTATTGGCCTTGCATGCGAAGGTCATATACTGCTCGAAGGAGTTCCCGGTCTTGCAAAGACCACAACGGTCAATGCACTCTCGAAAGCTCTTGGACTGAAATTCAAAAGGGTTCAGTTCACTCCCGATCTGCTTCCAAGCGACATTATCGGTGCGGAGATTTACGATCCGCAGAATAACAGCTTCAAGATAAAGCAGGGACCTGTCTTTACAAATCTGCTTCTGGCAGATGAGATAAACCGAGCTCCAGCCAAGGTGCAGTCGGCACTTTTGGAGGTTATGCAAGAAAGGCAGGTGACAATCGGTGAAGAGAGCTTCAAGATAGAGCCCCCTTTTCTGGTTATGGCTACACAAAACCCTGTCGAGCAGGAGGGTGCTTATAATCTTCCTGAAGCTCAGCTGGACCGCTTCATGATGAAACTTGTAGTAGGTTACAACACCCCGGAAGAGGAGCTTGAGATCGCAAGAAGGGTGGCTAACGATGCCCTTGGAGAGATAGACGAAGTTGCAAACAGGGAAGATCTTTTTGCAATGAAAGAGAGTGTAAAAAAGATTCATATAGACGAAGAGGTCGAAAAGTATATTGTAGATCTGATTTTTGCTACAAGAGAGCCGTCCAGATTCGGTTTAGAGTCTATCGAAAGATGGATAATGTACGGTGCAAGCCCCAGGGCTTCAATCGATCTATATAAAGCGAGCCGTGCTCAGGCCTATCTTCGAGGCAAAGATTTTGTTTCACCTGTCGATATCGCATATGTCGCTAAAAACGTACTTCGTCACAGAATCATTTTGAGTTACGAGGCTGAAGCTGAAGAGGTAAGTTCCGACGTGGTAATAGATAGAGTGCTGGAAGCTGTAGCAATACCGTAAGGAAGCATGTGAACAGGCGTCTAAAAACACTTCTCATAAAAACGAGAAGGCAGGTCTTTTCCGAAATGATAGGAAACAACCCCTCTCTTTTTCATGGTGAAGGGTACGATTTCAGTGAACTCAGGGAGTATCAGGTTGGGGATGATATACGAAAAATAGAGTGGACAATCACTGCCAAACTTCAAAAACCGTATGTCAAGATTTTTCATGAAGAGAGAGAGCTCAATATAGTCGCCGCCTGTATGGCCGGCGGTTCGCTCTTTTTCGGTACTCGCAGGATAAAGCAGGATCTCGTAACGGAGATTGTCGCAATTTTGGGATACTCCGCCGTAAAAAACGGCGATCTCTTTTTAGGTGCCGTGGTAAGCGAATCTGTAGAAGCGATTGAGCGTCCTACAAAACGTATTTTCGGTGTAAACAGATTTGTAGAGAGTGTAGACGGTTTGAAACTTCTGGGCAGGCATGCAGACTATATAGGCGGCATACGCAATCTTTTTGAGCGTATCAAGAGAAAGAGCGTTCTTTTTGTAATAGGAGATTTTCTGACACCTGTAGATCTGGCCCTGCTGAGCAGGCGTCATGAAGTGATAGCCGTAATTGTCAGAGACCGTTTCGAGGAAGAGCCGGTACCTCTCGGACAGGTCCATCTTGTAGATCCCGAGAGTGGAAGTAGAGTGCAGACGCATTTTGGGAAGAGCGCTATAATTCGCTACCGTTCCAAAATAATCGAAAACGACATAACTCTATATAGACACCTTAACAGACATAGAATAAAATTTATAAAAATCTATACGGATGAGGATCCCTTCGGCAAGCTTGTAAAACTTTTCGGAGGTAGAGTTTGAAGTCGGCCGATATCCCTATTCACGATATAAAGCCTCTTTTGCCGATACCTGAGATATCTATCTATCTGTTTATAGTTCTGATAGCTGTTGGAGTGCTGGTTTTGATGGCCGGTTTGGTATATTTATGGCGCTGGTGGCGCCGTCACAAAAAGACCGACCCCCGTATCGGCTGGCTGAAAAAACTGGACAAAATGGATTTGGCCGATGCGAAAAGAAGTGCATATATCATGACGCGTTACGGCAGGCTTCTGGCTGAAGACAAGAGGCGTCAGGAGATATTGTCGCAGCTTCTGCCCAGGCTGGAGCGCTATAAATATAAAAAAGATGTACCGCCGCTGGATGATGAGACCAAGCGTTTTATGAAGCTTTTTATAGAGATGTGCAAAGATGCACTTTGAGTACCAGTGGGTATGGTTGACTCTACTATTTTTCCTCTTTTGTGAAAAGAGATGCCCCCTGCGTCTTGATATGCTCTACTTCCCGCATATAGAGTTTATTGAAAAACATGCAAGAAGAGGGTTACTGCTGCAGGCTCTTAAGTGGATGGTTATTACAGGAACTGTAGCGGCGCTTGCGTCACCGGTAATAACAAAAAAGAGAGCTCCGACCTACTCTGCAGGCAGAGATATGGTACTCATTATCGATTCGAGCAGATCTATGGACGAGGAGTTCTCCATCGTTAACAGGGAGAACAAGTTCGAGACTCTTAAAAAGATTCTGAAAGAGTTTATTAAAAAGAGAGAAGGTGACAGATTGGGGATGGTTGTATTTGGAGAGTTTGCCTATGTCGCATCACCTGTAACTTTCGATCACCGTATGCTGGAGAAGATGGTGTCGTATCTGGAGGTTGGAATGGCAGGAGAGAGTACCGCCATCTACGATGCAGTGGCAATGGCGGCAAATCTCCTGAAAAATTCGGATGCAAAGAGCAAGGTGGCTGTACTTTTGACGGATGGGCGAAACAGTGCCGGAAAGATTCCTCTTCATATTGCCTTGAAACTTCTAAAAGAGTACTCCATAAAGCTATATACCATTGGAGTCGGCAGATCCGGAGATTACGATTCGAAGATACTGGATGAGATGGCGAAAGCGGCAGGTGGAAGACTCTTTGTGGCATCCGATGCCGAGATGCTGAAAAAGATATATGAGACGATTGAGAGGCTTGAGCCTTCACAGCTGAAACGAAGATCCGTTATAGAGACTATATACCTCTATAGCTACTCCCTGTTTGTTGCTGCAATGTCGCTTCTGGCCTACCTGTTTTTACTAAATCGGAGTGAAGTATGAGATTTTTGTATCCAGAGTTTTTGTATCTCATGCTGATACCGGCGGCGCTTCTAATCTACCTGATATCGACTAACAAAGACTCTTTAGAGCGGGTTTTCGACCCCATAACTTTAAAGAGGCTGAGAATTGGCGGAGATTCGCTTGGAAGAGGAGGCCACAACCTCCTTGCGTTTTTGGTCTTTTCTTTTATGACTTTGGCACTGGCAGAGCCGGTGATAGAGCGAGGAGAGAGGGTAATAAAAAGCAGTGAGGTAGATCTCGTCATCGCGCTGGATCTATCCAAATCGATGATGGCTACAGATTTCTACCCTGACAGACTCACTTTTGCCAAACAGAAGCTTGAAGAGATATTGCCTCAATTGCCTGCGAGGCGTATAGGAGTTATCGGTTTTACTTCGGCGGCATTCATTGTAGCGCCACTTACGGAAGATAGAGAGAGTATCGAGTTTCTTTTAAAAAGGGTGAAGCCACAAACAGTATCTGTCGAAGGAACGGATATTGCCACCGCTATCAAAGGTGCTATGATGCTCTTGCGCAGGAGTGATGAGAAGAGGGTTCTGCTCGTTACTGACGGGGGTGATGAGAGAGATTTGAAAAATCTTAAAAAGTTGCTCAAAAAGGGCGGAGTCAAACCCATAGTCTGGATGGTAGCTACCGAGCGAGGAGCTCCTATCGTCTTAAAAGATGGCCGACTGCTGAAAGAAAGGAGCGGTAAAGTGGTTGTCAGTCGTGCAAATACGGCTTTGAGGAAGCTTGCTGAAGAGAGTGGAGGATTTTATACTCAAGCTACCATTTCGCAAGAAGATGAGAAGAGGATTCTCTCACACCTAAAAAGGCTCTCTTCTTCGGCGCAAAAGAGGCAGAAAGTGCTCCATGATCGAATAGAGCTCTTCTACTACCCTCTTATACTGGCATTTTTGATCATGCCGTTTGCCCTTTACTCTTTTGGAAGAAGGGGGAGTGTAGCTACGATACTTTTGGCATCGTTGCCGCTCTTTTTAGTCGCGGAGCGAGCAGAAGCGGGTATTATGGATTTTACTCTCATAAAAGATGGTGAAAAAGCGTATGTCGAGGGGGATTACAACAAAAGTGCGAAACTCTTCGAGAAGTTGAGCGAAAGTTTGCCGCGAAATGAAGTCTGGTTCGATCTTGCTGGAAGCTACTATAAAAGCGGCCATTACATGAAAGCGTTGAAGACATACGAAAAAATCGTAACTTCTGATAGAGAGCTAAATATGGCCAAACTCTACTCCATGGCCAACTGTTACGTCAAGCTGGGAGATCTGCAAAAGGGCATCGAGCTTTACAAAAAGGTGCTGGAAATGGGCGAGGATGATGACGCCAAGGCAAATCTTGAGCTTGTAACGAGACTTTTACGAGAGCAGCAAAAAGAGAGAAAAAAGAGTGCCCAGGAAGAGGAGAACGAGAGCAGAAAGCAAAAAGAGAGCGGCTTGGGAAAAGAGGAGTCGGTCAAAAGCGGCAAGAAGTCAGGAAACAAAAAAGGCAGAGCAAAACCGAGAGAGATCAGTGAAGCCGAGGAGAAGAAGTGGATGTGCCTTATACAAAATCAGCCCTTAAAATCGAAACTATACCCCTTGATATCGCCTGAGGAGGATCGAAGTGTCAATCCGTGGTAAGTCTCTTTGGCTGCTTCTGCTCATTCTGCCTCTTTATGCGGAGGTAACTGCCAGAGTAGATGAAAATCCTGTCATCGCCTCGGAGGAGGTCGATTATGAGATCGAGGCGGTAGGCGATAGAGTGGAGTTTCCGAAAATAGAATCTATTGGCGGTGCAAAGGTCATCAGCGAAGGGAGTAGAAGAGTTGAGTGGTTTGAAGGCAATGAAAGTGTGGTGAAGTGGGTACAAGTCTACTCCTTTACTCCCCAAAAAAGCATAACCATACCCTCCTATAAAGTGATTGTCAACGGCAAGGAGGAGTTTACAAAACCTCTTTTTCTACAGGTGAAACAGGACCCCAGGTTCGGTAAAAAAGATTTTTGGATCGAACTGGATGTCAGCCGGAAAGAGGCCTATGTAGGCGAGAGTGTGGATGTCGTTATCCGTTTCAGGGAAAAGCGGGACATTTCTGTCATGAGTGTCGATTTTATGCCTTTGAAATATGAGAATTTCTGGGTAAAGAGAATCACTGGGCGCAAGCGCTATAGGGAGGGTGATTATCTGGTGCATGAAGTGAGATACCTTTTCTTTCCACAAAAAAAAGGTGAATTTACGATAGGTCCTGCCCGAGTTAAAGTAGCTGTGACCAAAAAGATACGGGACGCTTTCGGGTTTATCGTCCAGCAGCCGCAATGGATAATCCTTGCTTCAAAGAGCATGAGATTGCATGTCAAACCTCTTCCTGATAATGTAAAACTTGTTGGAAGCTTCAGCATCCGTACGGAAGCGTCGCCAAAAAAGGTGGAGACAGGTAAGCCGGTTACTCTTACAGTGAGAGTGGATGCGAGAGGAAATATTAAAGATTTTGAGCCTCCTTCTCTTCATATTCCAGGCGTCACTGTGTACTCGGAAGTCCCAGAAGTAAAATATAGCTACAAAGACGGTGTATATGACTCCATCTGGAAGAGAGAGTATGTTCTTATTGCTGATAGACCGTTTATTATTCCGTCTTTCAGGGTCCGTTTTTTCGATCCGGAAAAAAGAGAGGTCAAGAGTGTGTCGAGTGCTCCGATTAGTATCGACATGACTGATGGCATAAAGCAGCTCCAAGAGAGTGAGGTTTTATCTAAAAGCAGTGTTCAAAAGAGCACTTCAGAATACAAAGATTATATTCTTGTCGTATTCGGCTTTGCGGCCGGTATGGTTGCGATGTATATTGCTTTGCTACTCAGGAATAGAAGATGGAGAAATGGCAGATCGTATTTGAATAAAGGAGGTGAACTTCAGATGCTTCAACAGCTTCTGCCCTACGTTTCAGACTCGAAAGAGGCGGCTCAGATGGCAGAAAATATTTATGCCAATCTATTTGAGGGCAGGGCAGTGAAGATGGATAGAAGGAAATATGAGAAGCTCATGAAGAAATTGCGCGGATGAGAGTTGTTTACAGGAGGCTTTGACCTTATGGTTGTCAAAGGTGTACTAGCCAACACTTAATCTGACACTCTACAATTTCTCCCGAAATTTAGTGTCAGATGGCTAGTGAGCCATCGCCTCCGACTCCACAGGATTGTACCCTATCATTTTGATCTGAGCAAGGTGTTTGCTCTTTTCAAAGCATTCCATGGGAGTCACTCCTTCACAGTTTTTGCCCTGATGGGTTCGCTCGTTGTTGTAGT
>WFUN01000155.1 GCA_015484905.1 Hydrogenimonas sp. | reverse complement strand
TCGATGATGACATGATAAACAGAAAATTGATGACGGCCATGCTGAAAAAAAATCCTGCAATTGAAGAGATAATAGAGGCGTCCGATGGCCAGGAGGCTATAACTTTGTTGAGAGATCTGAATGACATCAATCTCGTTCTGCTCGATATTATCATGCCGGTAATGGATGGCATCGCCGTTTTGCAGATAATGAATTCCGATCCCGCCATGCAAAACATTCCGGTAATAGTTCTTACAACCGACGAGACAAAAAAGACAGAAGCTCTCAACAGCGGGGCAAACGATTTCATAGCGAAACCTGTACGTGAAAACGATATAATGAAAAAGATCCAGCGCCTCACTATGCTCTAAACAAAAAAAGGCGCCTTTACTCTACTTGGCTACTGCACCTTCTTTCTATTCAAAAGAGCTTCTTCAAGCACCTCTTCTATTCGATCGACAGGCACTATCTCAAGAGCATCTTTGACGACGTCCGGTATATCGTCAAGATCTCTTTTAAAATTTTTTCGTGGAATAAGCACCTTTTTGATCTTCGCTTTATAGGCCGCTATGAGTTTCTCTTTCAAGCCTCCTATAGGAAGCACTTTTCCGGTCAGCGTCAGCTCTCCTGTCATAGCCACATCGGCTCTAACCCGATATTCACCGAGAATAGATGCTATCGCCGTAGCCATGGTTATACCGGCGCTGGGACCATCTTTGGGAGTGGCGCCTTCAGGAATATGTATATGAAGATCGTATCTTTTGTAAACTTCACTGGGCTCCGGCTCTATTCCGTTTTCTATCTCTTTGGCCGTTTTGGGAATGATTTTTTCATCTATAGCAAGTTTTCCCTGATCTATAAGAGTTTTGACTACGCTCAACGCTATACGGGCGGACTCTTTCATTACGTCACCCAGACTTCCGGTAAGCTGAAGAGCCCCTTTCCCCTTGATTTTAATCGTTTCGATCTTCAATACATCTCCTCCGACAGCGGTCCATGCAAGGCCATTTACCACGCCAATGGTCGGAACGTTGTCGGTCAGATCTATTTCAAATATCGGTTTATCGAGAAACTCCTGAAGGTTCTTTACCGTTACCGAGACTTTTTTTATTTCCGGATTGCTCAATATCTCTTTTGCTGCCTTTCGTATCATATCGGCGATACGACGCCTCAGATTTCTTACCCCCGCCTCTCTCGTGTAATTTTCTATAACGGTTTCAAGCGCCGCTTTAGTAATGGAAAATTCACTCTTTTTCAGCGCATGCTTTTTCAGCTCCTGTGGAATCAGGTAACGCTTCGCGATCTCATACTTTTCCTGTGGAGTGTAACTGCTTAAAAATATAAACTCCATTCGGTCTCTAAGAGGCCCGGGGATTGCACCGATATCATTGGCCGTGGCTATAAAGATAACCTGGCTTAGATCTATGTTGAAATTGAGATAATAGTCTCTAAAAGCACTGTTTTGCTCAGGATCCAGAATTTCAAGCAGTACGGATGTGGGATCCCCGCGCATACTTCTGCCCACTTTGTCTATTTCATCAAGAACCATTACAGGATTCATCTCTTGCGCATCTATCAATCCCTGTACGATACGTCCTGGCATCGCACCTATATAGGTTCGTCTATGGCCTCTAAGTTCGTTTACGTCTTCAAGTCCTCCGAGCGCTATGCGAACGAGTTTACGTTTCAATGCCTTTGAAATTGAATTTGCGAGTGAAGTCTTCCCTATGCCAGGAGGGCCTGCAAAACATAAAATGGCCCCTTTGATCTCTTTATCTTTGACACCTCTTAGTTCGGCGAGTTCTCTGACAGAAAAGTACTCTACGATCCTCTCTTTCGGTTTTTTCAAAGAGTAGTGATCTTTATCGAGCTGTTTTTGGACATCTTCCACACTCAAATGTTTCTTCGCAAACTTTCCGAAAGGAATCTCCAAAACCCAGTCAAGATACCCCTGGACCATATTTGCATCGGCGGAATCCGGATGCATTCGTGCAAAACGGTCTATCTGTTTTTTTACCTCTTTATAGGCGTCTTCTCCCATATGAGGCTTCTTCGCCTCCAACTTTTTGTAATACTCTTCGATCTCTTCTTCACGCTGCGTATCTGTACCAAGCTCCTGCTGTATCTGTTTAAGCTGCTCTTTGAGAAAATACTCTTTGTTCACCTTTTCTATTCGGCTATGAACTTTCGAGCGGATCTCCTTTTGAAGTTTGCTCGCCTCTATCTCTTCACTGATGATATCGATCAACAGCAGGAGTCTTTGCTCCACATCTTCTTCTATAAAAAGCTCGTAAGCTTCCGGCTTTTTTATCTTTATCGTACTGGAAACCAGATCGGCTATTCTGTTTGGTTCGTGATTCTCTTCTATCGTCCTGACAAGATCGGGAGGAAACTGGTTTGAAACCGATGAGAGAGTGCGGAGCTTTTCACGCAATACCTCCATGAGAGCTTCGATCTTCATTTCATTGTATGGTTTCGAGCGGATAATCTCCACTTTCGCTATCATCGGAGAAGATGCGACCTCTTCAATAATGCGTCCACGGGCAAGCCCTTGGAAAAGAACTTTTATCCGACCATCAGGAAGAGTCACTTTTCGCATTATCGATCCGACTACTCCGGCATTGTAAATGGCATCGAAACTGCGTTCTCCCTCATGATTCGGTTTTGTCGGGCAGACAAGAACCAAAGAGTTGCTTTCAACAGCCTCCACCGCCGCCTTGACATTCTTTTCGTCATTCAAAAAGATAGGCGATATCATAAAAGGATATAAAAACAGATCATCTTCCACTATTACCGGAATATCAGCCGGAAATGCGCCATAATCGCTTAGCTGCATATTACCTCCAAAAACTTTTAAAAATTTCTTAAATATAGTGATTTTTTCAGGATTTGTCAAGAGAACAAACACATATTGTACATAAACGGTGAAAAAGAGTGGTATCAGATCGCCGATCCTGCAAAGAGACAACGATCTATTCAAACAGCCAATCTATCCAGCCCTTTGCCGGTGGTTCTATATCTTCTCTTTTTATCCAGGTATGCGAATTACGTTTGCGATATATTTCGGCAGCCTTCGGCTTATCGCGCCTCTCGTAAAGCGAAGCGATGCTTTCGTTCATCAAATACCGGGTCATCTCAAGTCGAACGATTATCGTCTTCATCATTGGAGCGAACTCGCTTTGTGGAAACTTGCCGACATATCTTTTCGCTTTTTCAAGCGTCTCTTCTATAAGCTCCTGGTTTCGCTTAGGAGACTTGAGCCCCATAAACGATGCCTTTACCTTCATAAACTCTATAAAGTCCAGGTTTTTGGATGTTGCATAACGTTTTAAATACTCATCGAGATAAAAATTCGCAAGCAGATACTCCTCTTCATCCATATGCGCCTGGACAAGTATCTGCATCGCTTCCGGTATCAGAGGCGAACCTGTATGTTCGCTCTCAAGAGATGTAAAGTAGTCGTCCGCCTTTTCCAGATTTCCGGCGGCGACACTGCGCATCAGTTTGTGATACCAATAAAGAGCCGGCTTTTCATACTCCTGCCCGCTTTTTGTGCTACAGCCGCCAAAAAACAGAATCAGCAGAGCCGTAACGACAGTTTGCCAACAGAAGCGATACATTCAGAACCTTTTTGATAAACTTTGGGATGATTTTATCCGATATATTATTACTTATCTATTAATTCAACTATTAAGGATATACTTCCATGGACTTTAAAGCAGCCATGCCTATTCTAGGGTTCGAATCCTGCAAAGAGGTAACACTCGAATCGCTCGACGGACACTTTTATACGCTCGTAGACAAAGATGGTTCCTCCGCCCTCTCTTTTACACTCATAACCCCCTCTCTTCTGCGCGACGACTATATTTTCGATCTTCCTGAAAATGCGGTAAAAAATCTGCAGGCAGAAAGCCCGGAAGAGCTGGAAGTACTCAATATCATGATCATAGATACACCTATTGAAAACTCTTACGTAAATTTTCTGGCCCCTCTTGTATTCAACAAAAAAAAGAGAATCATGGGACAAGTCGTACTCGACAACCAGAAATACCCGGGTTTCTCGCTGGCTGATCCCATTGGAAAATACCTTGACAATGAAGAGGACGCATCATGAAACTGACTATAATGGGTTCCGGTAAAATGGCACTTGCACTAGCCAAGGGTCTTGAAAAGGAGCATGAGCTTACGATCGTTGGCAGAGATGGGGAAAGGTTGCTCAACTTTACCAAACAGCTCTCAAAACATGCAGAAACGGCTCTATTTGAAAATTACAAAATCGAAGGTCAGACTCTAATTTTGTGCATCAAGCCCCATGCACTGGAGGAGACGGCCCCGCTACTGAAAGGAGAGGCCGAAACACTCTATTCTGTACTTGCCGGAACGAGCATAAATGAACTAAAAAAGAGTATAAAAGCAAATAACTATATCCGAACCATGCCGAATCTTGCAGCGGAATTTTTCGCCTCCATGACTACTCTTACAGGAGATACGGCAAAAAAGGAGGAGGCTGAGCAGCTCTTCAAAACGATCGGAAAAACACTCTGGGTATATAGCGAAAAAGAGCTCGATATCGCCACAGCCATTGCCGGGTGCGGCCCCGCGTATCTGGCACTGGTTGCAGAAGCACTTGCGGACGGAGGCGTAAAAGAGGGGCTGAAACGCAGCGACGCCATGAAACTGGTCGAAGGCCTTTTTACCGGTTTCTCCGAACTGCTTCCACACTCCCATCCGGCACTTATCAAAGACTCTGTAATGAGTCCTGGAGGCACGACCGCTTCAGGGTACGCCGCACTGGAAAAGGCCGCGACGAGAAACGCATTCATCCAAGCGGTCAAAAAGGCTTTTTTGCAAATGGATGTTAATTATTAAGTTTTTTTAAACAACGAGGGTATATACTGAAACAATGAAAGGAGTCGATATGTCCGGTAGATCGTTAAAACAGCTCCTATTGTTACCCGGTGCAGCAGCAATTGCACTATTTCTTATACCTCTTGCTACGTTGAATGCAGCCGAAGTGGCATGCAGCAACAGTCAGATATTTCAGTATGGATTCCAGGATTTTTGCATACGCAAAAAACTGAACGTTTCGGGAGGATTGAAAATAATCGGCAATACAATACTGGTCGCTCCTGAGGGATCAGAAAACACCAACTACTGCTCCACGTACACAAACGGCCCTTTCATAGACAATACGACGATAACTTCAAACACCAACGCCGCCTACTACCTTTGCGGCTATAAAACGGATACATCCGTCAATTATGAAAATTCGACGACATCGACCCTTTCGCTGCCTGAGGGCGCACAAGTGCAATGGGCAGGTCTTTACTGGCAGGCTCTGGGAGAGAGTGCCGACAACTCCGACCCCAACTATATCGGAAAAGATATCTACATAAAACACAACAACGACTCAGGATATACCCCAGTAGAACCCCTTCAGGTTTTCTATACCACCTACAGTGCCTGGCGCACACCCACATACTATCCATACTCCGCCTATGCCGACATAACAGATTATGTGAAGTCTCACGGGGAAGGCAACTATACCGTGGCGGATATTGCGGTCCACGAAGGAAAAGCCGGAGGACTCGGCTCGTACGGAGCGTGGACGATGTTTGTCATATATAAAAAATATGGAGAACAGTTTCGAAACATTACGGTTTTCGATGGGTATAAACAAGTCACCGACACAAACGATGTCTATGTCACGGCGGAAGGTTTCCTGACGCCCAAATCGAACGCTATCAATTCAAAAGTTTTCATTTTTACTGCGGAAGGAGACCGGTTCATTTCCGGAGACTGGCTGGAAGTGGAGAACAAAAATAGCGGAAATCTGGAAAAAGTCCAAAATACCGACAATCTTCCTCAGCAAAACAGCTGCTATGCACTAAGCGACTGCACCAAGCAGTCTTTCTACTCCTATATCAAAATAGACGATCCGAGACATCCGGAGCTCGTAAACAATATGGGAATAGATATACAACAATACGATCTATGCGGAAATTCGGCCGAAGATACATGTTCATATCAGTTTATGCAACACGAACAGACCGACATAGGAATGAGGTTCACAAGCGAAGGAGACTATTACTGGCCTTCAGTCATCGCTTTTCAAACGGATCTTTACATCCCAAAATTCTGCTACGACTACTCTTACAAACAGCTCAACAGAACATTTACAGAAGAGATCAACACAAGCAGATCTCCACGTATTAAAGGGTATATCATTCCGGATGTACCGGTCGATGTTTCGTTGTACATTAAAAATATTGAATCGTCAGATATTCTCGCAAAATCTCTCTCGATCGATATAACCGATATCAACACCTCACAAGCCGTTTACAAAAGAGACAGCACCTATGTGACTCCGCCGGGCGAAATAGCCAAAATACCTTATGCAGATGTAAACGTAAGCGATAGCTTCGATGCAAATATAAGCATAGGGGATATAGATTCGCAAGAGTACTTCTATCTCTATTACTCACTACAGCCATCAAGCGGTCTCAATCTGCTCGATATGCCGCTGAAAGGCTCTTTGCACTACTCTTTGGAGACTACGCTCGCAGGCACCACCATAACGCTTGACAACTACTCAACCTCTCTTGAGGATATGGAGCTTTGCGTAAAACAGCCGGTACCCTATCAACCTTTCTACAGTATTTTCAATATAGTCCAAAAGGATGTCTATACAATAGGCAAAAGTGCGGGGAAAAGTCTCTATAACATTCCAACCCAGGTCTCAAGAAGACCGGACAGCTTCTATATCGTCTCCTACGATGCGACAAACGTCGAGCAGGAGGCTCCTGTAGATGAAAACTACTCTACGGTAGTTGGAGTGGATATGGTCGATATCGGCGCATTTCACGACGTCAATGCCTCTTGTTCGGAACCGACCAACAGCCTCGGCGAGCGCGTATGGGTAGAAATAGACCCATCGACTACGACCACGCTGTTTGATCAAAACACGTTGCAGTCTTACATCGACAATACAAATACCAACCTCTCTTCTCCCTCTGATTTCTATGCCGAAACGAGAAAAAACGTCGCATTCAGAATCTCTTATTTCAAAATGGATGAAAACAGTACACTGCAACTATCAAATACCAGAGGTGGCAATAAAAAAATAGTAAATTTCACCAATTGGGCAGGCAGAAACTGTCTGAGCGATGTCGATGGCAATCCGAACAACACCGACACCGTTTCACAGTGGTGCGGAGACAATGGAGCCGGCCAGGGACAAAATGGCATGAACAAAGAGGAGCTAAGAAAGTGTCTTGAGTGTGTATTTGGATACAACACATACATGATCTGCTCAAGAGACAACTTTTCGATACGCCCCGAGAGCTTTTTTATCGAATTGAGCGATATCGACCAGGAGACAAATTCGTCTTACGACACGGTCACGAACAACAGCGGCTCATCCTCCACGCCTGTAAATCTCGCAAGCGGTTACCGCTACAGGCTCGATATCAATGCAACCGAATTCGACGATATCTCCTCTGCCTCAGGCTATACGCGTATTTATGGAAACGACGTCTCAGACCACAATGTCTCCCTCGTGTGGTCTCCTCCATATGCAAGCTACAATAGCGCATGCAACAAGACCGATACAAGCAAAATCAATGCAGATTTTGTCATGTACAACGGATCTACCTCTACGCCATGGAACCAGAACGTTCTCTTCTCTTCGGAGGATATCGGTATATACAGACTGAATATGATAGATAAAGGTTGGACGCTCGTAGATCAAAATCCTGCTCACCATATCAACGACCATCTTCACTTCATAGGATGGGACTGCCTCCAAAACAGCAACACGGTACAGCCGCTGAATACGGCGGCCGGATGGGATGGAGTCAGTAATTCACTAAGCAGTGTAAACGGGTGCGATATAGAGACTTACAACTACTCCGGACCCACTAAGTCGTTCAACGATCTAAACATTACATTCATACCATACAAATTCGATCTCTCTATGACAAGATCCGCGAAAACCGACTATGAAACAAATTTGACCGATCCTGACAAAGCGTGGGTATACGATAGTGACATATCCGATGATATCGGAAAAGAAGAGGCTTTTCATATCGTTGGAACAATCACTGCAAAAGGTTATGACGGAAATGTTTCGACAAACTTTGTGGAAGGCTGCTATGCAAAACCGGTTTCACTTTATCTGGATCACAACTTCACTGCCATGCCTACGGCTTTTCAGTTTCGGCTAATCGATACGAACGGCTCTATTTTGTCGGACAAATTCGGCGACATAAACGATACGCTGAAATTCACCCTTTTAAATGAAGGCAATTTCACCAAAAACATGTTGGGTTCTACGCAAATCAGACTTCACCTCAACTTCAAGCGTTCGAACTCTCAGCCGCAGGATCCGAGAACCGTCGTATTCAAAGATTTCAATGTCACATGCTCCCTCTTGAACGACTGTACCAAATACGCCGACGGCGACAATAACCAAACGACAATCGGAAGCGATCGGAGCACCTCCTCTGTAGTGTACTACTATGGTCGTCTTCATGCTCCGGACTATCGAACGGAGAAAGACTCCATTTCGACTCCAATATATGCGGAAGTATATTGTGATCCCATCCTGACCGACTGTTCGGTATTCAATATATCAAGAGCGAATGGATGGAACGAGAGCGTAGATGATGTGAACTGGTGGATAAACCCCCTGCATACCGCAGCGGATGGTAATATAACCGCCATATCGGCAACGAAAAATTTCACCATTCTCGATACAAACGTTACGATCAACAATATGAACCCGTATAATGCCTTCTCTCACGCACCACAGGGAGGCAAATATGATGCGATAGTCAGATATACCGGAAACAAAAAACCGCATAAAGTCCGTATTCTGGTCTCATCCGATCCGTGGTTGAAATATCACAGATTTTTTAGCGATGGAAGAGTCTATTTCGATGTACTTTTCGAAGGCGGGTCAGGAAACTGGGCTGGTATCGGTAATCTCGGAAAGACTGTTGATACCAATGCAAGCAAAAGTTCGAGCCGCAGGATAGAGTGGTGAGAAGAGCCTTCTCCATGATCGAACTCGTAGTCTCCATAGTAGTGATAGGTATCTCTTTCATGAGTGTGCCTCTAATTATGACTGAAACCACAAGAAGCGTCGAAACATCCATTCAGCAAGAAGCGGTCATGGCCGGTCTTACGCAGATGGTAAATATAATGAGCTATAAATGGGATGAACAGGAGACAAACGAGAGTCTCAATGGCGGATATGCAAAGGTTCTTGATACCTTCAGCCTTTCCGAGCTTGAATGTTCCAACTATCCGGAAGGCAGACGCAGAAAAGGGCATTTCGTCGGAAAAGATCGGCGAAAATGTTACAACACCACAAGAACCGCCACCTCCATTGCCGATCTTGGAAGCGACGGAGGAGACATGGACGATATCGACGATATAATCGGAAACAAGGAGCTGCTTTCAGGAGTGGCCGGAGGCCTCTTAGACTATAAAAAAGATTACACTGCCGGTATAAACGTAGTTTATGTAAGCGATGCGATAAGCGATACGGATTTTACCCCCTCCTCCATAAAAGGTTCGATCCACATTTCACCTGCAGCAATACCGACAAATATCAAAATGGTCGAAACCACCATCACTTCCCAGGATGGAAACAGTATCGTCTTGCGTACTTTCGCGGCAAACGTCGGTGAAATAAAATACTACTCCAAGAGCGTTCAATGAAAGCCCTGCGCAGAGCGTTCACTCTCGTCGAACTCGTATTTGTAATAACCATTTTCGGAATCATTGCCGCGATAACCGTGGAGGTCTACGCAAAAATCTATGAAAACTATCTTGTCAGCAGAGTCATGAACTCTCTTCAGACAAAAACGGAGCTGGCGCTTGAGCAGATAGCCAAAAGGCTTCAGTATCGTATAAAACAGGCCACTATAGCGACAAAGGCAGATCTTAGCGCTTTCATTACCGCTTCGGATCCTACACTTGATGAAAGCTACAAAATAGTTGAATGGATAGGTTACGACGAGGTGGGCTTGAAAGGAGGGTACAATACCGTTTTGAGCTATTTCACTCCGGCATGGAGCGGTTTTATTGATGTAGAGGATTCAAACATAACCCATATTTCGACGCCGGGCAGTGACATTTCACTCGAAGATGACATCATCAAAGCTCTGTCGGACAACAAGGCCGATATTACGGACGCCGCGATCGTTTTCCCGGAGAGTGGAGGAGATTTCAATATCAGCCGTTTCGGATGGTATAGTGCAAACAGCGATTATGTATACGACGTTTCCATGCAGAGTGCAACCTCATTTACGATTACAGATACGGTAAAACCGAACGAAATTTACGAAAGATACAAGCTTGTATGGAGTGCTTATGCCATCGCTCCCGATCCTCTGAATTGCTCGAACGACTGTAACCTCTCTTTATACTGGAATTACCAGCCCTGGAAAAATGAACGTTTCGACACTGCGACAGATGTGCTGAAATCTCTTCTGATAGAGCATGTAACCACATTCAAATTCAGACAAGACGGCGATGTTATGCGTATCAAACTTTGTGTGGGTGGGAAAATCGTAGACAAGAACGTATCTGTATGCAAAGAAAAGGTGGTATTTTGATGCGTCCCGCATTTACTCTTCTTTCAGCCATATTTTTAATGGTACTCGTAGCCGTTTTACTGATGCTCAGCCTTTCACTCTCTTCCCAGACCACCAAACAGACTGCTGATCTATATCTTCAGGAACAGGCTCAACTACTGGCTAAAAGCTCCACGGAATTCGCACTTTTGTCCATTTCGGCACACGACAACAATAGCAGCTGCATAAACAGTATCGACCTTGCCTATCCGGATACGGGAGTGAAACTGTTCGATATAAATATGACTCTATACTATCTTGGAAACTCCATGCCCGCTACATGCAATCTTCTTGACAACAGTATCCATACAGATGAATCGAATGGAACAGTACTGATAGATACGGTAGTTACATACACCGACCCCGACAGCGGTGAAACGGTCAGATTTCACCGTCGCACCATACAAAAGCCTTAAGGCGCAGTTTGTTACAATGTCGCAAAACATATACAAGCCAAAGGAGTTATACGATGAACATTAGCATCGTAGGTCGCCATTTCGAGCTGACCGATGCCATAAAAAACCATATGGAAAGCGCTATCGACGGATTGAAAAAATTCAATCTCGATATCATTTCAACCCGTGTCGTCATAGATGCAGATGAAAAAAATGGAAAAAAAGGGTATAGTGTCGAATTTGTCATAAATTTAGCCAACAAAAACACTGTAGTTATCCGCCAAAAAGACAAAGATGTCTACGCTGCCATAGACCTCGCCATCGATCGGGCACAGAAAGTTTTACGACGTCACCACGACAAAGTAACAGAGCACAAGTCGATTCGTCCGGATGAACTCGCTGCAGCGCATGAAGCCGAGATAGCAGCCGCTCTCGCAGACGACTCTAACGAAATAGTTCCGATGGAGCTGGACCTTTACAAACCTCTCGAGATCGAAGAGGCTCTAAATATGCTAAAAGAGAGTA
>WFUN01000154.1 GCA_015484905.1 Hydrogenimonas sp. | reverse complement strand
CGAAACTCCCTTTTTGAGTACATTTGGGCCGTTCTGGGCTAAACAGAGCCGGGAAATCTCCTTTGAAACCGCTTTTTTTAAGTTCGTAGCGAATTTTTCTTGCAAACGGATCACCGTGGGTCTTCCAGATCGAGGCTATCTCTATTTTTGTAGGGTCGAGTTTTCTTGCACCTCCGGTAGAGCTTATCAGCTTGGGCCAGGTAGAGTGTGCCAGTGCGACTTTCGCCCGTATGTCGTCTATGGCGTCGAGTATCAGATCGTAAGGTTCAAAATCGAAATCTTCTATCCATTTCGCATCGATTTTCGCTTCTATCGGCGTGACCGTCGGATAGAGCTCTGCCATGCGGTGTACTTTGACAACACCGATCTTTTCGCTTCCGATCTGTCTGTTCTGATTCGTTATGTCGTATCTGTCGTAATCTACTACGGTAACGTCTTCAACTCCGCTTCTAAAGAGGCAGTCGAGACAAAAGCTTCCGACTCCGCCCACTCCAAGAAGAAGCACTTTGGCCTCTCTGAGCTTTTCGAAATTTTCTTTCATCAGCATTCGGCATCGTTCATACTTCATAACCACTCCTCCAACCGGGATATATCCTCATGGCTCGTAAGATCGAGCTGTATGGGTGTTATCGAGACACAGCCGGCTTTTATGGCCTCGAAATCGCAAAGCTTGCTTTCATCAGGTATCCATTCGAGCGGATGGAGCCCCAGCCAGTAATACTCCTCTCCTCTCGGATTGCGATGCATGTGCGCGTCGTTTCCGTACAGTCTGAAACCGGCCCTGGTTATTTTGTATCCCTTGCACTCATTGGGCTCTACGGGAGGAACATTTATATTCAAGAAACGGCGTTCGGAGAGTGGAAATCCCTCTTCGAGTACCTTTTTGCATATTTTGTAGGCCGCCTCTTTGGCAAGTTCGAAGCCGAGCTCATCTATGTTCTGGCATCGGCTTTTGCATACCTGGCTGATGGCGATACCGGGAATTCCCTGAAGGACCGCCTCCATTGCAGCTGCGGCTGTACCGCTGTAGGTTATATCTTCACCCATGTTGGCTCCTTTGTTTATGCCGCTGACTACAAGATCGGGCAGACGCCTTTCGTCAAAGAGTGCGTATTTGCTAAGATATACACAATCGGTCGGCGTACCGTCGTCGAGCTTGAAAAAATCGTCGTCGATTTCTACGAAACGTAGAGGGCGTGTAAGCGTCAGGCTGTGCCCGCATGCCGATTTTTCGAGCGTAGGAGCGACTACGGTAACATGCCCCAGAGGTCTGAGCGCCTCTACGAGCGCATGAAGACCTTCCGATTCGAATCCGTCGTCGTTTGTTACAAGTATTCTTTTCATCTGTCCTGTCCGGAAAGTTTTGGTGTATTATAATACAATATCAAAAAGCAGTCTTGAAAATCCCTGCTTGCCGCAATCTGATCGACTTTACATCGGCAGGTTGCCTGTGTGGCGGAATTTTATGGAGTATTGAAAAAAATATCGCTCAAGGATCTCATGTGAAACATATCCCTCTCGCTACGCTTGGCGATAGTATCTATTTTGTAGACGCGAAGGGGCGCTTGTGCTCTTTGCAAGAAGATGAGATGGTAATAGAGTGTGACGAGCCTATGGAGCCTACGGCTATCTGTTCCGGAATCGGAGGATGTGGAAACTACCGCATTTTTATAGGCGACGCGAAAGAGAAGGCCCTGAAAGTGTTCGATCCTCTAAACCGCCGGCTCGATCTTCTTGTAAAACTTCCAAAAGTCCCGCTTGGACTTACCAAAAAAGAGTGCGAACTCATTGTATCGGTAGAGGGAGGAATTTTAAAATTCGATTTGAAAACTTTGGAAATAGTAGGAAGTGTCGCAATATGAAGTTGCTTGTAAGCGCTCTTGAGCCATCTTCCAATCTTCATTTGAAATATCTTCTCAGAGAGCTTGAGGATATTCGGATTTTTGGCATTTTCGACCGTCAATTCGGTGACCCGCTGTATGGAATGGAGGAGTTTTCGGTCATGGGTATGGTAGATGTGGTGTCCAAATATCTCAAAGGAAAAGAGGCGGTAGCCGAAATGGTCTCTTTGTCCAAAGAGTGTGACAAGGTTCTTCTTATAGACGCTCCGGCATTCAATATACCCCTGGCGAAGGCGATTAAAGCCAGGTATCCCCAAAAAGAGATCATCTATTACATACTTCCAAAAGTTTGGGCATGGAAAAAAAAGAGGGCGCGAGTCGTCGAGCGTTACTGTGACAGACTTGCATCCATTTTTCCTTTCGAATCACGCTTTTATACAAAAGCCGAATATGTAGGAAATCCGCTGATAGACGAGATAGCTCCAAGGCGTAACCCCGATGCCAAAAAAGAGACTGTAGCTTTTCTGCCAGGAAGCAGGAAGAGCGAGATAACAAGATTGATGCCGGTTTTCAGAGAGACGGCATCCGCTCTTGAGGGGCGCAGAAGAGTACTCGTGATTCCGTCGTTCATGAAAAGAGAGCAAATAGAGGAGTGGTATGGCGATATTTCCGGATTCGAAGTAATGAAAGATACATGCGAAGCGGTTGCACAGAGCCACTTCGCCTATGTTTGCAGCGGAACGGCAACGCTTGAAACCGCACTTGTGGGGACACCATTCGTTCTTGTCTACAAGGCACGTCCTCTTGAGTACAGAGTTGGAAGGTTTTTTGTTAAACTCCCATATGTGGGGCTTGCAAATATTATTATGAATTTTGAAGGGCGGGGACCGGTCCATCCGGAGCTTTTTCAAGAAGATGTCAACACGAAAAGGCTCCTTGAGCTGTACGAGAGTGTTGATCGAAGCGTGTTTGAGAGAAAAAGTGTCGAGCTTAGGGCCATATTGAAACATGGAAGTGCTTCGAACGTCGCAAAAATGATACAATAAGCAAAAAAATCGGGAGAATTTTATGCAAAAAGAGCCAATGACCGAATATGGTTACAAAAAACTGAGCGAAGAGCTGGAGTATTTGAAATCCCAGGCGCGCCCGGCTATAGCCAAAGAGATAGAGAAGGCGCGTGAGCTCGGTGATCTGAAAGAGAATGCGGAGTATCACGCCGCAAAGGAGAAGCAGGGCATGATGGAGGCGAGAATATCCGAACTCGAAGATATTCTCGGCCGTGCGCAGGTAGTGGATCCATCAAAACTGGAGCATAAACGTATAAGTTTCGGATCTACCGTTACACTGATAGATCTCGATACAGACGAAGAGATAACTTATACCATCGTAGGTGCCAGTGAAGCGGATCCTGACAAGGGGCTGATATCCTACCACTCTCCACTCTCGAGGCAGCTGATCGGCAAAGAGCCCGGTGACGAGGTGCGAATGAAGCTTCCGGGGGGAGAAAAAGAGTATGAGATAGAGCGGGTCTGTTATAAAGAGATCTGTTTCGGAGCCTGATAGTGGTCTCTGTTGCAGTGATCGGCGCCAGCGGCTACACAGGTCTTGAACTTGTAAAGATACTTGCACAGCATCCGGAGTTTGAGCTTGTCTATGTAGCTACAAGCGAAGGGGGCGCTACCCTCGATAAACTGCATCCGGCCTTGACTAAAGTTTTTTCTCTGCCGGTCGAAAAAGCGGATGCTTCCGACGTGGCCGCAAGAGCGCAGTTGGCTTTTTTGGCTCTGCCACATAAAACCGCAATGGGGTTCGCATCCGAACTTGTCGAACGTGGCGTAAAAGTGATAGACCTATCGGCCGATTACCGTTTAAAAGAGGAGACTTACGAAGAGTACTATTGCGAGCATATAGACAAAAAGAATCTTCCCGAAGCGGTTTACGGTCTTCCGGAGTTCTATCGCGAAAAGATCAAAAGCAGTCATCTTGTAGCCAACCCGGGGTGCTACCCTACCGCCTCTTTGCTCGGGCTTTTGCCTTTTATTCAATATATGAAAGAGCAAACGCCTATATTCATCGATGCGAAAAGCGGTGTGAGCGGAGCGGGCAAAAAACTTTCGGCCGCCACCCATTATGTGAACATTAATGAAAATATTTTTGCTTACAATCCCATGAGTCACCGTCATGCTCCGGAAATTGCGGAAAAGATCGACGATCTTTTTTTAACAAGGGCCGAAGTCTGTTTTGTACCACATCTGATTCCTGTAACGCGTGGAATGCTTTGTAGCATATTTATTCAGCTCGAAAGCGAGATCGATCCGCTTGCGGTCTTGAGTGAGGCCTATAAAGATGAACCTTTCGTCAGGGTTTGTGACAGACCGGTGGATATAAAGTCTGTGGCAGGGACCAATTTTTGCGATATCTATGCGAAAAGAGAGAAAAACTCTCTTTTCATCTCTTCATCCATAGACAATCTTATGCGCGGTGCAAGCTCCCAGGCGGTGGTCAATGCCAATATTGTATGCGGTTTTGACGAGGAGATGGGGATACCGAAGTTCGCTTATGTGCCTTGAGACAGTCTTTAGTCGTTGGTGAGAAGTGGGGAACAAGAAGGATGGTTTTGGTTTGATTGACTCTGCCCGAAAATCTGATATTGCTCTAAAAGAGGGGGCATGGCTGATTGCCGACGCCCACTATGCGCATTACAACGAGGCGCTCTACGATTTTCTCTCCCGGATCAAAACCGAAGATCTTCCTCCGCAGATAGTGTTTATGGGTGATATTTTCGATCTCTTTTTCCCAAATGCACAAAATTCGATTCAACCAAACAGAAAAATGGCCGATCTTTTACAACAGATTGCCAGACAATGCGAGGTTATCTATCTTGAAGGCAACCACGATTTCGGTTTGAATGCGTTTTTCGCAGGTAGAATCAGAGTGATACCAAGGTCCAGACAGCCGTTGATGGCGGGATTTGGAAAAAAACGTATCGCACTGCATCATGGTGACCTGTTGCAGGGAGTGTGTTACGAGCTCTATACCGCTTTGATACGGAATCCGTTTGTCGACAATATTTTAAATGGAGTCGATACTCTTACCAACGGTGCCGTGATAAACCGGCTGGAGAGATACAACCGAAATAAAAAGCCGTGCTATAAGATAGAGAACTTTGAAGAGATGGCGCGAAGGCGTCTCGATGTTTTGATGCAAAGATACGGTTTCGATTTTTGGATCGAAGGCCATTTTCATCAAAATATCCGTTTTGAATATGGCGATGTGAGCTATTTCAATCTTCCTGCATTTGTCTGTGCCAAAACATATACGGTCACTCGCTTCGATGGAGAAACTATCCGGTTTGAAGAGAGAATGGCTACATAAAGGTGTAACATGGGATCAAAAGGCGACATACTTCAAGTTGGCACCAACGAACTGGAGCTGGTCGATTTTCGAATTTTCAAAGAAGAAAACGGCGAGATATATGAAGGTATTTACGGAATAAACGTCTCCAAAGTCAGAGAAATAATCAAATATCCAAAACTTACCGAATTGCCTGGAGTTCCCGAATTTATCGAGGGAATTTTCGACTTGAGAGGAGTCGTAATACCGGTTGTGGATCTTGCGAGATGGATGGGAATAACAGCTCCGCAGGATCGTAAAGTCAATTCACGGGTTATAATAGCAGAATTTAACAACATACTTATAGGTTTTGTGGTTCATGAAGCGAAGAGGATCAGACGTATAAACTGGAGTGACATAGAACCCGCCTCTTTCACCTCTGGACACGGGGTGCTTGACAAAAGCAAAATTACGGGTGTCACCAGAATCGAAAACGATGAGGTTTTGCTGATTCTTGATCTTGAAAGCGTCGTAGAAGAGCTGGGCTTCTATCAGCCTGAAGTGGATAGTGAATTTTCTATCGACAAATTCAGCGGAATCGCGATGATACTCGACGATAGCCTGACAGCCAGAAAGATAGTCAAAGATGCATTGCATAAAATGGGCTTTTCTATCATAGAAGCTAAAGATGGACAGGAGGGGCTGGATAAGCTCGAAGAGCTCTACGAACATTACGGAGACAGGTTGAGTGACGAATTGAAGATAATCGTATCCGATGTAGAGATGCCGAGAATGGACGGTTTTCACTTCGCTGCCAAAGTTAAAGAGGATCCTCGTTTTGAAAAGATCCCTATCGTTTTCAACTCTTCCATCAGCGATCATTTCAGTGAAGAGCGCGGAAAAGGGGCCGGCGGTGAAGGGTATCTGGTCAAATTCGACGCAAATGTCTTTTATGCGGAGATTTCAAAAGTCGTGCGTTCTCATTTAAAGACGCACTCATAAAACAAGGATTACAGCATGGATGAATTTCAAGAGATTTTGGAAGACTTTCTGGTAGAAGCTTTTGAGATGATTGAACAGTTGGATAATGATCTAATAGAGCTGGAGAATGCGCCGGACGATCTGGATCTGCTCAATCGTATTTTCAGGGTAGCGCATACGATCAAAGGCTCCAGCTCGTTTCTCAATTTCGATGTGTTGACCCGACTCACCCATAATATGGAAGATGTGTTGAACAAAGCGCGAAAAGGAGAGCTTGCCATAACTCCGGAAGTGATGGACATCGTACTCGAGTCCACCGACAATATGAAAGAGTTGCTCGAACATATAAAACAGACGGGCAGCGATGAAGGCGGCATAGATGTAACTTCGACCATAAAAAAGCTCGAAACGGTACTAAACGGGGGTGCCAACACATCTCAAACAGCTGAAAAGAGCGTTGTCGAAGAGCAGCAAGTTAGAAGCGAAGAGGCTCAAAAAGATGTGTCCGAAATGAGCGAAGATGAGATAGAGGCGGAGATAGAGCGTCTACTGGCTCAGCGCCAGGAGGAGGACCGCAGGCGCAGAGAGGCAAAAAAAGCGGCCGAAGAGGCAAAAAAAACGGCACAAAGCGGTGCGCAGGAAGCGCAAAAAACTACCGAGTCGAAAAAAGCACCCGAAAAACAGACCCAGAGCCCTGCACCGAAAGAGCGCAAATCGAGTATAGAACAGACGATAAGGGTGGATGTCAAGCGGCTTGACGACCTTATGAACCTGATCGGAGAACTTGTTCTTAGTAAAAACCGCCTGCTTAAAATATATGACGATGTAGAGGAGCGTTATGAAGGAGAGCAGTTCCTTGAAGAGTTGAATCAGGTGGTCTCTTCCGTCTCTTTGGTTACTACCGATCTTCAGATAGCGGTGATGAAGACCAGGATGCTTCCGATAGGAAAAGTTTTCAACAAATTCCCCCGTATGGTCCGCGATCTATCACGTGAACTGCATAAAGAGATAGATCTGATAATCAGTGGAGAAGAGACCGAGCTTGACAAATCTATCGTAGAAGAGATAGGAGATCCGCTGGTCCATATAATCAGAAATTCATGTGATCACGGTATTGAGCTTCCTCAAGAGAGGGTCGCGAAAGGAAAACCGCCAAAAGGCACGGTGCAGCTTAAAGCATACAATGAAGGCAACCATATAATTATCGAGATTATCGACGATGGAAAAGGGCTCGATACAGATATGTTGAAAATGAAAGCGGTCGAAAAGGGGATCATAAGCGAAAAAGACGCCGATCAGATGAGCGACAAAGAGGCCTTCATGCTCATCTTCAAACCCGGTTTTTCAACGGCATCACAGGTTACCAATGTCTCTGGAAGAGGCGTAGGAATGGATGTCGTGCGAAGCAACATAGAGAAGTTGAACGGTATAATCGAAATTGATTCCGAGATAGACAAAGGGACGACACTGAAATTAAAGATCCCACTGACGCTGGCTATCATACAGTCACTGCTCGTAAGCGTACAGGAGGAGTATTATGCCATTCCTCTCGCTTCGGTGCTTGAGACCGTAAGAATCACTCCGGACGAGATTCAGAGCGTGGAGGGTCGCAGTGTATTGAGGTTGCGTAACGAAGTGCTCTCTCTCGTTCATCTCGCCGATCTTTTCGATGTGGAAAGAGTGTTCAATATGGGAGAACATGCATATGTAGTCATAATAGGCATCGCCGAAACGAAGATCGGATTGATTGTCGATTCGCTCGTAGGACAGGAAGAGGTGGTCATAAAATCGCTTGGGGAGTACCTGAAAGGAATAGAAGGTATAGCCGGAGCCACGATCAGGGGTGATGGCAGAGTTACACTGATCGTTGATGTAGGGGCACTGATGGATATGGCGAAAAGTGTCAAGAGCTCCATGCAAAATCTTGAAGACAGTATGCGCAAGACTGAAAAGACCTCACCCGCGGATTACAATATCCTGATAATAGATGACAGTAAGACCGACAGAGCCATTATGAAAAAGGCTCTCGAGCCGCTTGGTGTAAGCGTTACGGAGGCTTCCAACGGAATAGAGGCTCTAAATCTCATGAAAGACAGCAGCAGGTCATTCGATGCGGCACTTGTAGATATAGAGATGCCGCGTATGGATGGATATACACTGGCTTCCGAGATCAGAAAGTTCAATAAGTTCAAAATGGTACCTCTTATTGCCGTAACAAGCCGCACCAGTCGCAGTGACAGAATGCGTGGAGTCGAGGTGGGGATGACAGAATATATCACCAAACCATATACTCCCGAATATCTAATGAATGTCGTTGCCAGAAATATAAATCTGAATGTGGAGCATACATCATGAGCAATCAACTCGAGCAGGTTCTGAAAAAACAGAAGCAGCAGCAAAACGCCCCCCAGGAAGGCGAAATAGAAAATGTTATACAGTTAGTCGGTTTCATGGTGGGCGATGAAGAGTTCGCCGTTCCGATTCTTGGAATAGAGGAGATAATAAAGCCTATCGAGTATACTAGGGTCCCGAAAACGCCGCCCTATGTACTAGGAGTTTTCAATTTGCGCGGAAGCGTACTTCCGCTTATAGATTTGCGTATGAAATTCGGTCTGTCGCGTTCGAAAGAGAATGAAGATACCCGCTATATGGTAATCAAGCACAACGAAGAGGTTGCCGGGTTCGTGATAGACCGCCTGACACAGGCCACCAGGATAAAAGAGAGTGCGATAGAGCCCGCTCCTGAAACTCTCAACGATGAGCAAAATCTGATATATGGCGTAGGAAAACAGAAAGAGAAGCTCATATCCATTCTGAATGTAGAAGCTCTTTTGAAAAGAGACTTCTGAGCCAAAGAGGTCCTCTTACTCGAGCAGGGCTTTTGCGAGAGTGAACCGGTTGGCGGTCATTAGATGGATTTTCGGATGGATCTCTTTAATCGATCTGAATATGTTTTCGCTCAGCTCCATACCCTTTTTCTCTTCCTCCGCTTCACCTTTTTTGTGTGCTTCATAGAGTGTATCTATCCAGTTTTTGGGCACATCGATTCCCGGAACATGAGATGCCAGAAACTGGGCCGTTTTCAGTTTTGTGATGGGAAACACGCCAAGTATCAGCACTCCTTCGCTCCTGCCACTTCTCTTTTTGGCCTCTTCGAATAGCTCAAGCAGTCTCAAAACGTTTTCTGTATCGAATACCGGCTGGGTTATGATTCCCAATGCACCGTGCTCGAGTTTTTTGGTAAACTTTTTAAGCAGGGTCTTTGGATTTTTGGAAAACGCATTGCTTACTGCGAAAGGATATATAGGTCTTGGTTTTATACCGAACTCCCGACCCGCATAGTCTATGCCTGCGTTGAAGCACTTTATGATGTCCAAAAGCATGGTGCTGTCGCCTTCAAAAACTCCTTTTGACGCCGGCTGATCGCTGATTTTTGCCGGATCTCCCGTTAGAGCGAGAATGGCGCGTACATCTATGCTGTTGGCGCCGAGCAGATCCGATTGTAAAGCTATCTTGTTGCGGTCTCTCATGCTCATGGTGGCCAAAACAGGTTTTTTGAAACGTGTTTGCAGCTGCATCGCGGCAATGATGGAGTTGAATTTCAGTTTAGCAAGAGGGTTGTCGGTGGTACTGAAACCGTCTACTTTTTCGACGATACCGAGTCTTTCTATGGTGTCGATGACCGGCACGAAGCTGGCATCGTGTTTTGGGGTGGTTTCGAGTGTTATATATGTGGAATCGGGATCTGTAAGTTTGTTTATGAGCTGTTCGAACATTTTATTCCGTTATATGGTTGTTATTTTGGTTTGGATATTATATCACTTGTTTTATCCGGCGTACAGTCGGCGACTATCTGGTATGCACAAGGAGATGTTTTATGAAGCTTGCGGTCTTCGACTTCGATTCGACGTTGATGGATGGAGAGACAATAGATTTTTTGGCGGAACCTCTTGGATTAAAGGAGAAGGTAGCGGTTATAACCGAACGGGCCATGCGTGGTGAGCTCGATTTTTTCGAGAGCCTTACTACGCGGGTTCAGCTTTTGGAAGGGCTTGAAGTCGAGACTGTAGATACCATTTGCCGCAATCTTCCTTTTATGCCGGGAGCGAAAGAGGTTATAGAAAAACTGAAAAAATATGGTTACAGAGTCGTGGTTTTCAGCGGGGGTTTTCGTAATGCGACCTCCCACGCAAGAGAGGTTCTCGGTTTCGATGCCGACTTTTCGAACGTATTGCATTCCAGAAACGGTCGTCTTACCGGTCTTGTGGGCGGAGATATGATGTTCGATTTTTCAAAAGGAGATATGCTTCGGCGGCTTCAGCGTCTGCTGGGAGCGGCACCGAAAGATACTGTTGTCGTCGGTGACGGTGCCAACGACCGCAGTATGTTCGAACATGCCGAAACGAAAATAGCTTTCTGTGCAAAAGATATTTTGAAAAAAGAGGCCAATGTAATCATAGAGCGCAAAGACCTTACAGAGATATTGATGCATGTCTCTTAGCCTTTCAACCATTTTCGATTCTGTAAGCAGATATAAAAAGGCCCTGACGGTCGGTAATACCGTTGCGTTGATGGCCGCGATAGTAAGCGTACCGACGCCTCTGCTTATACCTGTACTGGTAGATGAAGTGCTACTAAAAAAGAGTAATGTCATTACCGGATGGATAGATGCGCATATTATGCCCATGCAGACTTTCGGATATGTCATTACAATCCTTATAGCCACCATAGTGCTGCGAGTAGCATATTCGGGTCTGAGTATTCTGCAGACAAGAATTTTTATGCAGATTTCCAAAGATGTCACATACAAAATACGTATCGAAGTATTGGAACATCTAAAACGCATATCGATGAAAGCATACGAAACTTCCCATTCAGGCGCCATTGCAGCAAAACTCGTTACAGATGTGGAGACGATAGATACTTTTATAGCTTCTACGGTGAGCAGACTTATCATCTCCGTTTTATCGCTTCTTGGTATCGCGGGAGTGCTGCTGTGGATCCACTGGGGTCTTGCTCTTTTTATAATATTTTTAAATCCTCTGGTTATAACTTTTACAACGAAACTGGCGCGCAGAGTCTCAAAACTTAAAAAGGAAGAGAACAGCGCTATCGAAGCGTTTCAATCGGCCCTTACCGAAACACTCGATCTTTTTGGCCAGATACGGGCATCGAATCAGGAGGATAGTTTTTTTTCCCTACTTGTAAAACGCGCAAAAGAGGTAAAAGAGCGCAGTATAGCTTTCGGTTGGAAAAGCGATGCCGCCAGCCGTATCTCATATCTTACTTTTTTGGTAGGATATGAAGTTTTCAGAGCGGCGAGCATTCTTGCCGTCGCTTTTTCTGATTTGAGCATAGGGATGATGTTGGCGGTTTTCGGATACCTTTGGTATATGGTGACTCCGGTACAGGATATACTTGGAATCCAGTATGCGCTGCATAATGCAAAAGCGGCGGTTGAGCGTATAAATGAGGTTCTCAATATGCCAAAAGAGCCGCAGTACCCTCACCTCTATAACCCTTTTACGGCCCAAAGAGTCGGAGTAAGGCTTGAAGATGTGAGTTTCGGCTATTCTGAAAAGAAGAACGTGTTGCAAAAGGTCTCTTTTAGAGCCGAACCTTCACAGCGTGTAGCTCTTGTGGGAGCAAGCGGTTCGGGAAAAACGACTCTGGCGCAGCTTATTGTCGGTTTTTATCCGATTGAAAGCGGCTCTTTGTTTTTCAATGAAACCGATGTAAAAGAGATAGGACTCGATGTGGTAAGAGAGCATGTAAATCTCGTGCTTCAGAGTCCCAAACTTTTTCACGACACGATCCGCTTCAATATCACGCTCGGAAAGAACATACCCGAAAGAGAGATATGGCGGGCACTGGAAATGGCTCAGATGAAAGAGATTGTCGGGCGCCTCGAAAATGGTATAGATACGATAGTGGGACGCGATGGCATAAGGCTCTCCGGAGGTCAGCGTCAACGTATCGCGATAGCGAGGATGATAGTAGCCGATCCGAAGATAGCGATTTTGGACGAATCGACATCGGCACTCGATGTCCATACAGAAGCGCGTCTTTATGAGGCGCTGGAGCCTTTCTTCGCACAACGTACCACGATCATGATAGCCCATAGGCTCAGTACGATCCGCAAGGCGGATTATATCTATGTTTTGGAAAACGGACGCATAGTGGAAGAGGGGACACATAAACAGTTACTGAAAGAGGAGGGCATATATATGGGATATATAAAAGAGTCCGGAGATTATCATGCAACTGCTTGATGCGCTGATACTCGGAATTGTGGAAGGTATAACCGAATTTCTGCCTGTCTCTTCGACGGGTCATCTCATTCTTGCCTCCAAGTTGATGGGGATAGAACAGACAGAAATTCACAAAACTTTCGAAGTCGTTATACAGCTCGGTTCGATATTGGCAGTCATGTTCGCCTTCAGGGACAAGATTTTTTCCAATATCCAGCTATGGAAAAAACTTATTGTAGGATTTTTCCCTACGGCCGTTCTCGGTTTTACCCTCTATAAGACGATAAAGTCGCTTTTTGCCCCCCAAACCGTTGCATATATGCTTATTATCGGCGGCATTGTATTTATAGTTATAGAGCTTTTTTACAAAGAGAGAGAGCATCATGTCGTTCACGTAGAAGAGGTAAGCTACAAACAGGCTTTTATGATAGGACTTTTCCAGTCGCTTGCCATGGTCCCCGGTACTTCACGTTCAGGAGCCACGATAATCGGTGGGCTTCTGATAGGCCTGAGGAGAAAAACGGCTACAGAATTCAGTTTTCTTCTCGCCGTTCCGACCATGCTCGCCGCTACGGCATACGATATATTAAAAAATTATCACTCTTTCCGGCTTGACGATATACAGGCTCTCGGAGTGGGCTTTTTTACGGCATTTATAGTTGCGCTTATGATAATACGCTGGTTTATCTCGTTTGTAAAACGTCATACCTTCATCTCTTTCGGGATTTATCGCATAATCGTAGGGGTGGTTTTTCTGCTGGTGGTTTTGTGAAGCGATAGAGTGGCCGATAAGAAAAAGGGGGGCACCAACTGCAGAAGAGAATACCTATTTACGCTCCTTGAGACGGTAGTAAATTGTACTTTTCGAATGCAGTTTTTCGAACCCTTCCGGTACGAAAGATATATCTGCATGACCGAGAAAAAGAAGGCCGCCTGGTTTTAAAACGCTTTGAAGCTGTGATACCGCTCTTCGTTTTTCGTCATCTGTGAAATAGATCATCATATTGCGAGAAAGCACTGCATCGAATTTTCCAAGAAGATGGAATTGCGGATCGAAAATATTTCTGTAAACGAAACTGGTATACCGTTTCAAAGCGGTCTTTATGCAGTACTCCCGATCTTTTTGGATGAAATGGTTATCTATGATATCAGCCGGCAGTTGCGAGACGGATCGCTGCGAATAACACCCTTTTTGCGCACGGGAGAGAGCCTCCGTGTTTATATCGATACCCGTGATATGTAAAGATGGAGGGATCGAGTGGTTCGTCTGCAGATACAGGAGTATGGAGTAGACCTCTTCACCGCTTGAGCATGGGGCCGATAGCACTCTGGAGTAACCGTTCGTGTAGATCTTTTGTGCCAGAATTTTGATCTGGTCGATCTCCCTGTAAAAATATGTTTCTCCCACTGTCAGGGAGTTGATTAGCGAGGTTTCGAGGCTTTTTGAGTTTTTTATCGCATTGGCGAGAGCTTTGAAAGAGTCGAACCCGTGTTTTTGGGCGAATCTTTCGATTTTACGTAACGTTACCGCCTCCTGTCTGCGGTAATCGAGCCCGTACTCCTCTTTGATACAATCGAGAATCTCCCGTGCATCCGAATCCCTAAAATCAGGCTCTATCGTTACGTAATCGCTCTTTTCCGTATTTTCTTCCGCATCATCCTTTTTTAGCCATGAAAACATCAGACTTTCCTTTTTAGATAAGATACGATCTCTTCTATGGAAGCGATCCGTGTGGCGGCACCAAGTTCCGCCGCCGCTTTGGGCATGCCGTAAACTATGGATGTGGATTCATCCTGTGCGATCGTTTCTTGCCCGGCCTCTTTTAGTTTCAGCATGCCCGCTGCCCCGTCCGAGCCTATACCACTTAGCAAAAAGGCGGTTATCGTAACCCCTTTTAACTTTGCGGCAGAGAGGAAAAGAGTATCGATCGTAGGATGATAGTATCCACTTTCATCTTCCACGATCTTCAAAGATATCTCCTCTTTTTGCCGTTTCAATATCGAAGTATCGCTCAAGACGTGTAAAACTCCATTTTCAAGCGGAGTGTTTCTGTCTGTCAGTTTCGCACGATGACCTCTTAGCCTGCCAAGCCTTTTCGTGAAAGATATGAGAGATATTTTATCCATATGCTGAGCTATGATTAGGGCGGCATTCATCTTTTGCGGCAAAGAGGAGACTATCGTCTCTATCAGACCCGGCCCACCCGTAGATGCGCCGATGAGTATGATATTCTCAGGTGCCAAACGTCTCGAGCCTGCTGTTTAGTTCTTCTGTCATTTTGTTTAGATGATCGGCAGCGGCTGCAATCTCTTCTACGCTTCTGGCATTCGAAGAGGAAAGCTTGTTTATTTCACCGATTTTCGAAGCTATCTCCCTTACGTTTTGTGACGCTTTTATGAAATCTTCAATGCTCTCTTCGTTTGCGCTGGATGCGGCCTGCATCACTGTGGCACTCTGTCTGATTTTTTCATTTACCTCCGAGCCTATGGCAGTGAGATTCTGAATATTTTCGGCGTTGCGTGACATCTGTTCGCTGGCTTCGTGGATTGATTGGACTATAACGTTTATGGTCGCGTTGATTTCCGTAAGAGTTCTTTGGGTATTTTCCGCCAGTTTTCTTACCTCGTCGGCAACTACCGCAAACCCTCTGCCGTGTTCACCCGCACGGGCCGCCTCTATCGCCGCATTTAAAGCCAGCAGGTTTGTCTGGTCGGCAATATCGCTGATTATGTTCAAAACCTCTTTTACCTGTTCGGCCTCCTTGCTCAGCTCCACTATCTTGTTCGACAGATCGTTTTCCATAGCGGCAGAGTGTTCTATCTGGCGTGCGAGATGGTCTATTTCATTACCGGCGTTTACCAACATCTCATTGGCTTTTTCTATTTCGGTTTTGGTCTCTTTTATCTCCTCTACCGACTGATCGATCTCTTTCAATGTCTCCTGTGCTTCCATATCGACCGAGTTGACGATTTCCGTACCGTTTTCAAGCCGTTTGCCGACTTCGAGTGAAGTGGCGGAAAGCTCATTTGCAACCGATGCATTTTCTGTCGATGATAGTTTCGATTCGGATATGGCCTCTTTCAGGCTGCTTAACAACCGGTTAAAATTTCTTGCCATCGAACGCATCTCTTTAAACCCGCTCTCTTTTGCCTGAATTCTTAGGTCTTTCGTTTCAGATATTTTAGAAAGAGTGTGTTCCATATTCATGATTGGAAGCAGAAATATCTTCCTGACGAACACTATTATGAGAAGAATCACAACAACAAGAATGACAAAAGCTATTATCATAATGGTATTTTGCAGCTTTATTGCCGGAGCCTGCGCTTCCGATTTGTCGATCTCCGATATGATCGCCCATTTTTTGCCAAATACGTTCATAGGAGCGTAGGCGCTAAATACATCGACGCCTCTGTAATCTTTTATGGTCCATACACCGCTTGTACCTGCAAGAGCCTTTTTGACTGAATCGCTCTTTACACTGAATGTGCCGATTGTAGTGCCTGTCTTTTTGACAATCGGATCGTCGATCTCTTTTACGAAGCGGCTGTCGTTACGCATTTTGAAATCATCTCCCACAAGATAGACTTCACCGCTTTCTCCCAGGCCGGCATCTTCGTATTTGCCGTTGAAGCTCATGATCTGGTTTATTTTGTCTATCGGCATCTGAAAAACCAGAACCGCGGAGGTTTTCCCATCGGTTACGATAGGGGTCGCGATGAATGCGGCTGGAAGATTGTAGCTCGGTTCATAAAAGGCGAAGTCGTCAAAAGCTATTTCACCACTTTCGAGTCGAAGAGCTTTTTTGAAGGCTCGGGCAAGCCCGCTGTCGCTGTATGGCCCGCTAAAGAGGTTTGTGGCAAAATCTTTTTCTTTGAAGTCTGTATATACTACCGTTCCTTTCGAATCGACAATAAAGATATCGTATAGGTCGTACTCTTCGAGTGTTTTATTGAATCCGGGATGATATTTTTTGTGCATACGCATATAAGATGAGGGGTATCTGGAGTTGTAGGTGAGCCCGTTTTTTTCTCCGATCGGCTTTGGATTGTCTATAATGAAAAGATATTGGGCTATCTTTCCATCGGGTGTAGAAGGGAGATATCGGTCTGATGGACGTTTTGAAGCTACATCCGGAAGATCGTAGTTTACTTTGTTGAGATATTTTTTCTCATAGTGAGAAACAAGCTTCGACTCTATGTCGCCGATATCCAGCGGCACCTCTTCGTGAAGCTTGTAAAAGGCGTTTTCAAAACCTTTTGCCGCCTCCTGTGTGGAGCTGTTCGCAGCAAGCGATACAAGCAGCGACTTGAGTGAGTTTATATAGTCGCTGATGTGCTCTTTTTTGGAAAAGTTTGCCGCTAAAAGAGCGTCGTAGGAGCGCTCTTTCAAGCTCTCTTTTGAGTTGGATATGGCCAGATAACCCAAAAGAGCTATCGAAACCGCAAATATTATACCGATGGTAATGGGCATTATGAATTTAATGGACCGGTGGAACATAAAAAACTCCTTGTTGATAAACTGTAGCAATAGATAAATCGACTAAAGATTGGAAAAATTAATCAAAAAATAATTTTTTAATAAATTTATTAAATTAATTTCTTCAAGACAAATTCAAATTAATGATTTCTGTCCGTTTTTGAGCTTATAATCGGTGGACAATCGGCCATAGCAGTGCAAAATATATAAGGAAAAAGAGCGAACTTGCGAAGACGAGTGCCGCTACATCCTTCGGGCGGCAGTGAAAGAGTGCGGCGAAGTTTACATTGGCTATTGCAAGAGGGGTCATCAGCTCCATGATGAGTACAGATTTTACAAACAAACTCAGCTGTGTAGTTTGAAGAAACAGCCACGCAACGGCCGGAAGGATGAAAAACTTGACGATACCTACGGCTTTGAGAAGCTTTAGATCGATATGCTCTATGCGTACACCTGCAAGATACATACCAAACAGAAGAAGCTGCATCACTATGGAAGCGTATGCTCCGAGTTTTAGATTGGACTCTACGACATCCGGGATAGGAATGGCAAAAAGGTTTACCGACAAAGCGGCGAGAGCGCTCCACAAAATCGGCATTTTAATCACGTTGATAACCGATTCACGAGGACTGAAGCTTCCAGAGGAGTACACATATATACCTATCGTATTTACAAAAAGGACATTTGCCAGATTGATCATGGTCGTATATGGAACGCTTATTTCTCCGAATACGGCTATGCCAAGAGGAATGCCAAGGTTTGCGGTGTTGCCTACAAGAGAAGAGATTAGAAATACAGCTCTCTTCTTTTTGTCCGCAAACAGCTTTTTGGATAGAGTCAACATAATCGAAAATAGGAGAATGATAATAAACGTATACCATAATGGCGCTTCGAAAATTTCAGGATCGAACGGTCTGACGGTGAGTCCCCAGAAGGTAAGAAAAGGCTGGAGAGTGTATACGGAGATCAGTATAAGCGTACGTTCATGCAGATCTTCTTTGAAACGCCATTTGGCGAAGGCGCCGAGTGCTACGAAAAAATATATGCCAAGAATGGACGATATAAGTATCAACATGAAATATATAGTATAATTATTTATCTTTAAATCTACCAAAGGAGTTACAGATGAGTCAGGAAATCGTAAAAGCGTATGAAGAGAAAAAGGACGATCTCTACCGTTATCTTGATGAGGTTCTTCCAAAAAATTCCGAAAACGGAGAGTACGATCTGAGTGCAAGACCGATGCTCGATGCGCAAAAAGTTGTCTCTTTGATCGAAAGTATGCGCATTCAGGCAGATAGACTTAGAGATATCGTAGCAAAAATGCAATAGAAGTATTATTGTATCTTTTTCCATCTTTTCAAAGCCCTGCTGTTGTATAATCTCTTCCAAAGCAGTAGTTATCTGAACAAAAATTCGATCAATGCAACAACGGAGACAAAGATGGAAAAAGAAGCGATAATGCAAGAGCTTCGCGCCTATGAAGATAGACGGGACGAGTTCTATAGATTTCTCGACGAACATATACCTCACGATGCGAGTACCGGGCTTTTTGATTTTAGAAATGAAGTTATGCTCGATGCGCAAAAGGTTTATGAGCTTTTTCATAAACTAGATTATCAGGCCCGCAAGATCCGTGCGATCGTTTTCAATGAAATCATAGAGAAGCAAGAGCGTTGACACTCCTTTTTCTTCTCATTGCAGCCGCTGCCGGCATCGTTGTGCTTGTATATGAAAAGAGGCAGCGGGAAGAGAACCTGCAGATGTTTTACGACTACATCGCCGCTGTAGTGAACGATGAAAGAGTTTCCGAGCAAGAAAAGGTGAGACGAATTATCGACCTTTTTGTAAAAAACAACTATAAAATAGATGATGTCAAAGAGGGCAGGCTTGAGGTGAACCGCCGTGAATTCAGCGTAGGAGCGGCGCTTTTGTGGTTTTCTATAGGGGGCGTCGGCCTTATTGTCTATCTAATCTACTATTTTTTGAAAAAACCGGAAAATCTAACAGTCGACTTGCATGCAGGTAAGATCCAATAGAGATAAATATTTGAAAAGGGAGTTATGAAATTTATAATTCTCGATACGGAAACGACTGGAGCCGAAGAGAGAGACCGTATATGCCAGCTCGCATTTATCGTGGCATCTGCACAGCTCGTAGGCAGCCGCATAGAAGAGGTCTGCGAGGATTTGTGCAAACCGCCTCATCCCATCTCATATGGTGCTATGGCTGTTCACCACATCACCAATGAGATGGTTGAAAAGAGAGAGATATGTGTTCAGACTCCAAGCTACAGACGGCTCGAAGAGCTTAACAAGCCGGAAAATATTCTTGTGATCCAAAACGCATCTTTCGATATGCAGATGCTGGAAAAAGAGGGGTTTGTATCTCGTATGCGGCTTATAGATACGCTTAGATGTCTTAGGCATCTCTATCCGGACCTAGAATCACACGCTCTTCAGTATGCCAGATACGCTTTTGGACTCTATAAAATCGAAGCGAACGAGACAAAGTCCTTGGGATTGAAAATTAAAGCTCACGATGCACTTGGAGATGTGATTGTACTCAAACTGCTGCTCGATATGCTTCTGAATGACCATACGCCAGAAGAGCTGATCGAGCTTACTGAAAAACCCATAATATATAAAACTTTCAGATTCGGCAAGTATCGGGGTGAAGAGGTTTTGGAGGTGGCAAAAAAGGATCCCGGTTATATTGAGTGGATGCTTATGGATAAAGAGACAGAGGCCGCTCTTGATAGAGATTGGCGTCATACTCTGGAAAATGCGCTTGAAATCGCTGAAGAGGAGGCTGTCTGGCTCTTTCCATTTGGAAAATACAAAGGGCAGAGTGTTGAAGAGATCGCGATTCACGATAAAGGATACTTGAAATGGAGCCTCGAAAATATGGATAAGCTTTCAGAAAGAATGAGAAAGGCGATAAGAAAGGCTATAGAGTAAAATGTACAAAAAAGCCGAACCCGAAGGTACGGCTTTGAAAAAGAATCTGGAAGTAGAGATTACTTCAGACCGTGGATATACTCTGCGAGAGCCTGGATATCCGCATCGCTGAGAGACTTGACCTGGCCTTTCATCATCATACCCATACCGTGTCTGTTGAGTGTGCCGGCTTTGTAGCCTTTGAGAT
>WFUN01000153.1 GCA_015484905.1 Hydrogenimonas sp. | reverse complement strand
TGATGACAGGTTCCATAGGCGACTCCTTTTTTTATACCCCGAATATAGGCATGGTGAAATTATGACAATTTTTATAGGAGATATGGTTGATTTACATCAAGAATTGAGAAATTAATTAAAGATTGTATTTATTTCAAATAACTTATGTTACTCGAGTCGCGAAATTATGCAGGTTTCGTACAAATTATAGCATTTTGGGGTTTCGGTTCGCGAAACCTGCTTGTGTCGTCTCTTGTTCAATGACCCTGATAGCGGCTCGATGGCCCACTACAGGCATTTTATGCCACTTGAAAGATTAGTTGCGAGCAATTTTTCAAGTATGTCATTTCTCATTCTTTATCTGTTTTTTCAAATTAAGATTTAAATTGAATCTAACATAATGCCTATGGCATATAGACCGAACTGCAGGCACTTGTGCATATATATGTGAAGTTGTCTTTGGTTTTGCTTTTAATGAAGTTTTTTTAGTATTATAAGACTCTTTGCGATAAAAGTTCTTCATAACGGTATATGACTGGAAGGATATGAATGTTGTCGACGTCGTTACGTATATTTTTTTCTGATCTTGGAAACTCTTTCAAAGATCTTGTCCCTATTGTTGCCGTCGTTGTTTTTTTTCAGAGTGTTATCGTGCGAAGCATGCCGGAAAATATAATTTCCATCATAGTTGGTCTGCTTATTGTCGCAGTCGGGCTTGCACTGTTTATGCGTGGTCTGGAACTTGGAATTTTTCCTATTGGTGAGAGCCTGGCGATCGACTTTGCCAAGAAGGGATCGCTTTTTTGGTTGCTTCTTTTTTCGTTTGCCATAGGGTTTTCTACAACCGTGGCCGAGCCGGCACTTATTGCAATAGCCCAGAAGGCGGCTGCCATAAGCACCGGAAAGATAGATGCGCTTTTTTTACGAATGACCGTCGCTTTTTCTGTTGGTTTTGCAATAGCATTGGGCGTTTTTCGTATTCTTACCGGCCATCCGATTCACTACTATATGATCATCGGCTATATTTTGGTGGTAGGAATAACCTTTTTCGCTCCAAAAGAGATCGTGGGACTGGCATATGACAGTGGAGGAGTGACTACATCGACAGTTACGGTTCCGCTTGTCGCTGCTCTCGGAATAGGTCTGGCCTCTTCCATCAAGGGCAGAAATCCGGCGATCGACGGTTTTGGCCTCATCGCATTCGCTTCACTGACTCCCATGATTTTCGTCCAGCTTTACGGTATTGCAGTCTACGCATTTGCAGCTGAAAACGCCCCCCTCGCTTTTACCGTTATAGAGGAGGCGGTACGTGAAACGGTGGAGCAGAAAGCGAATTTCGATCCCTCAGACACTCTTTGGGATCTGGTAGCGGTAGTGAAAGATATACTTCCCATTCTTTTGGTTGTTCTCTTTTTTCAGTATCTTGTCATTAAAAAGCCCATTGTGTATCCGTATAAAATCACGGTTGGTATAATTTTGGTGATATTGGGGCTTTACGCATTTATACTCGGTCTTGAGATGGGACTTTTCCCTATCGGAGAGACGATCGCTTTCCAGCTTACGGCGATGAAAAACAGTATATTGATCTATCTGTTTGGATTTTTGATAGGTTTTTCAACTACGATGGCGGAGCCGGCGCTTCTTGCGATAGCGATAAAAGCCCAGGAGATCAGCGAAGGACGTATAAACCAGACTATTTTGAGAATCTCGGTAGCAACAGGTGTAGCGATCGGTATCGCTCTTGGAGCGTACAGAATCGTAGTCGGGGATCAGATTCACTACTATATCGTCGGAGGATATATTCTTGTAATTGTAATGACCTATTTCGCACCCAGATATATCATACCGATCGCCTATGACAGCGGAGGAGTGACTACATCTACGGTTACAGTTCCTCTTGTAGCTGCGCTGGGGCTTGGACTGGCACAGAATATAGATGGGCGCGATCCGTTGATCGATGGCTTCGGGTTGATCGCCTTCGCATCGTTGTTTCCCATGATAACGGTGATGGGGTATGGAACCTATGCGCATTATGTTGCCGAAAAAACGGTATATTAGGGAGGAAAACGGATGAAATTTGTTGCATTGGTAGCTATTGTCGGTGAGGAGATGGAAGAGGAGGCGATAAAAATCGCCAAAGAGTCGGGTGCGGGAGCCGTTACGATTTTAAGAGGGAGAAATCTGGGTCTAAAAGAGAAGAAGATTTTTTTCGGCCTCACTCTCGAAGAAAATATCTCTCTTTTGCTATTTGTGCTTCCACGTAAAATTTCGGTGAGGGTCATGAAAAGCCTCAAAGAGGGGATGGATATGCAAAACGAGGAGAACAGCGCTTTGGCATTCACCCTGCCTCTTGGCCATGTGGCCGGGTTGAATATAGAAGAGCTGCACAAATTCGAAAATGAGATAAAACAGATTTTGTAAAAGGAGGAGTGTATGCTGGTAGAAGAGGTGATGACACCCAGGGAGAAGCTCGTGATAGTATCTCAGATGGCGCCGGTTCGAGAGGCATTGGTGTTGATGAAAAAACATGGAGTGAAGGCCGTGATAGTCGAAAAAAGCGGAAAAAACGGTGCATATGGCCTGGTAACGTTTAAAAATATTCTTCAATCAATAGTCGCTGAAGATGGTGATATAGATCTGCTCAATGTATACGACATAGCCTCATCTCCATCGATATCGGTTTCAAGAAAACTCGATATGAAATATGCTGCCAGAATGATGGTGAAGAACAGTATAAAGCGTCTTTTGGTTATAGACGACAATGAAATATATGGAATTTTGACAATGAGCGACATTATAGGGGTGCTGCTCAACGATGTCGACCAGGAGATTGGAGTCTGATTTTGGAAGCGTGAAAAAGTGTCGGATTTTCATCTTTTTTCGCTTCATGCAAAGCGATGATGAGACGTGCGATTATATCTTCCGGGGCCATTTTCTCTTCTCCCAGCTCCATAATGGCTGCGGCGACTTTTCCCTCGTCGATCTCCTTGGCGAAAAGTCTGAGAATTTTTTTGAATGCTATTTCGCCTTTTGAAATCGGAGTGTTGTGGTATATGACGAAAAACAGATCCTGATCCAATGCCATAACCATATCCGTCCTTCGGGTATTTCGTTCCAGTGTCAGCAGCATACGCAAGGGGGCCTGGACCAATACGGCACTCGAATGCAGACCATATCTTCCAAAATCGTATTGGGCCATATCGATATAGTTTCTGATCAGAGGCTCTACGTGCCTTAGCATGATTTTCAGACGTGGATTTTTACGTATTATCTCATTCATGACATTATTGTACCATCCTTATCTCTGATAAAATATATCGACATTTGTTGCTTAGCTGTTATGCTATAATAAATTATTATGTGTGCTTCGGAGAGTGTAATGAGAGAGATCAAAGGTCTTTTGCTGGATATCGATGGAGTTTTATACGAAGGCGACGAAGCCATTCCCGGCGCTATCGACACAATAGGAGAAATCGGTGCCCGATATCCGATACGCTATATTACCAACACTACCAGAAAGACTCATGAAATGGTATATCTCAAACTTTTAAAAATGGGTTTCGATATAAAAAGCGAGTCGATTTTTACCGCTCTTGACGCTACAGCCGGTTTTCTTGACGAAAAAGGAGCAAAAGGGTTTTTTTTGCTGTATAAAACGGTTGCAGACGAATTTATCGATTATATGGACGAAGCGCCAGATTATGTAGTGGTTGCCGATGCCTATACGGACTTTACGTATGATAAACTCAATACTGCATTCCGCCACCTGATGAATGGAGCCAAACTGCTCGCTGTCGCCAAAAACCGCTACTTCAGGGACAAAGACGGGGCTCTTAGTCTCGATGCCGGCGGGTTTGTGGCGCTATTGGAGTTTGCCACGAGAAAAGAGGCGTCCATTCTCGGAAAACCGAGCCCGGATTTTTTTCGCCTTGCATGCGCTTCCATGGGGCTTGAGCCAGGTGAAGTATTGATGGTGGGCGATGATATCGAGAGTGATGTTTTGGGTGCTCAGAGAGCCGGAATGAAGGCTTGTCAGGTCAAAACCGGCAAGTTTCGTCCGGAAGATCTGAAGCGCGGTATAGAGCCGGACTATCTTATCGATTCCATAGCCGATCTTCGAAGTCTGTTGTAAAAAATGGAGAGTCTTTGCATATTTTTGAGGATGGTATAGGGTATAATCTGCCTATATACAATAACAGATATGTTCAGGTGGCAGAGATTGATTAGAGTAATAAATACGGGTGGCACATTCAATAAAAAATATGATCCAATCGCCGGAAAGCTTGTGGTACCTACTGACGACGAGGCTGTAAAAGCAGCACTGAAGCCAATGGGTTTGGGATATGAGACGGAAATTGTGGGGTTGATATATAAAGACAGTCTGGAAATGGATGATTCGGACCGAAACCTTCTTTGCAGAGCCGTTTGCGATGCTGTTACAGACGATATAGTGGTGGTTCACGGCACAGATACCATGCACATAAGTGCAGAAACGATATTTTCGAAATTGAAGAATGGAGCTTTTGAGAAGAGAGTCGTTTTAACCGGATCGATGGTCCCTTTTTCCATAGATCCGGTAGAGGCTACGGCCAATCTGACTTCAGCTGTAGTCTCCATCCGTTTTCTTGAGCCTGGAGTATACATAGCCATGCATGGCTTGGTACTTCCATACTATATGATAAAGAAAAACCGCAAACTCGGTATTTTCGAACAGGTAAAAAAATGAACTGTATGGTATTTTCCACTTCCCGTCTCATTCGTGAGTATATAGCCACAGAGTATGACAGAGTGCTGCCGAAACTCTATACGGTCGAAGAGTTCATACGACGTATCGTAGTGGTGGAGAACAGATCGTTCGTCGATGAAAATATTAGAGTTCACTATCTGTATCGGGCGATCGGGAAACTTGATATAAGCTCTTTGGGGTTTGAAAAGGGATTCCAAAGTTTTTTGAAAAACAGCCTGTTTGTTTTCAGGTTCTTTGAAGAGATATTTGCGGAGCAGGTTCAGATAGAGACACTTCGTGAAATGGATACCTATTCAGACTTCAATGACCACCTTGACATACTGGAAAAGATATACGACAACTATGCCGAAGAACTTGAAAAGGACGGATTGATCGATTTCATAACGATTGAAAAATATAGAATAAATGAAAAGTTTCTGAAACAGTTTTCACGTATAGACATCCATGTCGACGGTTATCTCAGTCGCTTTGAAAAGGGGGTGCTGGATCGGATAGAAACCCCTCTTTTCGTCCATTTCGTTACAACTCCTTTCAATAAAAAATTGATTGAAATTATCGGGCCGAAAGAGCGGATCGAGACAGGAGTGCATACGGTTTTGGAGTGGAGAGGGAAGAGAGTGACGGAAAAAAGTCCTATAGCACCCTTCGATCCAAAAAGAGTCAAAGTGGCGGCTTTCGATGAAAGGATAGATCAGGTCGCTTTTGTGCTTAAAACAGTAGAGGAGTTTGTCGAAGAGGGTGCGGACCCGGATCGTATAGCCGTGATATTGCCGGATGAGTCGTTTTCTGATTATTTGAAGCTTTTTGACAGAGAAAAAAATTTCAACTACGCTATGGGAACACCTTTTGTTCAGAGTGTATACTATCGGATGCTTGCCGATTTGTACGATGCTCTGAGCGACAGGAACGAGATAGCGAAAGAGAAAGCGAAACGTAACGGCTTGCTGGAAAAGTTCGAAACAGTCACCGATTTTGCCTCTTTTATGACGTTTCTGGAGTCTCTTCCTCTCGCTTCCCATGAGCATAAAGCGATAGACGAGAGCAGGTATTTTTTCACTAAATTCGGCTCACTTGTCGAAAATGAGAGCCCTCTGAATCTTCTGCATAGCTGGCTGCAGATACTCCAAAAGCTTCGGATTGACGATGTAGGAGGCGGCAGGATTACCGTTATGGGAGTTTTGGAGAGCAGAGGTAAAAGTTTCGACGGCGTTGTAATCGTTGATTTTAACGAAGAGAGAGTTCCCAAGGTAGGAGAGAAAGATCTTTTTTTGAACTCGTTCATAAGACGTCATGCAAAGATGCCTACTAGAAGTGACAAAGAGAATCTTCAAAAAAACTACTACTATCTTCTTCTATCACGAAGCAGACGGGCGGCAATAAGCTATGTGAAGAGCGAAGAGGTTCGCCCAAGCCGGTTTTTAAGAGAGCTCGGATTGAAAGATGTCGATGTCGCCAGTCATCTGTACAGGCCTATTATTGCTCCAGTTTGCAAAACCCCGGACCTTTATGACGAT
>WFUN01000152.1 GCA_015484905.1 Hydrogenimonas sp. | reverse complement strand
CCGAAGTGAAGCAGTTCTTTCAGATTCACAGATGCGAGGGTACAGTCGCGGGGGGAATCCATCTCGAAATGACCGGAGAAGACGTTACCGAGTGTACAGGGAGCCAAAGCTGCAATATAACAGTCGATTCACTCGGAAATCGCTACCATACCCAGTGTGATCCGCGCCTAAATGCAAACCAGGCACTGGAAATGGCCTTTATGATCTCTGAGTTTTTCAAAGATCTGAAAGAGTAAGAGCCTCCGCTTCCCATCCCTCCGGTCATGGCCGGTGTCAAAAAGCTGAAAATTGTGAATATTGTCCACATTTTGTATTGTTGGCCTCTATTGCACTCTGTGCATAACTTTGTTTCAGCTTTGGTATTTTATAATGGATTATTTTAAAAAATCTCAAAGAATAGACGACAAATAACTCATAGCGGAGAAATTTATGCAATCCTTTGAAAAAATCACCGACGTGATAAAAAAGAGCTGTGAAGAGATCGAAAAGAGGGTTCTTAAAAAAAAGATCGACTCAAACAATGCGGCGGAGGTGATTAAAAACGTCGTTGAAACCTTTTTCGGCCAGTTGAGAGAGTCCGGTTACTCTGTCTATCTTGACGAATTTCTCGAAAAAGAGCATATCCGCAAATCCAAAAAATGTATCGATATAGCCAAAGAGAGTCTCGACTCTTTCAAAGAGTCAAATGCAAATTTGAAAAATATAACCAAGACTCACACGATCGAGATTGAAAATATAGTAGAAAACAACAAAGAGATAAACATACCCGAATTTAAAAACCGCATCGAAGCATTCCAGAGCGATCTCATGGAAGAGCTGCATCGCGCCAATGAGCTGATCAGAACTCTTGAAAACGAAATAGAAGAGCTCCAAAAACAGTCCAATATAGACCCTTTGACCAAACTTTACAATCGCAAGGCGCTGGAGGTAGACGCAAAAGAGCTCTTAAAACACTCGAATGAAAGAAATCTAAATATCGCCGCATTGATGATCGATGCGGACGATTTCAAAAAGGTAAACGATACTTTTGGGCACCTCGCCGGAGACAAAGTGCTTATACTGCTTGCCAAACTGTTTAAATACTCTATTAGAGAATATGACCGAGCATACAGATACGGAGGAGAGGAATTTTTCATTATTTTCAATCGTGCCGACAGAGATGCAGCGCAAAAAGTAGCCGAGCGTATTATGAAAACAGTAAGAGAAAACAAGCTGATCTATAAAGGTAAAATTATTCGTATCACTCTGAGCATGGGACTTACTTCCCATCAAAAAGGTGATACGTTGGAAAGTCTTATAGAGCGTGCCGACGCTGCGGTATATCAGGCCAAAAACGAAGGCAAAAACAGACTGGTGGTGCGCTGATGGAGATAAACTGGTTTGATATTGTTGCCGGTTCCCTAATCGTACTTATCGGTATCAAAGGTATATTCAATGGTCTGGTAAAAGAGCTCTCCGGCCTTGTGGGAATTGTCCTTGGAGTATGGATAGCATCACTGTTTGCATCTGATTTCGGCAAGTGGATCGGAAACTCTTTTTTGCACATAGAATCACAGTCCGCACTCAACATGATCGGTTTTCTCGTACTGCTTGCGCTTATCTGGACAGGATGTATAATTGCCGGGACGCTTATTGCGAAACTCGTTTCACTTTCAGGACTCGGAGCCATTGACAGAATACTCGGGTTTCTTTTCGCATCCGCGAAAGTCTTTATAATCATTGCGGTGATCGTCTATGCTCTTTCGAATATAGAGATTATCAGAAAAAACAGCAGAAGCTTTACAGATACCAGTATACTATATCCTCTTTTGACCAAAACCGGCGGGGCAATCATTCATATCGATACTGAAGATCTCGCACAAAAGGCCGAAACAATCAAAAAGGGTGCAAAAGAGAGTGTAAACAATGGAGTGAAAATAATAAAAAAAGAGATCAAAACAGTAGAAACAAAGGTAACGGATGAAAAAAAGCAATAAAATATCCACATCTCCTTTAATTTCATACGAGACACTTCTTGCACAGTTTCAGCAACTCCTGCGCTCCAACAATCTGAAATTTACAAAACAGAGAGAAAACATTCTGCACGCAATGTACAACCATACGGGCCATTTCACCCCAGAAGAGCTTTATCGATTTATAAAGAGCGAACATCCGGAACTAAAGACCGGTATCGCCACCATATACAGAACCCTTTCACTTCTTGAAAATGCCGGAATCGTCACCTCCATCTCTTTTGGTACACAGGGTAAAAAATATGAACTTGGCGTAAAAGCCCACCATGACCACATTATCTGCACAAATTGTGGTAAAATTCTGGAATTTTATGATGAGGCGATAGAAAAGAGGCAGGAGAAGATCGCCAAAGAGTTCGGTTTTATCATGGAAGACCACTCCATGAAGATTTTCGGTATCTGCCCACAATGCCAGAAAAAGTAAAATAATCACAAAAAAGGAAAATCAAGGTTGATATTTGACAATCAGTATCAGAAACAACGTATAGAAAAAACGAATTTACTTAGAGAAATGGGAATAAACCCATATCAAAACAGAGCGGTAAAAGAGTGTACCAACAAGGAGTTTCTGGAGAAATACTCATATCTAAAAGAGAGCGAAGAGAAAGAGGCTATAGATGAAAGCTGTACCATAGCAGGGCGTGTCAAATTTCTGCGTCTTATGGGCAAAGCCGCTTTCGCCAAAGTCGAAGATGAAAGCGGCATTTTGCAGATCTACTTCAGCAGAGACGACCTTGGTGACGAATGGTTCAAAACTGTCAAGAAGATGGTTGAAGTGGGTGATATCATCGCGGCAACCGGCTACCCTTTCGTAACACGTACAGGGGAGTTGACCATGCATGTAAAGAGGCTGGAGCTCGTTACAAAAGCGATCACTCCTCTACCGGAAAAATTCCACGGGCTGCAGGATAAAGAGCTGCGATATCGTCGGCGCTATCTGGATATGATCATGAATCCGGAGGTTAGACAGACTTTTTTGATGCGCTCCAAAATCGTAAGTCTCCTTCGCAGATTTTTTGAAGAACACGGTTTTTTGGAAGTGGAAACACCGATGATGCATCCGATCCCAGGGGGTGCAAACGCCAGGCCTTTCGTCACTCACCATAACGCTTTGGGTGTCGATCGCTACTTGCGTATCGCTCCGGAACTTTACTTGAAACGCCTGATCGTAGGAGGCTTCGAAGCGGTTTTTGAAATAAACAGAAACTTCCGAAACGAGGGTATGGACCATACGCACAATCCCGAATTCACAATGGTGGAGTTTTATTGGGCCTACCACCGTTACGAAGATCTCATGGAGCTGACAGAGAAACTCTTCGAATACCTATTCAAAAAACTCGGGCTTCCTCTGAAGCTTCCATACGAAGATTACGAAATAGACTTTTCCACACCTTTCAAACGTATCGCCTACAAAGACGCTCTTGTAGAAATCGGAGGGGTTCAAGAATCCATTCTGGAAGATCCTGAAAAAATGCAAAAATACCTGAAAGAGAAAGGAATCGAAACGAAAGAGGACCTCACAAAAGGAGAGCTGTGGGGAGAGCTTTTCGATGCTTTCGTTGAAAAAAGCCTCATCAACCCGACATTCGTGACCCACTTTCCTATCGATATAAGTCCTCTGGCCCGCAGAAGCGACGACGATCCTGAAACAGCCGAGCGCTTCGAACTCTTCATTGCAGGCAAAGAGATTGCCAACGGTTTCAGCGAACTGAACGATCCTATCGACCAGTATGAACGTTTCATGGCCCAAGCGAAACTGAAAGAGCATGACGACGAAGCGATGCATATGGATGAAGAGTATGTCGAAGCGCTGGGTTATGGTATGCCGCCTACAGCTGGAGAGGGAATAGGTATAGACCGTCTGGTAATGCTTCTGACGAATCAGCACAGTATTCGCGATGTCATTTTGTTTCCTGCCATGCGCCCTTTGAAACCGAAAAACGAGACAAAAGAAAATGAAGAAACCAAAAAAGAGGAAAGACAATGACACTTTTAAAGCAAAACGATCCTATCGTTTACGATATTATCGAAAAAGAGCTTGAGAGACAGACCGATCATCTCGAAATGATCGCAAGTGAAAACTTTACCTTTCCGGAGGTAATGGAGGCCCAGGGAAGCGTATTTACAAACAAATATGCCGAAGGGTATCCCCAAAAGCGATATTACGGAGGATGCGAATATGCAGATGCAATAGAGCAGCTTGCAATAGACCGTGCCAAACTTCTTTTCGGATGTGAACATGTCAACGTCCAGCCACATTCCGGCAGCCAGGCCAACGGCGGTGTCTATGCAGCGCTTTTGAAAGCCGGCGACAAAATCCTTGGAATGGACCTCAGTCACGGTGGACATTTGACTCATGGAGCAAAGGCAAGCTTTTCAGGCAAAAACTACCAAAGTTTCACCTATGGCGTGGAATTGGATGGGCGCATAAACTACGATCGTGTCGCCGACATCGCTAATATTGTAAAACCAAAGCTCATAATCTGCGGAGCAAGCGCCTATGCCAGAGAGATAGATTTTGAAAAATTCCGAAAGATCGCTGACAGCGTCGGTGCACTGTTGTTGGCAGATATCGCGCATATAGCCGGGCTTGTCGTTGCAGGCGAACACCCGAATCCGTTCCCGCATTGTGACGTTGTCACGACTACCACCCATAAAACGCTAAGAGGACCGCGCGGTGGATTGATT
>WFUN01000151.1 GCA_015484905.1 Hydrogenimonas sp. | reverse complement strand
CTGATAGAACAGACATACAGTGTTGAAAAGGAGTATATAGCGCTTACAAACTCCTACAACCAGCTGCAAAATCTTATCAAACAGATTATCGAAGTTTTGCCAAATGCTTTATGGGTTCTAAATGAAGACGGATCAGTCTTTTTACAAAACAGTGAAGCAGAGAGACTCGAAGGATTGATAGATCTCATCGATCTTGACGAAAAAGAGACCGAAGTCGCTTTCAAACATCACTCGTTTCTGGTAAAAATCTCAAATCGGGATAAAAAGAGAATAGTCAGTGCTACCGACATAACAGAGCAAAAACGGAAAGAGAGATTGGCTTCAATGGGTCAGATGGCAGCTCATCTCGCACATGAAATACGTAATCCCATTGGATCGATAGCGCTTCTGGTCTCCTCCTTGTCCAAACGGGTGGTTTCCAAAAACAGGCCTATCGTAGACGAAATAAAAAGATCGTTGTTCAGAGTGGAAAGAATCATCAAAACTACGCTGATGTACTCAAAAGGTATAAATCCTGAAATCTCGCCTACACCCCTGCGTTTCTTTGAAAAAGAGTGTCAAACCGCGGTGGATTCGTATACCTACACCAAACAAATCGTCTTTCATTACAATTTTCCCAACACTACAGTATACGCGGACGCGAATCTTCTCTCTCTTGCAATGCAGAACCTGATTTTCAACGCGATTGATGCAGTGGAAGAGAGCGAAAACGATAGTGGAGAGATATGGATATACTGCGAAGAAGAAAAAGAGTCCTTCAAGTTCCATTTCGAAGACAACGGCATACCTCTTGAAAAGAGTGAACGTATGTTTGAAGCTTTCTATACCACAAAAACGAAAGGCAACGGTCTTGGAATGGCACTTTCACATCAGATAATAGAGGCGCACAAAGGAAAAATCATTGTGCAAAGAAGCCCAAAACGCTTTACACTGCTTTTGCCCAAAAAGCGGATATGAAAGAAGGCACGCACAAACATATCCGTACGACTTTTTTATACCGTGGCCAACACCTCAACCCCCTCCATCTCCTCAAGAGCATCTTTGATCCGTTCGTTTACATAGATAGAAGATTCAATTTCCACCTCCTGCAGCTTGGAGCATAAAAGCAGTTTCAGTGGTTTTTTACCCGGATGGGAATTTACAAGCCTGTAGATACTTTCCAGAATCTGCAATTTTTCATAATTTAGATCCAACCTGACGACCATTGGAGTTTCAGGTTTCTCGACCAGGCGTATATCTACTTTCTCTTTAAGGCATGCATCCAATTCAAGAATTTTGTGAACCCGCATTCTTATAAAATCTCCATTGCGAGATATGGAAACTTTAAATCCGACTGGCTTATCTATATCTATTTTTTCAAGCTGTTCAAGTTGGTTTTCGAAAAGTGTTATTTCTATATTTCCATGAAGATCCATAACATTGGCTATACCAAATCTGTTCCCTTTCTTGCTAATCTTGGTCACAACCTCTTCTATCTTTCCTATAAGCAGAGCCTCAGATCCGTCGGCAATCTGATCTATATCGGAAGATAGCGTATAATCTATCCTGGAGAGCTCCTCTCTGAATCGATCCAATGGATGGCCCGAGACATAGAATCCAAGAGACTCTTTTTCAAGTTCCAAAATATTTTTTTGCTCATACTCTTGCATCTGAACGATATCCACTTTTACGCTGACCATCTCTTCCGTATCTCCAAAAAGCGAACCTATTGCCATCTGCTGCGCTCTTGCTGATTCGTGCATCGCCTCTATAATAGCTTCTATGGAGTTCAAAAGTGCTCTTCTTGTATAGCCAAATCCATCCAAAGCTCCAGCCTTTATCATGGACTCGATGACTTTTTTGTTTACTTTTTGCGTATCGATTCTTGAGACAAAATCGTCGAGTGACTTGAAAATTCCATCTTCCCGCGCAGAAAGAATGGCGTTTACAGCTGCATCACCCACACCTTTTATGGCTCCAAGCCCAAAAAGGATGACGTCGCCATCACTGTTTGTATCTGGTGTAAACTCGAGTGCGGAACGGTTGATATCGGGAGCAAGAAGTTTTATGCCCAGACGTTTGGCTTCATCTATATACTTGACCACTTTTTCTGTATTGTCTTTTTCACTTGTAAGCAGTGCGGCCATAAATTCGGCGGGATAGTGGGTTTTAAGGTACGCAGTCTGATAGGTAACCATAGCGTATGCGGCAGAATGAGACTTGTTGAAGCCGTAACCGGCAAATTTTTCAATTAGATCGAAAAGCTCCGCAGCCTTTTCGTAGTCGAGACCCTGCTCTTTGGCACCTTGCGCAAACTCTCTTTTGTATTTTTGCATCAGATCGAACTTCTTTTTCCCCATTGCGCGCCTGACTATATCGGCTTTTCCGAGACTGAAACCTCCAATAGTCTGCACTATCTGCATGACCTGTTCCTGATAGACGATAACGCCGTAAGTTGGCTTCAGTATCTCCTCGAGCTGAGGGAACATATAGGTAATCTCCTGACGCCCATGCTTTCTCTCTATGAAATCGTCCAACATGCCCGACTCCATGGGGCCTGGTCTGTATAGTGCCAAAACAGCGATCAGATCTTCGAAGTTGTCAGGTTTCAATTTGGAATTCAGCTGCTGCATCCCACTCGATTCGATCTGGAACATTCCGACTGTCTCGCCGCTTCTTATGGTTTCATAAACCTTTTTGTCATCTGTAAGCATATTGTCCAGATCGATTTTGATACCGTGTCTTTTTTCGATCAGTTTTACTGCACTGTCAATAACCGTGAGAGTTTTAAGGCCAAGAAAATCGAATTTTATCAGATCGACATCTTCTAAGAAATTCAGTGAATATTGTGTAACCAGTGTCTCTTCACCGGAAGGTTTATAAAGTGGCGTCTTGTGCCAGAGCTCTTCGTTTGAAATCACCACCCCCGCCGCATGCATACCGGCATTTCTTTTAAGCCCTTCAAGGGCAAGAGCAAATTTCCATACACGTGCAGCCGTAGGATTGGTCTCTATGAGCTCTCTTAGTTTCGGCTCCTTTTGAAAAGCTCCCGGCTTGAATCCCTCTTCCGCCTCTTTGCCTTTACCGTTTAGGGTGATCCCGAGCTCGTCAGGAATCAGCTTGGCCATCTTGTCCGCCTCGGCATAACTTACCCCAAGAACCCTCGCAACGTCACGAATTACCCCTTTGGCCAACAAAGATCCGAACGTAATGACCTGTGCTACATTGTAACGTCCATATTTTTCCACCACATAATCTATAATTTCACCACGACGCGCCTGACAAAAATCCATATCGATATCGGGCATGCTGACTCGTTCCGGATTTAAAAAACGTTCGAAAAGCAGGTCGTATTTCATAGGATCTATGTTTGTGATACCAAGCGAATAGGCGACGAGGCTTCCTGCTGCCGACCCGCGTCCCGGCCCTACCGGAATACCACGCTCTTTGGCCTCTCTGACAAAATCCCAAACTATCAACATATATCCTGGAAATTTCATCTGATTGATCGTTTCCATCTCTGTCTCGAGACGCTCTTTGTACTCTTCATACATGCTGGGATCTATGAACTTCAGCCTCTCTTGAAGACCCTTTTTGCACTCATGTACAAAAAGAGCCTCATCATTGGCGAAGCTGTTTTGCATATCCGGCTCAGGGACCTCGATCCCCTCTTTGGCTGCATATTCACGGGCGAATTTGAAATTTGGCGGAGTTGGATTGCCCAAATCGAGCTCCAAATTGCATTTGTCCGCTATTTCAAGAGTGTTTTGCAAAGCTTCCGGTATATCCGCATATAGTACGGCCATCTCTTCAGGAGATTTGAGAAAAAATTCATGCACGGAGTGCCTGAGACGGTTTGGATCGTCATAGAGTTTGTTCATGGCTATACACATGAACGCTTCATGCGCTTCCGCATCGTCCGGGTAAAGATAGTGCGTATCGTTTGTAGCTACGATCTTTATTCCTGTCTCGAGACTCAGCTTTATAACCTGTTCGTCGATGGAGTGCTGATCACCTATACCGTGACGCATGAGTTCAAGATAGAAGTCGTCTCCAAAAATTTCTTTGTACTCCAGAGCGACCTCTTTGGCCTTTTCATATCCCTGGGCGCCAAACTTTTTATTTCGTTTACTTTGATTCAAATGCCAGTTGACCTCGCCCTGAAGACAGGCAGAAGAGCATACAAGCCCTTCGCTGTGCTCTTTTAGAATCTTCTTGTTTATTCTTGGATAATAGTAAAAACCGTTTATATACGCCTGTGAACTGAGATACATAAGATTTTTATAACCGGTCTCGTTTTTTGCATACAGACAAAGATGGAACCGCTGCCTGGTACTTTTATCACCGATATCTTCTTGATTGTGAAGATACGCTTCCATACCTATAATGGGTTTTATCCCTTCTTTTTTCATCTGTTGGTAGAAGTCTATGGCTCCGAACATATTTCCATGATCGGTTATAGCTACCGAGTCCATTCCCAACTCTTTGAGCCGCCCGGCCAGTTTTGAAATTTTGTTGGCCCCATCGAGCAACGAATACTCGGTATGCAAATGAAGATGAACGAATCTGGGCTTCATATAGCACCTTTCCCCGCTTTCGTGAAGCATATAATCTTTTTTAACGAAACATGATTGAAAATGTATCTGTTCGCAGACATAAGAGTGGTTCTTTTCACAACCGAACGGTCTTGACGTAATACCATTTCATGTTTTGAAGTCTACTCCATTTCCAGTTATAAACCGATTAATCCATTTCATATATATGTATCCGGCGGCAGATCTGGTTGAAAATTTAATTTTTATCCTTTTTATCCGATTTATTTATTGTACCGGAGCAAATCATTCAAAACTCTTCAGGTAAAAAGGATGCGAAATGATCAATACAATATTATTCGCTGTCATCATAGTTTTGACATTGGTCTTTTTTGCACTTCTGGTTATTATATTTCAAGAATACAGAGCAAAAAAATTACAGAGTCACTATATAATGAGTAAAAACGAACAGGCAGATTCGGTTTCCAACAGTCAGCTTCGGGATGGAAACGACAAAGAGACAAAGAGGTGCATTCCATCTGCAGATTCTGCGAAAGAGTCTTTTGAAACAGCCAAAGACACAGATGATAAAGAGCTGTCCGGAAGAGTTTCAGGAAGAGAGGAAAAAGAGGCTGAGTGCCAGCCTGTTTTCAAAAATATATCTCAGAAAAAAAGAGCGATTGTCGAACAAAAAAGGTATGATCATTTCGATCCCAGTCGATTAGTCAAGACAATGGGTCTTAACCAAAAAGAGGCTGACGAGTTCGTTTTCGAGCTTATCGATCAGCTTGAAAGCGCTATAATCAGACTTGATGAAAAAATCGAAGAAGAAGATTTCGACGGGATGGAACGAATCATACACGATCTTAAGGGAGCGGCTTCAAATATCGGCACCGGCGGAGTTGCCGATATTTTGATAGATTATAACAACGAAATGAAAAATTGCAAAGATCTCGAAATTGCAACCGCTTATAGAGATCTTTTGAAAAAAGCGATAGACGATCTCAAAATTGAATATTCACAGGTAGCGTAGATGGACAATAACATCCTTTTGATAGGATTTATGGGGGTTGGCAAGGGAGCTGTTGCAAGAGAGCTTGCGAAACTGGAAGGAAAACTTTATGCCCTCGATACGGACGATATGATCGAGAGTATGAAAAATATGCGCATAAAAAAGATTTTTGCCAAAGAAGGTGAAGAGGCGTTTAGAAAATTGGAACAAAAAACCGCCGACTGGCTCTTTAAAAACGTATCGAGTGCGGTTATCTCAACCGGTGGCGGATTTTACAAAGTCCAAAATATAAAATCGATAGGAACCGTCGTATATTTGAGAGCCGACTTCAAGTGGATTTTGCAAAGGATCAAAAATGCTCCAAACGCAAAAAAGAAACTAAAAAAAAGACCTCTTTTTCAAGATCCTGAAAAAGCTGAAAAACTGTTCTGCGAAAGATACAAGGAATACGAAAAAGTAGCTGACATCATTATTGATGTCAGCGATAAAGATACGAAAGAGATAGCTAAAGAGATTTTGAAGAAGATTCAGCAATAATCCGCCAGCAACCCCTCTTTAAGCTGCAGGTAGGTCTCTTCACCCACTAATCTTCTGACTATGGAGAGACCAAAGCAGATCGCCGTACCGGGCCCCCTGGATGTCATCACGTTACCATCGACGACAACTTTTTGATCGGCAATATACCCCTCAACTCCTATCTGCTCCTCAACACTTGGGTAACAGGTATATTTCTTGCCGAGCACTCCGGCCTTTTTCAATGCGAAAGGGGCTGCGCATATGGCTCCTATAACTTTGTTTTTCGACTTCATTTGACGAAGCAGCTCCTGGACCGTATCATTTTCAGCCAATGCATAGGTCCCATCCCATCCACCGGGAAGAACAATCATGTCAAGCTCATCCGCCACAACATATTTGATATCGGTATCGGCTTTGACGGTTATTCCATTGGCACCGGTCACCAACTCTTCGTTGACTCCCGCCACAACGACCTCTATACCTCCACGACGCATAACATCGATAAGAGTTACAGCTTCGATCTCTTCAAAACCTTTAGCCAATGGAACACAAACTTTTGCCATCTTAACCTCCTTTTTATCGTTTCTTTACAAATAGAGAAAAACTATTTCACTTTATCGAGATATTTGCCTTCTACAGTATCCACGCGTATTTTATCTCCTTCCAAAATATGGTAAGGAACCTGTACAACCGCCCCGGTTTTCAAAGTGGCCGGTTTTCTGCTTCCACTCGAGGTATCCCCTTTGAAGTTTGGAGGAGTCTCTACCACCTCAAGTTCCACAACCTGAGGAAGCTCTACGCTTATGGGTTTGCCGTTGTGAAAGAGAACATCTACCGTAAAACCCTCATCCATAAATTTTATTACATCTTCTCCAACCTGTTCATGCGTAAGCCCTATCTGCTCATAAGTTTCAGTATCCATAAACTGCAGCATTTCGCCGTCATCGTATAGGTACTGCATGGTTTTTTGTTCAAGGTTCGGTGTCTCAAACTTGTCACCGGCATGAACAGTTTTTTCTATTACACGGCCTGTAGAGAGCGATTTTATCTTTATTCTGACAAAAGCTGCTCCCTTTCCAGGTTTGACGTGCTGATATTCTATAACCCGATAGGGTTGTCCGTCAATCTCTATACGAATCCCTTTTTTCAAATCGCCCATGCCGACTGTAGCCATATATTGCTCCTGATTTTTGGATAATTCTATCTAAAAAAACTTGGAAAAGAGGTAAAAGAGTATGGAGAGAACGATCGATATAAGAATTGAAGTTGTGATCGGAATGTATAGAGTAAAATTCTCTTTTTTTATAACTATGTCTCCGGGCAGCCTCCCTAAAAAGGAGACGAAAAGCCCTGAAATGATCAAAACCAGTCCGATTACAATAAGAATACGTCCTATATCAGACATTTTTCCTACCACTCCTGGGATTCATGGCTTTGGCCCTGTACATCAATACGGGTATGAAGATCAAAGATACTACTACCGCAGCTACCGTTCCTGAAATAAGGGCGACTCCGAGACCTCCGAAGATCGGATCACTTGCAAGCAGCGCGGAACCAAGAATAATGGCGATCGCCGTCAACATGATCGGCTTGGCCCTGGTTGCACTGGCGACAGCTATAGCGTGCTGCTTGTCGAAGCCTTTCTCCTCTATCAACGTCTTCGCGAAGTCAATCAATAGAAGAGAGTTTCTGGAGCTTATTCCCATCAGCGCGATAAAACCTATAAGAGATGTCGCAGTAAGGAAAAACGTATGCTCCGTAACCTTGTCGGCGACCCAATGGCCTACGATTACTCCGATGATCGAGAGGAAACTGCCGGCCAGCACTATTGCGCTTATCGTGAAGTTCTTGTAGTAGACCACTAACAGCAAGAATATAAGAACAAGCGCCGCTATGAACGCCGCTCCAAGATCACGGAACGTATCGAGTGTAACCTTCATCTCTCCGTCCCACCTCAGATCGAATACTTCCCCGCTCTCTTTATCTTTTAGACGGAGATTGAAGAGGTAGTCGGTCGTGGTTATTTCGTACTCTTTCGAAAGCTCCTTCATTATCTTCTCTCTCGCATCGAACAGAGGGTAGACCTGTGAGACCATATCTGCTTCCGCTGTCACATTTATCATGCGCCTCAGATCTTTTTGCATAAGTGTGGGCGGCGCGTCGATCTTTTTTATATCGACCAGTTCACTAATAGGTACGAGCATCCCCTTTTTGTTCATAAGCTTCAAAGATGCCAGCTTCGTCTCAAGAGCCCGTCTGCTGCTGTTTGCAAGCCGCCTGGTCTTGTCGCTGAGCCGCACGAAAAGACCGATCTGGTCCGGGTAGTTGCGGCTGTTTTTGGGTGCTACCACCATACCCTCGAAAGCCAGATAGAGTATCTTGTTAACCTGCTCGACGCTCAGACCGGAGCGCGATATCTTGTCGGAATTTGGAACTAACTCGAACTTCTTGTATGGATCGTCGGCCATTATGTTTATATCCGCAAGACCTTCGGTCTTTTTGAAGATCTCGGCGACCTTTTGACTCAACTCGTATATATGGTCGTAGTTTTGGCCATATATCTCCGCCACTACTGCAGCCAATGTAGGAGGGCCGGCAGGCTGCTCCACCATCTCTATCACGGTCCCTCTTTTCAACTGCTCACAATTGCCCTTTATTACAGGTCTCAGCCTGTGTACCATCATGAACGATGGCTCATTCCGCTCATGCTTGTCCGTAAGGTTGACTACGATTTCTGCTTCATTCTCACTGTTTTTGAAGCCGGAGCCCTTTACCATCCCTGCGTAATCGAGAGGAGCCCCCTGCCCCAGGTATACCTCGACATCCGTAACTTCCTGCTCTTTTTGCAAAAATCCCACAACACACTCTCCGACTCTTCTGGTCTCCTCTATCGAGCTGTCGGTGGGTGTATGTACATAGATGGAAAATGTATTTGCACTCTTGCCGGGCAGCATCTTGGCCAGAACAAGCTTTGTCGGAAGCATCATGATAGAAGCGGCCAGAGCCGCCAGAGTCACGCCAATAACCAGCCACTGCTTCGTTTTTGATCCGAGAATATTGTATACAAACTTCTCAAAGTGCTTCACTTGGCACCTCCCTCAGGCTGCGGTTTCTCTTTGTTCCAGTGATGGTGATGATGGTGCATATGGGGCTTTTTCAGAAGTTTTCGGCCCAAATAGGGTGTGAAGATGTAAGCAACCACAAGTGAAGCAACGAGTGCGACCGGAACGTTTTCGGGAATCGGCTTCATGAACTGCCCCATCATACCACCTACGAATGCCATCGGCACCATCGTCAGAATGATGGCGAGCGTGGCGATATTAGTAGGAGCGCCTATTTCATCAGTAGCTTCGACCATAATTTCATCCATGTCCCTGTCTACCGCATCGTGAGCGTACAGATGTCTGTGGATATTCTCTATGACGATAATGGCGGCATCTACTAACAGACCAAGAGAGAGCAGGAATGCAAACAGCGTGATTCTGTTTATGGTCTGACCCGACAGATAGGCGATAAAGAGTGTAATAGCAAGTATGGCCGGAACCGTAAAAGTGACGATGAGTGACTCTTTCCAGCCAAGAAAGAAGATAAGCATCACCGCGATTATGGCTATCGTGATGAGAATATGGCTTACAAGTTCGTTTACCGCGTCATTGGCACGCTTACCATAATCTCTCGTAAACATGTAGCCAACACCCATCTCCCGCAGTTTCGGCTCAAGTGTCTTCAGATGCTCTTTTATCTCGTCTGCTATCACCACGGCGTTGGAGCCTGCAAGCTTTCCAAGCTCTAATGTGATTGCATCATGAAGATCGGAAAACCTATCACCCTCTTTTTGTGTCATGAGAACCTTCTTATAGTTCTGAATATCACTCCCTGCCGTTACGCTAGCGACATTTTTGAGATAGATTGGCGATCCCATGTACTGTGCGACTATGAGGTTTTGGACATCCTTGATACTCTCTATGGCGTTTTTGACTCCGAATATCACCAGTTTTCCCTCTTCTGTCCTGCCTTTGACATCGGGTACGTTTACAGCAAGCGCCTTGATGGCCTGTACGATCTGCCCCAGTGAGAGGTGGTAACCGGAAAGCTTTCCAAGATCGACCTGAATATTGTACTGCTCTTTTCTGCCGCCCTTAATGGCGGTTTTGGATACATTCTCAATGCGGTTGAGCCGCTGCTGTATATCGCGTACCAGTTTGAACAGATCGGTCTCACTTATCTTCGAACCCGGTTTTCTATAAAAGTCTATCGTGACGATCGGAATATCTATATCGACATCAAACGGCTTGATGAGTGGCTGCATTACCCCTTTGGGGAGCAGATCCATATTCTGCATAACCTTATCGTATAGATTCAGATTCGCCCTCTCTCTATCCTCACCGATATAGTACATCACATTGACGATACCTACGTTTGCCATGGCTATACCGTAAATATGCTCGACCCCTTTTATCTCTTTTATCTTTCTTTCGAGCGGGTTGACTATGATGTTTTCCACCTCTCTCGGTGTTGCACCGGGCATCGGTACGATTATGGTGCCGCCGGCGACGGAAATCTGCGGATCCTCCTCTCTGGGCATGACCTCGAGGGATATATAGCCGATAATAAGCAGAAAGATTCCCAGAACCGGCGTAAGCGGGTTATGCAAAAAGGCACTGGCAAGTTTGCCGGCGATGTCTCTGGGCTTATAGCTTTTATTCTCTTTCATACTAAACCCTTTATTTTATCGTGACCTTGGCGTACATACCCGGATAGATCCTGTAGCCTTTATAGTCGAATGAAACCTTCATCTTGAACTGGTGGGTCATCGGGTTGGAACTGGGGATGATGGCAAATACCCTACCCTCTTTTCTCAGATTCATCGAAGGCACCTCTACCATCACTTTCTGGCCAACTTTTACATTTATTATGTCGCTCTCGGATATCTCTGTCAATATCTTTAGATCACTAAGATCTGTCAGAATAATCGCAGGCATACCCGGCATCGCCATCTCACCCGCCTTTATCCGTTTCTCGACTACCACACCATCGTTCGGCGCCCTTACATCCAGATAGGCATACTGATTCATCACCTCTTTGAGCTTCGCCTTCGCCTGAGCCACCTGCTTTTGTGCAATTTCTATCATCGTCTTCGTATTCTCGGCTGCCAGCTGAAGGTTTTCAAGTTCAAATTTGGAGACCATCCCCTTCTTAAAGAGTCGCTCATGCCTGGCGAGGTTCGTAAGGATGTTGTTGTACTGATTTCTGTTCATTTGCAATGCAAGCTCGGCCTGGGAGATAGCCAGCTCCACCTGCGATTTGGCACTGTCGATCTCTTTTGAATCTATCGTATAAAGAAGCTCTCCTTTTTTTACCCTCTGCCCCTCAACAACGAACACCTTTTTTACAAACCCCATGTATCGGCTGGTCATCATCTTCTGATTGTCCGATACAACGCTTCCGGTCAAAGTGAGGTCGGACGCATACCCTCCGACAACGAGCATCAAAACAAACAATACGGCTTTTTTCATAATATTCCTTTATTGATGATATTTTCCAACTCGAAGATTTTATTGTTTCTTGCATTACGCGTTTTGGCCAGTTTCAAAACCGCTTCGATCTCTTCACTGTTTTTTATCAAAACATCGTTGATGGAGATTAGACCCTCTTTGTAGCGGTTATAGTAATTTTCATAGACTCTGCGCATAAACTTCACTTTTTCCTGCAGCGATTTTATGTCATACTCTCTGCTTTTTATCTCTGTAATTATTTTATCTATCTTCAACGCTATGCCTTTTTTCGCCAACTCCACCTGACGACGGACTTTGAAGTTTTGAATCTTCGCTTTTTCATATTTCGATTTATCGATCATTCCATTGAAAACATTCCATTTCATCTGTACGCCTATCGTGTAGGCATCTTTATCCAAAAAATCGTTCATAAAAGAGTTGTCGGCACTCCCATATTCCACAAAAGCGCCAATTTCAGGATAGTAAGCGGCTCTTTCGACTCCGGTTGCCAATTCGGAAATTTCAAGCCCCATCCATGCTTTTTGTATATCTATATTTCTTTCCAACATCTCCTCTTTCTTCATGGAAGGTATCGGCACATCTTCATAGGCGGCAGAGATAGAGTCGACTTTCTCATCTACAAGAAACGAAAGAAACTGATAGGCAAGGTCCCTGTTCAGTTTTGCCTGATTCAACATTCTAAGAACATCGGCCTTTTTTGACTTTACCTGCAAAAGATCTATATCAAGAGCATACCCCTCTTCCACCATGCTTGATACTGTATTTTCAAGCTCTTCTACGTTTTTTAATATAACTTTCAGATTTTTTATATAGCTGTCAACCAGAGCTATATCATAAAAAGCTTTCCTCGCCTGAAAGATTTTTTCATTTATCGTCTTGCGTTTGTCCAGTCTGCTCATATTTTCTATTTTACGTGCAATTTGAGCGTATTTATTCAGTTTTCCACCCACATAAAGGGGAACTTTGTATTGAATTTTCTCCTGAAAGTGGTTTCTGGAACCTGGATAGTTCAAATCGGAAGGTGATGTATTCAGCAATCTTTCTTGCATCGTGGGATCGCTCATTATAGTTGTAAATTGATTGAAGTCTCCACCTGCGGATACAAGTGCCTCTCCCACTCCACCAAGAAAATCTCTGAATCCGAAATCTCTGAAAGTGGCCTCTCTGCTTTGCAACTTGAATCCAAATACATTGCCTGCATCATTGGATCGCAGCGCATTTAAAACTATATCCACTCTTCCGAAACTGTATCCGTCTGCTATGTCAGTATCTAAACTCTTCATACGGATTTCGTCTTCAGCGATGCGGATTTCAAGATTGTTTTTTTCAACCAGCATCAATACCTGCTCGAGTGTCAGATGCTTATGTCCCGCAAATAGGGACAATGAGAGTATTAATATCAGTGCCATTCTCTTCATATGCCACTCCTTGATGAAGAAATTGACATATTTTACAGTAAAATTTTGAATAATCCTATAAATTTATAGTTATGATTTGAATAAGATGTATTTATCAAGGCAAGTGCCTTGATAAATTTCGGGCAGAAAAATCAGAGGATGACGTATTTTACGTAGACGGATGCTTCGAGCGCATCCAACTCTTTGAGGACCTCTTCACTGACATCATTGTCTACCAGTATTACAGCCAGCGCCAGGCCTTTTTTCCTATCTCTTCCAAGTCTGAAATCGGAAATATTTACATTATGTCTTGCCAGAATCTGTCCAACGTCACCGATTACGCCAGGCACATCGGTATTTTTAAACAGAATCATTCTACCTTTTGGTTCGATATCCAGAGCAAACCCGTTAATTGATACTATACGCTGTACGTCGTCGTTGAATATCGTGCCAGAAATCTCGGTAACCTCTTTTTCTGTAGTAAGACGAAGAGTTATTTTGTTCTTGTACGCTCCGGCACTGGCGGTACTCTCTTTTTGAACCTCTATTCCACGCTCTTTGGCAACAAAATCTGCATTGACATAATTGATCATTTCGCCAAGTGACTCTTTCAAAGCTCCAACCGTTGCAAAAGTTGCCAGCGAATCTATATAGTCTCCTATCTCTCCTTCCGTGGAAATCTTCAATGATTTGATAGCCGCTCTGTTTGCCTGAGCTGCCAAAAAGCCAATCTTCTGCATTAGCTCCAGATATGGCTTTACATATTCCGGAAGTTCGTTTTCACGGATGGGCAGATTCAATGCATTTGGATAGCTGATGCCTCTTGCAGCGTCTAACGCCTGCTGTGCAGCCTGAGTAGCGATTTTATATTGTGATTCATGCGTGTTCGCACCAAGATGGGGAGTCACCGTTACGTTATCAAGCTCCAGCAAAGGATGCTCGGTCGCCGGTTCTTTTACAAAAACGTCGATTCCCGCAAAACGTATTTTTCCGCTTTTGAGTCCTTTGTATAGTGCCTCTTCATCGTACAACCCGCCTCGGGCGCAGTTTATCAATACTACACCCTCTTTCATTTTTTCGATCTCTTTTTCACCAATCATTCCGATGGTTTCATGAGTTTTGGGAGTATGGATAGTGATTATGTCACAAGAGAGAATATCATCGAAATCGGTAGTATACTCTATTCCCAGATCGGTGGCTTTGCTTGGATCTATATAAGGATCGTATGCAACTACATCCATTTCGAACGCCTTCGCTCTCTTTCCGACTCGGCTACCTATATTGCCGAAACCGATAATTCCAAGTCTTTTGTCTTTTAACTCATACCCGTACCACTTCTCTCTCTTCCAGATTCGATTGACTTTCAGATCATTATGAGCGTAGGGAAAAGCCCTCATACAAGAGAGCATATGTGCCATTGTCAACTCAACGGCCGCGATTGTGTTCGCTGTCGGAACGTTCATAACTATGATGCCTCTTTTGCTGCAGCCATCCATATCCACATTATCCACACCCACACCTGCGCGAACCAGCGCTTTGAGATTTTTAGCTGCTTTCAAAAAATCTTCATTTACTTCTGTTGAGCTTCTCGTTATGGCCACATCGGCCTGATCGATCACTTTCAGAAGCTCGTCTTTTGGTAAATCGGCCGCATTGATATAGTCAATATCCGGCTGAGATTTCAATAATTCCAAACCACTTTCATGAATATGATCGCAAACCATAATTGTATGTTTTTGCATTCTAATCCTTTACATATTTTTCAATTTTGGTTTTAATGTCGTATTTTTGTACCATTCGGCCGATTCGCTCCTGTTTCTCTTTATCGATATTGTGAATCATTACAACTGTTTTGCTTCCGTTTCTGTAAATGGCGAAATCTATACCGTCTCTTTCCAGTGTCTGCTTGATACAGAATTTTTTATAATTGTCGAGATTTTCCATAATCATTCGGAACGAGGTTTTTGGTTTTGGGCTTTTTTTCAACGGCAAAGAAATTTCCATTTCACTTACCGCATAACTGAACGATGGTTTTTTTCTTGTCGCAAGATCTTTCAACCACTTCTGTGTACTATCTGTAGTTTTGGATCTTTCCTTGAAAAAACGGGGTTCTTTTTTTTGGGCGAGATATACCATCTCGTCGCTCTTGTTGGCATACCTGTAAAGCAGAATCAGCAGTATCGAAACCGCCACGGTGGAAACAATCCCGAAAAGGAGAATCACCAGACGGTTCATTCAACCACTTTATAGCTGGTCTTTGATTATATCCCCGATGGTCAGACGGTCTTCACTATTGTTAAGCTCGTTGATGACATCACGCTCTTTTTGTCTCTCGAGACGACGTACGGAGAGTCTGACTTTATTTGAAGCGGAATCGAGCATGACAATCACGCCTTCAATGGTGTCACCTTTATTGATCTCATCCATATTCAAAGGAGCGACATCCTCTTTTCTGATAAGGGCATCCACACCTTTTTCTATTTCTACAAAGACACCGAAATCTTTGACATCGCGTACTTTCCCGCCAACTATGTCACCGACTTTGTGTGTTTT
>WFUN01000150.1 GCA_015484905.1 Hydrogenimonas sp. | reverse complement strand
TAAACAGTTTAGCAGCCAATCTGAACAAAAACCTCATCTTCTAAACTCCCGGTTTGAAAAATCTGCCTCTATCAGCGCTTTCGTGTACCTGGATTTGGGAGTCGACACTACAATATCCATCGGCCCGCTCTCCACAACCCTACCTTCTTTGATAACCGTTATCTCGCTGCACAGTTTTTTTGCCGTCGATATATCGTGAGTTACAAAAAGCATTTTGAAGCCCAACTCTTTTTGAAGTTCGAAAAGCAGTTTTACCACAACTTCACGAAGCCGCGAATCCAATGCCGTCGTCGGCTCATCCAGAAGCAGTAGTTTTGGCTCCGTAACCAACGCCATAGCTATTACGATACGCTGAAGCTGGCCTCCTGAAAGCTCGGAAGCGAAACGATCGAGTAGTGTTCGATCGAGGCCGACTTTTTTCATCATCTCTGATGCACGATTTTCAAAAAGAATCCATTGATCCTTGATTTTTGTAAGCGGCGAAAGCGCTGTAAACGGGTTTTGCGGCACATAAGCGACTGTCGATCCGCGAACAGGTTCAAAATCGCTTTCATAATCAAATTCGGCCGAAAAACCCGAAGGCAGCATTCCCAATAGAGCCTTCAATGTCAGGCTTTTACCGCTGCCACTCTCACCTACAAGAGCCAAGGCACGTTTTATCGAAAAAGATATATCCACATAACATTTGCCGTTTCGCGATATTTTCAAAGAGTTACATACGAACTCACCCATTGAGTGCCTTTTTTATATTTTCAAAAAGCACTCTGTACCTCTGCGGCCCCACACAGGTACGCAAAATAATGCGTAAAATAGGTTTTTTGACCGTTGGAGGACGTATAGCTCCGATTTCAAAACCATCTTTGCGCAAAACGGCCTGTATTTCAAGCAGGGTTTCGGTATCTTTTATGGATATGGGTACAATCATCCCGGCAGGCATAGTCCCGATAGATGTTTTGACAACCTTCTTGAGACTTTTTATCTTCTTTAGAAACTTCTTCCGTTTCGAAGAGATGTAGTCAAACCCTTCGTGCGCCAATACTATATCAAAAAGCGATGGCGCTGTCGCGTATATCAGTGGCTTCGCTCTGTTTTGCAAAAAAGATATCACCTCTTTCGATCCGAGAATATAGGCTCCGTAACTGCCATATGCTTTGCCCAAAGTGCCCATTTTGATATGTCTATCGTTTGGCAAGATATCGTAATGATCGAAAACTCCAAGCAGATTTGGGCCGACCGTTCCGCTGCTGTGAGCCTCATCCACAATCATAAGCGCATCAAACCATTCCGCTATATCAAAAAATTCCCGCCTGAGAATATCTCCTTCCATTGAATATATACCCTCTACAGCAACAATCCTTCGTCCTTTGGTTTTATCTTCACAAAGTTTTTCTATCAGATCCTCCGGATCGTTGTGAGCGAATGTAACGACGCGCCCCTTTACCAAATTGCGAGCCATCATACCACTTGCATGATAGCTTTCGTCTATAAACAGAGTATCGTTCCTACGCACAAGCGCCTCGATGAGTCCAAGATTGGCCAGGAAGCCGCTCCCTGCCACAACTCCGGCCTCGAAGCCGTTCGCTCTGCAAAGAGCCTCTGTAAAGTTTTTGTGAACAGGATGGCAACCTCCGACAAAAAGTGAGGATTTGGGAGCGTGATAGGGGTATGTTGCTATCTTCTTGCATGCACGCTTCAAAAGTATCTTTTTGTGTGCCAGCCCAAGGTAGTCATTGGAAGCCATATCCGACATTGACGGATCGAGCATATAGGGTTCGCGAAACCTTTTTGAGCGTCGTAACGCTTCAAGCTCTCTGCTATACATCGATCCACGGCTCCAGCTTCTCTATAGTCAAACCCATGGCACACGACTCGTATCCGCGCACACTCATTATGTAAGGTCTGCAGAATCCTTCTACCATACATGCACCGGCCTTGCCGCGCCAACCTCCGCTTCTTATATACAAGTCGAGATCTTTCTCGCTAAAGAGCGCAAAACTGTATACGGTAACAGAGAGATCGATGAACATTTTATATTGCGATTTATAGACCATGCAGGTCATTATCGACACATCAGAGCCGCTTTGCATCTTCAAAAGCTCTCTCGCCTCATTTTCATCCCTTGCCTTACGCAAAATCCTGCCGTATACGGTAACCACGGTATCGGCACAAAGTATAGGTATCTGCAGACCAAGCGCCTCTTCACACTTTTGCATTTTGCCCATAGCTGCATGATAGACAAAGTTTTTTGCGACTGACTGATCAAGCGCATCTTCATTAAAATCGCAAGCAATCTGTTTGAACTCTATTCCTCTGCTCAGAAGAATTTTCGCTCTTGTAGCCGAGGCTGAACCAAGTATAAGCAATTTTCAGTATCCTCTCAACGTCACACCCATAGCCAGCGCAGCGACTCCAAGCATGATGTTTAGCGGAAGCACGATATTAGCAACACTCTCCATCCCCTCTTCCGCTCCCCCAAGATCGCCTGAGATAAAGAGACGCTCCGCCGCTTTTGTTCGTATCGCCATATAGGCATAAAGTATTGTCATAACGGTCCATATACCCTCTTTTGTATGCATAAAAGTCCCATATATGGTATCTGAAGCGCCAAGCGCAAAAGAGAGTACCACTCCTGTCAGAAGCGAAAATACTACGAATGGCAAAAAAAGTATAGACATGTTGTTGCCGACCTCCAACATTCTCGCAAGCCTCGTTCTTTTATCTTTTATATGCTGAAGTCCCGAGTGTACCGATATCCTCATGAAGATCATTCCGCCAACCCAAACAACTGCACTCAGAATATGCAAAAAGACGACAATGAAAGCGTAGCTGTCAAACAGTTCCGCTGCCAGGGATTTCATAGCTCCGCCCTCTTCTTAAAAGCCCATTAATCCAGCTGTTCATGAATGTACTGCAAGGCCCTCTCTTTGGCTTCGGAAATCCTGGAATAGTCTTTGCCTCCAGCCTGCGCAAAATCATCGCGTCCCCCACCTCCGCCTCCAAGCATGGAAGCTATCTCTTTTACCCACGATCCGGCTTTGAGCTTCGTTCCCTTCTGTCCCGCCGCAATCAATACTTTATCTCCCTTTTTTTGAAAGAGCATTACAGCCAGTTTGTCGTGAGCATTCTTCAGATCGTCGATCATCGACTTGATATTGCCACCTTCCACCTCTTCGACTATAACGGTAACATCACCGATAGTTTCTGTTTTGATCTTTGTATTCTTTATCTTTTGTGCCTCTTTGAGCTCACTTTTAAGCTGTTTGAGCTGCCGCTGCAGTTTCTCTATGCCCACAACAGGATCTTTTGTCTTCAACTCCGCCGCAATCTGCGACAATGTACGACGCATCTTTTTTACCGCTTCATAGGCAGCGTGGCCACAAACAGCCTCTATCCTCCTGATCCCGGCACTTACACCACTCTCTTTGGTTATAAGAAACATTCCGATCTCCGCACTGTTTTGAACATGGGTGCCTCCGCACAACTCGATACTGCACTCACCGAAACTTACCACCCTGACTCTCTCTGCGTACTTTTCGCCAAAAAGTGCCATAGCTCCCCTGCTTTTAGCATCTTCCATCTCCATCTCTTCGATTTCTCTCTTTATGGCACGCTCTATCCTTTCGTTTACCCAGCCTTCTATCCTGGCCGTCTCCTCTTCCGTCAACGGTTTCGGATGGCTGAAATCGAAGCGAAGCCGATTCACCTCCACGAGAGATCCGGCCTGTGAAACGTGACTTCCCAAAATATCTCTGAGTGCACTGTGAAGCAGATGTGTCGCGCTGTGATGCTTGGCTATCTCATGTCTGGATTTATCTACTCTGGCTTCTACAAGATCGTTTTCGCATATCTTTGCCTCAGCCAAAACCTCCGAAAGGTTTAAATCGTAGAATCTCTTCGTATTCAAAACCTCGGCCACTCTTTTCTCTTCCGAAGGAAGAAACAACTCCCCCACATCGCCAGTCTGCCCTCCACTCTCCGCATAAAACGGAGTGGCATCAAGCATAATCCACCCTTTCTGTCCGGGCTCTATACATTTGACACGCGCAAAACCGTCATTGAGTACGGCAAGTACCCTGCTTTGAGCTTTTAGATTGTCATAACCTACAAAACTGTTTTTGCCGAATTTTTCCAACAGATCCCTGAAATCGCCTTCGGCAGAAACATCGCCACTCCCTTTCCACGCCGCTTTGGCGCGCTCTCTTTGATCCTCCATCAGACGCTTAAATTCCGCAATATCTACTTCGATACCCCTCTCTTTGAGCATATCTTGTGTAAGATCGAGCGGAAAGCCGTAAGTATCGTAAAGCTTGAAAGCCACCGCTCCACTGAAAAGCTTTTGCGTTTTTTTCAACTCCTTTTCAAAAAGCTCGATACCCGCTTGTATCGTAGCGAAAAATCGCTCTTCTTCAAGCATCGCCAACTGTTTCACACTCTCTTTTTTCTCTTCAAGATAGGTATAGTGGGAACCCATGATCTTTACCAGAATATCAACAAGCCTGCACAAAAAAGGCTCTCTCAATCCAAGCATATATCCATGGCGTACAGCACGGCGTAAGATGCGCCTCAAAACGTATCCACGCCCTTCGTTGGAAAAATTTACACCCTGCGCCAGCAAAAAAGTGACGGAACGCAGATGGTCCGCTATAACCCTGTAGCTCGCTCCTGTTTCATATCTGTACGGCTTTCCCACGAGTTCTTCCACACCTTTTATAATCGGCATGAAGAGCTCCGTATCGTAATTGCTCAGTTTTTTTTCTTTGACAGCCATTATGCGTTCCAAACCCATACCGGTATCTATCGAAGGTTCGGGAAGAGGTGTCAGTTCTCCTTTTTTATTGCGCTCATACTGCATAAAGACCAGATTCCATATCTCCAAAAACCTATCACCTTCACCACCGAGATAGTCTTCAGGGCCGTTGAAGTGTTCTTCACCCTGATCGTAGAAGATCTCACTGCACGGTCCACAGGGGCCGAAATCTCCCATCTGCCAGAAATTGTCTTTGTCGCCCATTCGCAATATACGCTCTTTCGCTATGTATCTGGCCCAGATTTTCGCCGCTTCATCGTCGGTATCATGGACGGTAACCCAGAGCTTTTCAACAGGAAGCTCGAGTATCTCCGTCACAAACTCCCACGCATAAGAGATCGCATCCTCTTTGAAGTAATCTCCAAAACTGAAGTTTCCAAGCATTTCGAAAAAAGTATGGTGTCTGGCGGTATGGCCGACATTTTCCAGATCGTTGTGTTTGCCTCCGGCACGGATACAGGTCTGACAG
>WFUN01000149.1 GCA_015484905.1 Hydrogenimonas sp. | reverse complement strand
GTGATCGCGCTTTTTGGCCTCCTCAATCATATGAAGATACTCTTTGAGCGTCTCTTTGTCGGCGAAGGCTATGCCGTATATGCGGGTGAGCATCTCTCTGCTCTCGTCTCCGCCCAGATATGCCCCGGCGACACGGGTGAGCTTGAAGTTGCGCAGAAACTTTGTGTTGGGCACATGGGGACCACGGCAGAGATCTTCAAAGTCGCCTTGGCGGTAGATGCAGAGCCTCTCGTCTTCGATGCGCTTCATCACCTCCTGCTTCAGATCGTCGTCCGCAAACTTCTCGGCGGCCTCCTCTTTGGGTATGCAGTAGCGCTCTATGGGCTGCTTTTTGGCAGCAAGTTTCTGCATCCTCTTTTCGATCTTTTTAAGATCTGCATCACCGATCTTTTTGCCGACCCTGAAGTCGTAATAGAAGCCTTCGTTTACGACAGGACCTACAAAAAACTGTGCATCGGGATAGAGCTGTTTGATGGCCTGTGCCATGAGATGGGCTGTAGAGTGCCGTATTACTTCAAGTGCATCGGGAGAGTTGTCGAAGTAGACAGGTTCACAGTCGTCGCAACCGCTCTCGGAAGCGGTCTGGGTATCTATAATCTGCCCATCTTTGGACCTGTAGGCAATGATCTCTTTTTCTTCCAAGCAATTCCTTATAAAAAATAGAAGTTAAAAACCAAAAACCATGTGCAAAGAGGAACAGATAATCTTTGGTTTTCAACTTTTAAATAAGAGGATGGTGGCCACGACAGGACTTGAACCTGTGACCACTACCATGTCAAGGTAGTGCTCTACCAACTGAGCTACGCGACCATCCGTTGCGGATATATTAGCAGAAAAAATGCTCTTTTTCCATAAAGCGGTATTGTGAGCGAAGATTTTGTGCAAAATTATACAAAAGCTTCATTGATTTTTTCTTAAAGTTTTGCGCCTTTTTTGTTCTCACTTTTTTTCAAAAAAAAGTGGTCTATCAAAAACCATCCGACGGCAAAATCTATCATAACATCGGCGAAATTGAAGACCGCAAAGTCAAACCCGCAATGCCAGTGTACATAATCGACCACTCCACCATGCAAGAAACGGTCCACTACGTTTCCTATGGCTGCGCCAAACAGAATCCCCAGAGGAAAAGAGTAACGATTTAGATGCTTTGCATAAACGACATACCCGAGCAAACCGGCAAGAAGTGCTGTCTGAATCCACTTGAGATAGGGGCCCAAAAATGAAAGCATGGAGAAAGCGACACCTTTATTGAAAACAAGACCCAAAGAGACGCAGCTGCTCTCCCAATACCATCCTGCAAGAAAAATCTCTTTTATACCTTGATCAACCGTATATACGCCTGCAGAAGCGAGCAGAAAAATTATCCACTGTTTAGCCATTAAGCGCTTTTTTCAAAAAGTTCTCCATCTCCGACATCCACTTCTCTATTTTCTTGGAGCTTTTTCCTTCAAGAAGGATACGCAACTTGTTTTCCGTTCCGCTGTAGCGGATCAAAGAGCGTAGTCCGTCAGCCCTGATCTGCTCCTCTTTCTCCTTCAATCCCTCTATCGCATCCAGCGGTTTTTTTTCTGAAACCTGCACGTTGCAAAGCTTCTGAGGATACAGATCGAAAGGATTCAATATTTCGCTCGCCTTCTTGCCGCTTCTTAGAATCAGAGCGATTGTCTGAAGTGCCGTAACGAGGCCGTCACCCGTCTTTGCGTATTCACTGAAGATTACATGTCCACTCTGCTCTCCACCAAGAACGCACCCATTTTTACGCATCTCTTCCAATACATATTTATCTCCTACATTTGCGCGCACCAGGCGTATACCTTGAGCCAGCAGAAAATCTTCAAACCCCTGGTTGCTCATTACGGTCACAACCACACAGTCATTTTCAAGTTTTCCTTCGCTCTTCAGATAAAGAGCCAGAGCGCCTATAAGCTTGTCTCCATCCACCAGCTCACCCTTTTCGTCGACAACAAGAAGCCTGTCGGCGTCTCCATCAAAAGCAAAACCGATATCGGCACGATACTCACGCACTTTTTCGCCCAGAATCTCCGGATACATTGCCCCGCAGTTATCGTTGATGTTGTATCCGTTGGGGTGGTTGTTTATTACGATAACATCGGCCCCGAGCTCTTCGAATACCGTTGGCGCCACCTTGTAAGCCGCACCGTTTGCCGTATCCAGAACAATACGTACATCGTTGAGCGTAAGGTCGGTCGGAAAAGAGTTTTTGAGCTGCACGATATAGCGTCCTATAACATCATCTATACGCTTGGAAGAGCCGATATCTTTGTATGTTTTCTGCTCCGATATGAGCAATTCTGTATTAAAATAGATTTTTTCTATCGCTGCTTCATCTTTCTCGCTTAGTTTGTCTCCGTGGGCATCGAAAAACTTTATCCCGTTGTCTTCATACGGATTGTGGCTTGCGCTGATCATGATTCCCGCATCACAACGCATGTCTTCGGTTAAAAACGCTATTGCAGGCGTGGGCATGGGGCCAATCTGGATAACGTTGTATCCTACTGCCGTCAACCCGCTTACAAGCGCATTTTCAATCATATAACCGCTTCTTCTTGTATCTTTGCCCACAAGGATTTTGTTCGTTTTTGCATGTTTTCTGAAATAGATGCCGGCAGCCATTGCCAATTTCATCGCGACAAATGCATCGAGCTTTTTGCCGGCGAGTCCTCTGACTCCGTCAGTACCGAAAAGTTTCATTTTCACCCTTTGCGGAATTCTTACAATTAATTTAAATTTAATAAATTTTAAGCTATGATTCCCCAGAATTTTCTAAACAGTAAGGATTATACCATATGGC
>WFUN01000148.1 GCA_015484905.1 Hydrogenimonas sp. | reverse complement strand
GACTGATCGTTGCCATTATCCATACAGTAGGGTACAACTATCTAACAGCTTTTTTGGACGATATAGAATCGCAGTTGCAAGAGGAGCTTTTGACACGTCTTTACGGATCTTCCGCATGAAGCGCCGTAAATCGTTTATCCCGGATATGACGCCACTTGTCGATATCGTTTTTTTGCTGCTCATATTTTTTCTTGTAGCCTCTATTTTCAAAAAAGATGAGTTGGTACTGTTTTTGAGTCTTCCAAGCGCCAAAGAGGGAGAAACCGCTCTTGGAAAAGAGAAGATTGTAATAGAGTTATCCAAAGAGAATGTTGCTTTAAACGGAAGAGTAACCGGTTTTGAAGGCCTTACAAAGAAGCTTTCGAAAATCAAAGATAAAAAACGTACTGTTATGATCCGAATAGACAGACATGTCCCGTACAGTCGAGTCATAGAGCTTTTCAATTTGTTAAAAAAACATAATTTCGACAATTTTTTACTTATAGAAGAGCGGAAAACGGAGTGATAGGCAGTCAGACATCCAAAAATCTATTAATTACAGATTAATCAAACTACTATACAATAGCAATATTATGTCTGTTGCTTCGATAGTGTGCAATGAACGGAGTTAAAATGCCTGGATTCGACTGAAGAAAAGCTGTATTAAAAGGTTGTTTAAGAAGAAATTGGTATCTGTCGTTGTCGGATTGTCTTGATACCATAAATGAAGAGGTAGAGGGACAAAAATTTTGAAGGATTGATTAAATGAGTGAACAAAAAACGATAAGCCTCGAGGTGAAAGTTACAGTTGAAGAGATGAAACATATAGGTGAATACTGCAAGAAGAGAGGATTGAACTTTTCTGAATGGTTGCGTGAACTTGCTTTACGTGAGATAGAACGTGAAGAGAAGAAGAAAAACGAAGAGGATCTCTCTTCATGGGTTTTTATAATTTAAACTCCTCTTCGGCCGCCTTTGCAGCTACATTCCCTTTGAATGTAAGTTCGTTCTCTTCAAGATAACCGCTCTGCTTTAATATCTTTACAAGACGCCTTCCCTCTTTCATTGTAAAGAGACGGCTGCTTTCCAAAATAGTCAAAACATCGAGCAGGCTTTCGCCATCCTCTTTTTTCAATATAGCCAAAAGTAAAACCTTCTCTTCTGTTGTCATTAAAAAAGCCTTCCTATCTTTCGAAATCCGTAGAAGTATAGCACACTTCCAAGTATTATGACTCCTGCGAAATAGTTCCACAGATCGAAAAAGCCCGTACCCCTGAAGAAGATACTTTCACTCCCTTCTATATAGTAACGCAGCGGTGATAGTAAAGATAGATCCTGAAGCAGAGGATGCATTGCATGTATTGGTGTCCATGCACCGCTCAAAAAAATCAAAGGCATCATAATGAGAATGGAAAGTTGAGCAACCTGCAGCATGTTTTTTGAGACGGCTGCCACAAAAAGTCCTATTCCGGCACTTGTGAAAGCGTAGAAAAAAGAGAGCAGAAAAAAAGCTGCGATCGAACCGTTTATCGTTATGTCAAAAACTCCAAAAAGCACGATACCCGTGGCTATTGTAACGCCTCCCATTATAACAAGCACCTGTGAAAAACTTTTGGCTAAAATAATGAGCCTGGGGTCTATAGGCATAAGCAGCATGATGTCCCATGTTCCATTCTCTTTTTCTCTAACAAATACCACTGCCGTCAAAACCACACCAAGAAGAGTTATTACGGAAAGCATCTCTGCCATCGCCATAAACTCGGATGTATTTGCATTCTGATTGAAAAGCTTATGGATTTTCAATTCGACCGGAAAATCGGTTTTTGAATAATCGAAAAGAATGTTCTGAAGATATTGAAGAGCCTGAAAGCTCTGTGTGGCCGCTATGGAGTCTAAGAGTATATCCACACTTGCCCTGTCTCTTTTTTCAAGATTTTTTTCAAAATCCGATTCGAAAATAAGTCCTACCATTATTTCCCGGTCATAGATACTTTTACTCAACTCTTTAGTGGACATGAAAGGGACGGGCTTTTGAAACTCTGGTGCATGAAGACGGCTCAAAATCTTTTTGCTCATTCCGCCACCGGTTTCATCGACATATCCGATTGCTATATTTTTCGCCTGCATCTCGATCCCTTTACCTGTAATATATATATCGAGTGTAAACGAGTATAGAACCACCGCAACAAGACCCCAGGAACGGAGAAAACCGATCAGCTCTTTCGTTACCAAGGCAAGAAAAACTCTCATCACGATATCTCCTTTTTCATTAGCCACGCCCCCAAAAATATGAGAAAAAGTGCATAGAAAAGCAATATGGTGAGATATAACTGGTTTTTAGGAGAATCAAGACCCTGTCCAATCAAAAAAGTGTCGTATACTATATGGTTGAAATACATTACAGGATATATATGTGCCTCTATTTTTGACTCTCCGCTCATAGAAGATATGGGCATAAGCATGCCTGAATAGAGAAAGCCGGGAATTATGGTGATTATGATAGTCAAAACTATAGCGACTATCTGTGTGCTTGCAATAATGGAAACCAGCAGACCTACTCCGAGGCTTATGAGAATATAGATCTGTGCAGCTATCCAATATAGAAGGAAACTTCCACGAAAAGGAACTTCAAAAAGCCATGTCGCCCATAAAAAAAGAATAAATATATTTACTGAATGCAGTATCAAAGGCGGAAGCAGTTTTGCGATTATGAACTCGCTCTTTTTTATCGGAGATGAGAAGAAGTTGAAGATCGTACCCTCTTCTTTCTCTTTGACGATAAGCAGGGCCGACAAAATAGCTGGAGCCACCAATAAAATCAGCCCTATCAGGCCCGGGACTATAGCATCTTCGTCACGCATGGCCTGATTGAAAAGATTGCGATTGTTTATCGTAATCAGACTTTTTGGCTGTATATGAAGACTCTTTGCCATATTGTAGATCACGCCCTTTACATAATTTTCCATTGTAGAGGCGCGTACCGGAAATGCACCGTCAATAAATACTCCTATTTCACTCTTTTGTCTATGAAGAAGCCGTTTTTCAAAACTGGCCGGAATAATGACAAGTATGTCGGTTTTAGCCTGTTTTATCCGATTTAGAGCTTCCGACTCACTCATGGCATTTACAGTGACGGTGTCAAAATATTTTGAATGGTGAAATCTTTCGGCAAGATCTCTCGATATTTTGCTGTTGTCATTGTCAATAATGAGAGTTCGTGCATTTGTCACTTCCATTCGTATTCCATAGCCAAAGAGTATTATTATCATCGTAGGAAGAATATAGACGATCAATATGAGACGTGAACGCAACAACTCTTTGAACTCTTTTGACATATAAGCTCTAATTACATCAAAATTCATTGTTTCGCTCATAATAATGAAGGAATATATCTTCAAAATTTTCCGCTTTAGGATGTTTTTTGTGTAGATTTTCCACTTTGTCATCCACTATTTTTTTACCCTCTTTCAAAAGTACGATACGATCGCAATATTCAGCTTCGCTCATATAGTGAGTCGTAATGAGTATCGCTATACCCCATCTCTTTTTCAAAAGCCGCAGCATCTGCCAAAATTGGCTCCGGGCGATAGCGTCCACTCCTGAAGTAGGTTCATCCAAAAAGAGCACAACCGGTTCATGCAGCAAAGCGGCTGCAATAGAGAAGCGTTGGTTTATACCAAGAGGAAGTTCTTTTGGAAATGAATCCATATAAGATTCAAATCCGAGCTCATGCGCATAACGTTCCATTCGCCTGGATGCTTTCTGGGTATCTATATTATGCATATTCGCAAAGTATAGAAGATTTTCGCGGACAGTCATATCTTTGTACAGTGAAAAACGTTGGCTTACATAACCTATCCTGGTTTTTAAGCTTCGTCTGTCTTTGGCGCTTTTTATAGGCTTTCCAAACAGTGTCAACTCTCCTTCGTCTATCGGATACAACCCAAGCAGCATCTTTATAAATGTAGTTTTTCCGGCTCCATTGGCACCGAGGAGCCCCAAAATTTCTGCACTTCGAAGCTCCATATCGATATGATCGTTGGCTACAAAGCTACCGAATCTTTTTGTAAGTCCTTTTGCCTCCATGACAACGGGTGCGATCGGCTCTGTACTCTCTCTTATGCTGACTTTTATGGGAGGTATTTCGACGTTTCGCCTGAGCGCATTCACGAAAAAAAGTGCTTCGAGCGTAGGTTTTTTATGTTGAGCTTTCAGCGAATCGAGAGAATATGTGTATCGATCCGTGCAAATACACCTTTTACTTTCGCATGGAACCGGAGAGTATACATACTTTTTTACGGTTTTTTTAAGTTCATCAGCCGTGCCGGAAGCTATTATACTGCCTGAATCGAAAAGGTATACTCTATCCATCTTTTCCGCCTCCTGCATATATGCCGTGCTCATCAATATGATGGTACCTTCATTTTCTCTTATCTCTTCAAGTATTTCCCAAAGTTCCCTACGGCTGAGCGGATCTACGCCTGTTGTAGGCTCGTCAAGTATAAGAAGTTTGGGACGGTGGATAAGTGTACATATGAGTGAGAGCTTCTGCATCATCCCTCCGCTTAATTTGCCGGCCTGACGCTCTGTGAAGCGCTCGAGTCCGGCCATTTTCAAAAGTCTGTGTCTATAGGCATCGAGAGTGGAGTTCTCTTTTAGATTTCTGATTTTTGAAAAGAAAGAAAGATGTTCCGAGACGGTAAGATTTTTATATAGCACAAGCCCGATTCCCTGCGGCATTAGGCCTATCGAAGGTTTCAGTTTTTCCGCTTCTTTAGGAGAGCCAAAAACTACGCCATCGAAAGATATCTCTCCCTCAAACCGCCTCACTCCTGCTATCGCATGCATCAAAGAGCTTTTTCCGGCACCGTCGGCCCCGATAAATCCGACTATTTCGCTCTCACTTGCACCCAAGGAAGCATTTTTGATCGCAACGGTTTTGCGGTGGACAACTGTAACGTTCCTTACTTCAAGATCAGCCACTGCCGTTTACTCCGATATCGGTTCTAAGACGTCGAGAAAAGAAAAAGAGGAGAGACAGGAGCGCTGTGACAGCCGTGCCGGCCAAACCGTATAAAAGTGCGGAAGCGATTCCGAAATGTTCCCATATTATTCCTGAAATATACGCTCCAGCAGCTCCAAAGATAGCTACCGATGCATAAAAAATACCATATACCGAGCCTCGATTATCTGCTCTTTGTGCTATTAGCGAACGGTTGGCATTTAGTGAAGCCACGGTAAAAAGCCCCAAAAACAGATATGAAAACCAAGTATAGAGAGGTTTTTGCAGATACAACAGTCCTTGTGCTGCAACACCACACAGATAGGCGAATGCAAGAATCCATTCCGCTCCGATTCTGTCTATGAGCACACCGAATAGATAACTTGTAAAAGTTTGGACACCTGCAGATACTATAAACAGAAGAGGGATGAAGATCGTAGATATTCCGACATCTTTTGCCTGCATGGTAAAAAAAGCGTCGTTGAAAACGAATAGAAGGAAAAAAAAGTAAAAAAAGAGTGGAAGAAGTGCCGATCTATCCTGTTTTGAAAGAAAAAACCTCTTTTTTGACTTCGATTTTTTTCGAGAGAGATCTTTTACAAACATTATAATTATGAAAAGACCGATTACGCCTGGAATCAGGGTTGCAAAAAAGATATTGCGAATCACCTCCTCACTCTCGCCCCAAAAATAGAGTATGCCCAACAAAATCAATGTACCGCTCAGTTCACCTCCTATATCGAGAGTTTTGTGAAAACCGAAACTTCTGCCTGAACCGTTTTTTTTGCTGAAATGTGCGATCATAAGATCTTTCGGTGCGGATCGGAGACCTTTTCCAAAACGTTCTAAAGCTCTGAGAATCGCCACACCAATGTACCCGTTTGTAAACCCTATGAGTGGTTTGCTTATCGCGGAAAGAGCGTACCCTGAAACGACAAGAGGTTTTACGATACCGTATCGGTCGCTTACATATCCCGAGACAAGGCGTAAAGCGTATGAGACGAATGTGGCAACAGCCACTATGACGCCAAGTTTGTCCATTCCTTCATGCAGTATCGTTATGACAAAAATCGGTAGGATGGGATTTATCATGGCTGATGCCATATCTGTAAAAAAACTCACCCATCCAAGCATAACCACATTTTTGTCTATCGTTTTCATAGTGGCGGCAGATCGTTCAATGATTTTGGCAAAGGCCTATTTTTCAGTGCTATAACACCCGTTGCGGGAATTCCGAGTTTAAGTAGAGGATCCACTTTCAATGGCTTTATATGTACAGCGAAAACGCGTTGTATACGATCGCTTCTCACGCTTACTTCTTTTGGAGTGAATTCAGCCTTTTGTGCTATGCGTACAACTTTGGCTTCGATAGGATGGTTTGGAGAAGCATCGAGAAATATCACAGCCCGATCGCCTATTTTAATCTTGCCGTTTTCAATGGTGTCGACGAAAATTTTAAGATACAAAGACCTCGGGTCTATCAGTGTAACCACCGTCATGGCACTCCCAAGAACTTCTCCCGGATTTGCAACCGTCTCCACTACATAGCCGTCGATCGGAGAAAACAGAGTCATCTCTTTTATCATCGCTTCCACTTCCGATTTGGCTCCGGCAACGGCTCTGACCCCATCTTTTAGTGCAGCGACACTTTTTTCAAGTGCTTCGATCCTCTTTTGCATCGCCTCAGCCTGTTCGAGATCTGTCTTTGATATTTTTATAGCAGCCTCGACCTCGTTTCTTCTGTATATGAGTGCCTGCAGTCTATGCTCGTCCGTTTTCAGTTTCAAAACCGTTTTTTCCAGCAACTCTTTTTGAATGAGCCTTTTTTCATATAGATTTTTTGTGCGATCGAAGTCGCGTCGATCCTGCTTTATGATATTTTCCAATATGGAAATTTCTGTTTCGAGCTGAGCTCTTTTGGATCTTGCACTCTCAAGAGCGGCGGCTGCTCTTTTAAGAGAGAGTGGAATACTCTTTTTATATACAGCCAATTCTATCGTTTTTGCAGCAAGCTCTTCTTTCTTAGCAGACTTCTGCGCGGTGATCCGGGAGAGTCTCGCTTTAAACTCGTCACTTCCAAGTACTCCTATAACCTCGCCTTTTTTTACCGCATCTCCTTCCTGTACGGATATGCTAATCACTCTTCCTGGGTACTTGACATTGAGTGTAATAAGATCTCCATCTATTCGTCCTACACCCTGAATGAGACCAGGTGGAAGTTTGGCCGGGTTCAGTTTGTCGTATATCATCAAAGCCGCCACTGCCAAGAGCCCTGCGGCAAAAATCCCGAGCCAATATTTTTTCAACAGTTGCATCAATCGCCTCTTTTCATATACTTGGTAAACCACTCCCTGGCAATGATGGAGACTTTTTCCAGCGCACCGGGTTCTTCGAAAAGATGTGTCGCTCCAGGTATCAAAACAAGGCGTTTTTCACACCTTAGACGTTCATATGCCGTTTTGTTGAGATCGATTACGCCATAATCGTTCCCTCCGACTATCAGCAGTGTCGGCGCCTCCACATATTCGATGATGTCGAGGGCCATGTCCGGTCTGCCACCCCTTGAAACTATGGCCGATACCCTATGTTCTGTCATTACAGAAGCTTTCAGTGCGGCAGCAGAACCTGTACTGGCTCCAAAATATCCCAGATCCAGCATGGCTGTATCTTTACGGGATTTGACCCATTCGGTTGCAAGTACAAGACGGGAGGAGAGTAAATCGATATTGAAAACGTTTCTTCTGTCAGCCTCTTCCGTTTCCATAAGCAGATCGAAAAGAAGAGTTGCTATTTTGGCTTCATGCAATACGGAAGCGACATAATTGTTTCTTGAGCTGAATCTGCTGCTGCCGCTACCATGGGCAAAAAGGACGATCGACGCAGCACCTTCCGGAATGGCGAGAAAACCGCCAACACTTACGGTGCCGCTCTCTATTCTCACTTCCTGCTGAAATGAACGGAAATTTTCAAGTCTCATGCTTGATCCTTTGTCAGGGTATTGGTTTGATCTCTTCAATCGCTTCAATCGCCGCCATTTTGCCAGCTTCAATGACTTCAGCCGCTTTATGGAAATCGAAAGTATTGCAAACATGCATAGATATATTTATCATAATGTCGGGAGGATAACCGGCTATCCTGTATCTTGTAAGTGCATCCTGCATTGTATCGAATGTTTTGTCAAGTACATCGAACATGCTAAATTTTCTCTCCTCCTTTGCATTTACGAAAAGTTCCCGTACGGCCATTTCGATATTGTGTTTTCTGATATCTTCACTTTTTCCGGTTTTAACTTTAGGTTTTGGTATCTTTGCATACAGATTTACTCCTATGGTCAGATCTGTCAGATCGGACTGCGTCGGTGCGACCGGAAGCGGATTTAGAGCACCCCCGTCAACAAGTATCATCTTCTCTTTCGTAACAGGAGTGAAAATTGAGGGTATCGCAATGGATGCACGAATAGCATCGAGAAGATTTCCCTGTTGAAACCATACTTCCTTTTTTCTTACGATATCGGTGGAGACAGCCGTATACTTTATCGGCAGATCTTCAATATTTATATCACCTGTCATTTCAGCCAGCTTCTTGAAAACTTTTTCACCCTCTATTATTCCTCCACGTGCAAAAGAGATATCCAGCAAATAGGCGACATCGAAAGCATCGAGACCCAATACCCAATCTCTGTATTCGTCAAGTTTTCCGCATCCATATAATCCGCCTATTAAAGCACCCATGGAGGCGCCACTTATGGAGACAATTTCGTATCCCTTTTTTTCCAAAATCTCGATAACTCCGATATGCGCATATCCTCTCGCTCCACCGCTACCCAAAACGAGAGAGACTCTTTTTTTGTTCATGAAATTCTCATTCCAACAAGAAATCTCTCTACGACTTCAGCCGCATCGTCATCGAGTTTCGTTCCTGTGTTGAGCCAGTACTCTATAAATCCCATTGTATAGGCGTTGAAAAGATAGGCAGTTTTCATATGATCACTGCTTTTGAGGGGCTCTTTCTCGTTCAGTTTTAAAAAAACATCGGAAAGAAACTCATATATGGGACCGGCCGGATCCGATTTTCTGGTATTCAGTTTTAGAAAAAAAAGAGGATCACCCAATACAGGATCCTCTATCGCCTTTTTTTTTGAAACGAATGTTGAAAATTTGTGTTCTACGAACTTTTTCAGCATATCTCTTGGCTCGTCGATATTACTGCAAAGACGAACCAGTTCACTATGAAATTTCTCAATCTGATATGAGATATATTCAAAAAACAGACGCTCTTTGGATGGGAAAAGTTTGTAAAGCGCACCGACCGAAAGCCCTGTATGGTTTGCTATCTCCTGCATTTTGGCATTTTCAAAACCAAAGGCGTCAAAATACTCGGATACCTTCTCAAGTACGATATTTTTTTTCGCTTCAAGCACTCTTTTTTTGATCAACTCTTTCACAATAAAATCCTAAAATAAAAAAATCATTATTTCCATTTTATAG
>WFUN01000147.1 GCA_015484905.1 Hydrogenimonas sp. | reverse complement strand
GTCGTTTAGCAGCTGCTGTACCAGCAGTCGCTTTGAAGCCTCTACACAAAAAGGCTCAAGTATCTTTTTCGCTTCCTCTTTTTTACCTCGCTCCAAAAGTGACATCGCTTTTTGAAACATTTCGTTCCAGAGAGCCTCAAGCTCGACATATGCGTCACTGTAGCGTAAAAGCGGATTCTCTTCGGCAAGCTTGTAAGCAGCATTGTAATCTCCTGATGCGATAAGCTCTTCCATTGTTTTGCTCTCTTTAAGCGGAGCGTTGAACATGACCTCCCCGTCAGCAAGGCCTACGATAAGATGATTGCCTTTGGAAACATAGCAGAGTCTCCTTACAGGCTTCACGTACTGTAAATAGCGACGGGCGACAAGCTCATAGCTGTTCAAATCGTACAAAGAGACCATTCCGCTTTTATCTGCTGCAAAAAGAAAGCGGTCATCCGGTGTAACACTTATCGCGGTAACCTCGTCAAACATCTTTTTAAGCCTTTTTACAACTTTTGCCGTAAAATAGTCCCAAATGACTATTTCGCCTCCCTTATCGGCAGCCAAAAGACGATGCTTGCTTATAAAAAGCATCGTATTTATCGCTTTGGAGTGGCCTATGAGTCTGAATGACTGCGAGAGTGTCGATACGCTGGTAACGATAATGCGGCGATCGAAACTTCCGGTAGCGATCCACTGGCCATTGGAGCTAAAAGCGATAGCTGTGACAAAATCGGAGTGGTGCGGAAGCGATGCCACCATACCTCCTGTAGAGAGATTCCATAAAAATGTCTTTCCATCCTGTCCACCTGTAGCAAGATAGTTCTGTTTTCTGCTGATACACAGACTCTCCACCTCTCCATCATGCCGTTTGAATTGGAATAGAAGTTTTCTACTCAATCCATTGAAAACCACAACACCCTCTTTTTTGGCACAAAATGCGACATATCGGCCATCTTCGGAAAGATCCGCCCCCTGAATCAATTTTTCGTTTTGTTCGAGTGTCGTTTTAAACCCATCTGTCAGCACGATCGGATCAAGTGAATAAACACGGACGGCATTGGAGCTGTCGAGTATGGCAACCCGACCCCCTTCGATTGGTTTAATCGCCGTAATCGTATTTTGGAACCGAAGTCTTTTCTCAATTATCATTGGCTGATCCTTCGTACTCTATCGAACGCTCATCAATGTCTCACTTCAAATCTGAAACCATGCTCGTGAAGCATTCTTTTTATCAATTCCTGATGCTCTTTTCCCTTTGTTTCAAGAGCTATAGATACGTAAGCGTCTCCGAATTTCAGATCGAGCGAAGTTCTGTCGTAACCTATCTGCACTATATTGGCTCTGGCCTCTTTCAAAATCCGCGTAAGCGTCATAAGACTACCGGGCTTGTCCACCAGAGTAACAACAAGTTTCATCTTTCTGTACGATTTCAAAAGCCCTTTTTCAATTATGACCGACAGCATGGTCACATCTATATTTCCACCACTCAAAACCGAAACGATTTTCGAACCGCCGGCAAGCTTCAGCTTATCGTGTATAAGAGCCGCTACCCCTACGGCTCCTGCTCCTTCAACAACGAGTTTCTGCTTTTCCAGAAGATACAATATTGCATTGGCTATCTCTTCGTCATCCACCAAAATCATATCGTCAACATATTTTAAAAGGTAGTTGAGCGTTTTTTCCGAAGTATCTCTTACCGCAATTCCATCGGCGATAGTGCGCACTTCTATAGTATCGACAGGTTTTTTTGCATCAAATGAAAGCTTCATGGCCGGAGCACCTGAAGCCGCGACTCCGATCACTTTCGTTCCGGGCGACATACTCTTTATGGCTACAGCCATACCGCTGATGAGTCCGCCACCGCCAACCGGTACCAAAACAGCATCCGGCGCTTCGCACTTTTGCAAAATCTCAAGAGCAATTGTACCCTGTCCAGCTATGACGTCATCATCGGCAAACGGATGAACGAATATCCGCTCTTTCTCTCTGCCGTAATCGACAGCATAGGCATATGCCTCATCATAGTTCGTGCCATATAGCAGCACTTCTGCTCCATAGGACTTGACTCCGTCCACCTTTGTCAAAGGCGTTGTCTCAGGCATAACGATCGTTGCCGGAATGTCATAATACTTTGCTGCCAAAGCGACACCTTGCGCATGATTTCCGGCACTTGCGGCGACAACCCCCTTTTTACGCTTTTCTATACTCAAAGAAGAGATTTTGTTGAACGCTCCTCTGATCTTGAAAGAACCGGTATTTTGAAGATTCTCTTTTTTTAAATAGACTTCAAATCCTGTAGTCTCACTAAGTTTCGGAGCATAGGAAAAAGGGGTCTTGACTGCAACTTTTTTAACCTCTTCATGCGCTTTGCGTATATCCTGGAGTGTTATCATGAAAGCTCCATATGCTCAACCATGGCACATCTGTTTTGAACCACACTCATGCCACTCTTTTTTGCCATATCGGCAGCTTCGTTGTTAACTATTCCTGCCTGCATCCAGACAACTTTTACATCTCCTCTTTCTATGCAGGCTTCAACTATCGGCCCCACTGCCGATGATTTTCTGAAAATATCTACCATATCGATACGAAAAGGGATCTCTTTTAAAGATCTGTAAACTTTTTCTCCCAGAATTTCATCCTCTTTGGGATAGACAGGTACTATTTTGTAACCTGCTCTTTTAAGGTAGCTGGCAACTTTATGACTGCTTTTGGACGGGTCCGGTGAAAGTCCTACGACCGCTATAGTCTCTATCTTCCTGAAAATCTCTCGAATCTCTTCGGCTCCGGCGTTGATTGTCGGGGATTCATACTCCATAAAAAGCCTTTGATTTTTTTGCAAGAGTATAGCAAACAACCCCTTAGATCAACGACATGAAGATAATGCAGCCTCTACTTCCAATTGGCATTTCGCGCAAAATCTGTAGCCTTTTAAGTCAGTGTCGGCCAATGAATTGGAGAAGTGCATAACGCAGTGAGGATCTTTACAGTGGTCTAATCCGAGCGTGTGGCCTATCTCATGTACCGCTTCGGTAACCGTTCTGCGAAAAAAGAGATTTTCATCATCATCCATATCATAAAAGCTGTTCGAGAGTCTTGCAGTGGATATGAGCGCACAGCGATGCGCCGCGGAGGCGAGTCCGAATACAAAATTAAGACGCTCTTCATAAATGTCTTTTTCTGTTATGCCAAGCACGATCATGTCGGAACGAGATCGAAGCGTACAGACTTTTTGCAAAAGCCCGATAGCTCTGTACTGCCCTCGCACGGAATCGAACGTATCCACAGGAAGCGGCAAAACATCGCCAAGTTTAACAGGAATCAAAAAGAGATCTTCAAGTTTTTCAGAAAGAGACAGAGCGATCTCTTTTGAAATTCCCGAAAACCTGACTATAAGAATGAAGCATCTCTTTTTCACGGCTCAATAGCCCAAAAAATCCAATAGATTATATACTCCAAAAGCTGCAACCCATGCCATTACGTTGGGGTATATCATATAAAACCCGCGCCAGACCCATTGTGGCACTTCCGCCCAAAACGTACTCATTGCGGCGATACATGGTGAGTATATCATGATTATGACTATTAGCGCTACAGCGGCTTTGAATGAAATATTCTCTCTTAACCTCTCTATGAGTGTACCGCTTTTTTCATCCGCATCGCCTACCGCGTAGAGAGTGGCCAGTGTCGAAACGACCACCTCTTTTGCCGCGAGTCCCGATAAGGTGGCTACTGAAACTCGCCAGTCGAAACCGAGTGGAGCGAATAGCGGCTCTATGGTCTTGCCTATGGTTCCAAGATAGCTGCTCTCGAGCTCTTTTGCAGCGAGTTCGTTCTGAAGATGCACCTTTTGGGCTTCGTTGGCAGCCGCTTCCATCTTTGCCTCATAATTCTGTACAAGCTGGCTGTTATGCGGATATGAACTGAAAAACCATATAACCATGGAGGCACCCGCAATAAAGGTTCCCGCTTTTTTCAAAAATAGCTTGGCCTTTATCCATAGCTCTACGCTCAGAGCCTTCATGGAAGGGAACCTGTATGGAGGCATCTCCATTACGAAGGGTTCAGGTTCGCCTTTAAAGAGTACGGTACGCAGAACTTTGGCTACGATCAGACCAAGAATTGCACCGCTTATATAGATGATAAACAGAATGTTGCCTGCATGCGACGCCGGAAAGAATGCACCTATAAGAAGTACATAAACAGGTAGGCGTGCGGAACAGCTCATAAAACCCAGAACCAGCATCGTAATGATTCGATCTTTAGGATTTTTTAGTGTCCGTGCAGCCATATAGGCCGGAACCGTACACCCAAATCCGCTCACGAGCGGAATAAAGGCCTTTCCCTGAAGACCGAATCTTTTCATGAAACCATCAAGCAAAAAGGCGGCTCTGGCCATATATCCTGTCTGCTCCAAAAGATTTATACCAAGAAAAAGAATCAGAATATTGGGTAAAAACATGATTACCGAACCTACGGCCGGAACTATGCCCTCTGAAAGTACCGACTGAATCGCCCCGGATGGCAAAACCGCTTTTATTGTATTGGAGACCTCGACAAATGCGGCATCGATCAAATCCATCGGAATCGAACCCACTTCAAACGTGATCTGAAAAAGAAGCCACATTAAAAATAGAAAGATGGGCAAACCGAAAACAGGATGTATCAGCAGTTTGTCCAGCCTGTCGGTCAATGTCACTCTTTTTGGCGGACTCTTGAACGTTTTCATTACAAGCGCTTTGGATAGAGCGTAACGCTCGTTACTCAGTATATCGCTGGTACTCTCTTCGTCAAACTCCATCTCAAGCTCTTTATATATCTTTCCCAGCATTTCATGCAGTTCAATAAAAATGGGTAGATCGTGTATCGTTTTATATATCTCTTCGTCACGGTCAAGAAGCCTTATCGCAATAAAACGGGCTTCGTCAGGATCTTTGAAGTGTGGAGATTTATGCAGTACCCTGATCAACTTTTCTATCTGTTCTTCAATTCGCTCATCGTAAAACAGTTTGTTTTTCGGTTTGTTCTTCTTGTAGACCTCTATGACATAGTCTACAATCTCGTCTACGCCTCTGTGCTCTTTGGCAGAGGTCAAAATGACCGGAATACCCAAAAGCTCCTCCAACTTGTGCCTGTCTACGGCACCTCCTTGTTTCTCGACCTCGTCTATCATATTAACGACAAGTATCATTTTCTTTTTCATATCCATAAGCTGAAATGTGAATATGAGGTTCCTCGAAAGAGCGTTGGCATCCACTACATTTACAATCAGATCGTAATCTTCATTGTATAAAAAATTTTTCGCCACCTGCTCTTCGGGAGTGTAGGCATTAAGAGAGTAGATACCGGGCAGATCGACCATCTCGATCTCATACCCCTCTTTTTCAATATATATCTCCTTCTTTTCAACGGTGACGCCGGAAAAGTTTCCCACATGCAGACGAGCGCCCGTCATGGAGTTTATGATCGAAGATTTGCCGACATTGGGTTGTCCTGCAAGTGCAACCTTTATCTTTTTCAATCCCGACACGCCTCCTCTGGCGTCCCTGTTATCGCTCTTTTGTTCTTCACAGTTACCACACTTCATTCACAACTGCCTTTCGGTTCCATAAAAACAGTTGCAGCCTCTTCATCTCTGAGTGCGATTTTCGTACCGTCGCTCTCAACTTCCCATGTCTGCTTGGCCAAGGTATGATCGAGTATCTTTATCTCGCTTCCTTTTGTCAGACCCAATGAGACAAGACGCCCTTTTATCGGATCTTTGGCCTTTATTTTCACGATCCGACCTTCACATCCGACAGTGCATTCCGTTAAAGATTTCACTCTAAAAAAGCCTCCGGTTTTTATCGTGATTATAGAGCAAATGCAGGACTATGTCAATAGTGTTGATAATCATTCTCATTGCTGATGGCATAATTTTGTAATCTCTATTGTTCAAGAGCTTTTTATATCAGCTATACACTTGTTCACCATGGATATAGAGTACGCCGACGATATTGACGCCATGGAAGCGGCCGAAATGGCCAAAGAGGATGGCGCCCTTATTGTAGATGCAAAAGACCCGAGAGTATTTCTATACGCCGGACATATTCCCGGAAGCGTAAACATACCCATATTTTTCGTATATATAGAGCTGCCACCTCCAAAAACCGGGATGAAAATATCGAATGTTGAGAAAAAAAGAGGTTTGTCTCTGCATGTAAAAAGATTTACCGGCCTTTGATGGATGAAACGGTTTTAAAAAAATCTACAATATCGAAAAAGGATTCCTGTTCGAATGAAGAGCAACGGGTCTTCATGCTAAAGAAGAGTAAAAAACGAATTTTGCAGACTCTCTTTTTGGTCACACTTTTTTGCTTTTGAGTATCACCCCGGCTTCCATATGGGAGGTATAGGGAAACTGATCGAAGAGTGCTGCCTCCACTATTAAATGCGTTTTGCATAAGTCGGCCAGATCACGTGCCAGCGTCTGTGGGTTGCATGAGATGTATATTATGGTCTCGAAGCCGGCTGCCAATCTTCTTGTACCTTCGTCCAGACCGGCGCGGGGCGGATCCACAAGTACTGTTTTTAGGTCGTATTCGCCTAAATCTATGCTTTTGAGGCGATTGAACTCTCTTCTTCCTTTAAGAGCCTCGGTAAACTCCTCGCTGCTCATTCTGACGAACTCTATATTCGCAATACCGTTCAGGGCACAATTCTCTTTTGCCGCTCCTATCGAACGTTTCGAAATCTCGGTCGCTATACATCTGGGAAAAAGTGTAGAGAGAGGAATGGTGAAGTTTCCGGCTCCTGCATAAAGTTCGCAGAAGTCTCCTTCGCCATACCTGCAAGCGCCTTTAACGGCCCAGCTTATCATCTTCTCGTTGACGCTCGGATTTGGCTGCGTGAAACTCTGTTCATAATGCCTATAAAGGTATTTTCTCTCTCCCACCAGAAGCTTTTCGGTCACGTACTCTTTGTTCAATACCACCTTCTGTTTGCGGCTCCGGCCGATTATACAGGCACTCAGCCTGCTCTCAAGTTCTTTGGCTCTTTTTATCCATGCATCTTCAAGCTTTCTATGATATAGCATGGTTATCAGGGTCTCACCGGAGGCACAGGAGAGAAACTCTACACCAAAAAGCCGGCTTTTAAGCTCTTCGTCACCGTTTACATACTCAAGTAGCCGCCACATTCTGCTCTCTATGGACTCCAGGACCATCGGACACTCTTTGAGCTTTACGAATCTTCTCTTGTCCATGTGGCGCATAGCGTAGCTGCAGCCCTCTTCGTCATGGTAAATCTTGTATTCCGCTCTCCCCCGAAAGTGTTCCTTCATGGAGCCGAAAAACTCTATCTCTGCGTTATAAAACGGTTTTAGAAGTCTGTACAGGCTCTCCTTTTTTCGTCGAAGCTGCTCTTCGTAAGAAAGCTCATACAGTGAGCAGCCGCCACACTCGCCAAAATGTCTGCAGATCACTTGAAACTCTCTACAAGATTTCCCACCAGCAAATGCCATCCATCGACTAGAACAAATATAAGTATTTTGAACGGCAAAGAGATCATGACCGGCGGTAGCATCATCATACCCATACTCATCAATACGGAACTTACGACCATATCTATAACCAAAAACGGCAAAAATATCAAAAATCCTATCTCAAATGCCGTTTTAAGTTCACTTATCATAAATGCAGGAAGCAGAGTCGTAAGAGAGACATCCGCTTCGCTTTTGGGATTGGGAAGGCCTCTTATTCGATAAAAGAGCGCTAGATCGGCCTCTCTTGTATTCCTCAGCATAAAAGATTTGAATGGTTTGACGGATTCGTCAAAAGCTACTTCATAACCAATTTTTTTATCCATATACGGTTTTATCCCTTTATCATAAGCCTCTTTTCCCATCGGCTCCATTATGAAGAGGGTAATTACGAGAGCGAGAGAAACGAGCAGCTGGGTAGGAGGTGTCTGCTGGGTTCCCAATGCCTGTCTTAAAAAAGCGAACACAACGATAAGCCGTATGAAACTCGTCATTACCAGTACAAGCGAAGGGGCCAGTACCAGAAGAGTCAAAACTATGACTATGTTGAGAGTGTTTACCAGATCCTTCGGTTCGGCCGGCGCGGAAAGAGAGAGGTTTACGGTAGGAATATCCACTGCAGCGAATATAGGCAACCCTGCAAAAAGTATCAAAAAAAGAAGCAGTCTACATCTCATTTTGCAGTTGTCGATTGTCTGGCATCAAGAATTCCTTTTCTTGCACTCTTTTCAAGTTCGGGTTCATTTGAAAAGAAATACAGATCCACCCGTCTGTTTTTGGCGCGCCCTTCCGGAGTTGCATTGGTTGCGACCGGCTTGAACTCGGCATTTCCACAAGCAGACAATCTTTTGGGGTCTACTCCATCTTTCACAAGCTCCTTGACTACGGATACCGCCCTGGCTGCGGAGAGTTCCCAATTGTCCCGATAGGGGCTTCCGGGACCAGGAGGAATATTGTCGGTATGCCCCCTGACGTTTACCTGCAGAGTATTCGGAAGCCTCTTTATTATCATAGCTATTCGTTTGAGAAAGAGTATAGCATCCATATTGTCTATTTTCGCTTCACCGGGTTTGAATAGCAACTCGGCCGGCAACCTGAGCAAGAAGCCCTTCTCCGATTCTTCCAAAACGGTAGGAGTGGCGCCTTGACTTATCATTATTTCGTTCATTTCGTCTTTCAGCGCTCTAAGCTGCATCATCATTTTGCTTATCTGGTTCGACATTTGCGATTGCGACTGCTGGGCAGTCTGAATTTCGGTCGGAGATGTCGCCGCGGCACCCCCGCCAGTACCGCTCTCCATCCGCCTCTCTTCCAACTCGGAACGCTCTCCTCCCTCGAGTACCGAGAGAGCGCCCGCCAAAGAGCCTATGGCCTCTTCAAGTTTTTTCGCATCCATTGTTGACATTGAAAGCAAAAGAACGAAAAAGCAGAGCAGTAGACTCATCAAGTCTCCGAATGCAGCCAGCCACCCCGGCAAACATCTTGGACAGTCGGGACACTTCTGTTTGGCCATCCGTCACAACCTACTCAAACTGACTGAGCCGTTCGTTCGGGGGAAGGAACGAAAGCAGTTTCGCTTCCAGTGTACGGGGATTGTCTCCGGCTTGAATCGACATTATCCCCTCCAAAATGATGGTTCGCACGAGATTTTCGTCGGCATCTCGAATATTGAGTATATTTGCGATAGGAGTTCCGAATATATTTCCTATCATGGCACCGTACATCGTAGTGAGCAATGCGACAGCCATCGAAGGGCCGATCGCACTCGGATCCGACATGTTCAGAAGCATTGCGACAAGGCCGATAAGTGTACCTATCATACCCATCGCACCGGCAAGTGCGGCCCACTGGTCGAAAATGGCGGCATTCGCTTTATGACGATCACTTGTCTGTTCCATCTCTATTTCCAGAAGTTCTCTTATCGTATCCGGTTCGTTACCGTCTACAGCCATGGAGAGTCCTTTTTTCAAAAACTCGTTTTCCTCGTTGTTGGCGGCAGCTTCCAGTGACAGTATTCCGTCACGACGCGCCTGCGTAGAGTATTCGACCAGCTTTTTTATAAGTTCCGGAACATTCTCCTGCGGAGGCTTGATGGCTATCATGAAAATCTTGACGAAATTCTTCATCTGCTCCATTTTGAATGCCACGAGGAGTGCACCGATAGAGCCGCCTATAACAATAAGAACGGAAGGAATATCGATATACGCACCGATTCCTACACCCATGGCCATAGCGCCAAAAAGAAGGCCGACAACCAATACCAAACCGATGACACTACCCAAGTCCATCGACACTCCTGCTTTTATCCCGTATTTTTTACGTTTTTATCTCTTGTCAAACTATATCGACCTAATGGTTACAAATATAAAGAGTTCCCTCAAAACGGGCAAAATTTGGGACATTTTAATCTTTATTGCGTTAAAATCTCATAAAATCCGAGTATGGCTGTATGTGCGCCAGACATCATAGAACATCGTAAAATCAAAAGCTACAAGGTAGAGCAAAAACATGGATATTTCCGTCATTATTCTCGCCGCCGGCAAAGGTACGCGTATGAAATCCGGCTTGCCGAAAGTTCTTCATCCGATAAGCGGCCTGCCGATGATACACTATATAATCGAAACAGCCCAAAAAGTCACTGATGACATTACCGTGGTTCTTTTTCATGAGGCTGAGCGGATAAAAAAAGAGATTTCAGACAGTTTCGACGGTATCGCCTTCAAAATTCAGGATCACGCCAACTATCCAGGAACGGGCGGAGCCCTCATGGATGCCAAAACCGCCCACAGCAGTGTACTGGTTCTTAACGGAGATATGCCGCTTGTCACCTTTGAATCGTTGAAACCTGTTTTATCCAAAAAAGGCGATATTGTCATGACCGTTTTCGATCTTCCGGATCCTTCCGGTTATGGCAGAGTCATAATAGAAAACAACGAGGTGAAGGCTATTGTCGAAGAAAAAGACTGCTCTGCGAAACAAAGAGATGTAAAAACCGTAAACGCAGGAGTCTATCTGTTTAAAAAGGAGATACTCGAATTCTACCTTCCGAAACTCTCGAACAAAAATGCCCAGGCGGAATATTATCTTACCGACATAATCAAGCTTGCACGTAAAGATGGGAAAAAGATTGTTCCTGTATGGGTCGAAAAAGAGTCCTTCAAAGGCATAAACAGTCGTTTCGATCTGGCAAAAGCCGAAGAGATAATGCAAGATCGAATCAAAGAGCGCTGGATGCGTGAAGGTGTAACCATGCATCTACCTTCGACGATTTACATCGATTCCACGGTCGTATTCGAAGGAGAATGCACTATAGATAGCGGAGTTAATATTTACGGAAATAGCGTTGTCTCAAACTCCCATATAAAATCTCATACCGTTATCGAAGATGCGCAGATAAAAAACTCGTCATGCGGCCCAATGGCACGGATACGTCCCGGAAGTATAATCTCAAATACACATATAGGAAATTTTGTCGAAGTCAAAAAATCCCGTCTAACCGGTATCAAAGTCGGCCACCTCAGCTATCTTGGAGATGCGGAAATAGATGAAGGGACCAACATAGGAGCTGGAACGATCACATGTAACTATGACGGAATAAGAAAACATAAGACGAAGATAGGAAAAAATGTATTCATCGGATCGGATACACAACTTATAGCTCCTGTAACCATAAAAGACGATGTCATGGTCGCTGCCGGCACTACAGTTACAAAAGATATCGAAAAAGGCTCGCTTGCAATCTCCAGAGTCGAGCAAAAGATCGTGAAGAATTTCTTTTACCGCTTTTTCAAAAAGGGTGACAAAAATGGTTGAACAGGTACGGCTTGAGGGTAAAAAAATCCTCTTGGGAGTCACCGGAAGCATCGCTGCATATCGTGCATGCGAACTTGTACGACTTTTTGTCAGGTCGGGTGCCGAAGTCAGAGTGGTCATGAGCGAAGCGGCCAAACGGTTCGTCACTCCTTTGACTTTCGAAGCACTCAGTGCAAACAGGGTACTGCATGAAGCGACCGAATCGTGGGATGGAGATATGAACCATATAGGCATGGGAGAGTGGGCCGACATTTTCGTCATAGCGCCCGCCACCGCCAATACGCTGAACAAACTATCCAACGGGATTGCGGATAATCTTCTGCTTCAAACAGCTCTCGCTTTTGAAAAGACGATACTACTCTCTCCTGCAGCGAATACAAGGATGATGGAAAATCCTGTAACGGTTGCAAGCATGAAACTGCTTGGCCTGCAACGCACGGAAATTGTAGAACCGCAGACAAAGCTGCTTGCATGCAACACCATAGGAAAAGGAGCGATGGCGGAACCGAAAACGATCTTTTCAATCTCTTTGAAACATCTGTTTGAAGATAGTTACTGGAAGGATAGACGCGTTGTGGTTACCGGCGGAGGAACAATAGAAAAAATAGACGAAGTCAGATATATATCGAACTTCTCCAGCGGAAAGATGGCGGAAGCGATCGTTACTGCACTGTACTCAAAGGGGGCAGATGTGTGCTATATCACGGCAAACGATCCTGTAAGCATACCGCCGGTTCATGTCATAAAGGTCGAAAGCGCAGCAGAGATGCTGAGATATACCGAAGAGTCGTTGCGGGTTGCAAAAAAAGGTAAACTGACCAAGCCCTCTTTCCATTCAGAAACCGGCAGAGCGGAAGTCGTAAACAAAGTCCCCTGGCTTTTTATGGCAGCCGCTGTAAGCGACTATAGAACAAACCACTTTCAAAACACGAAACTAAAAAAATCGGCTCTTGGAAAAAAGTGGAGCCTGGAACTTGTACAAAACCCGGACATTCTCCGGTCCGTGGAAAAATCAGGAATAAAAAGCGTGGCATTCAAAGCTGAAATGGACAGAGATAAGGCGTTGGAACATGCAAGAAAAGCTCTTAAAGAGAAAAAAGTGGATATCGTCGCACTCAACATACTTGAAGGAAGCAAAAGCTTTGGAAGCGAAACAAACGCGATCACACTCGTTACCGAGGAGAAGGAGATAGAGATTCCTCAAGCATCCAAGTTTGAAGTCGCCTTTTCGATGCTGGAGGCAGTCAAGACTTTATGATTTATGGCCCGACACCTTTTGATGCCATTCGCCTGACTCTAAACAAAATGGCGAAAGCCGACATAAACGCTCTTTTACAGCTTGGAATAAAAGTTGTAAAGCAAGAGGCAGATGGCATCTATCTCGTTACAATGGGAAAAAATTCGTTTCGTACAAAAAGCGAGATCCCATTGACGCCTGGAAAAGAGTACTGGGTAGATACCAGGCATACCAAAAGCGGCATGGTATCTCTTGCCAGGCCGCATCCAAAACCGCTTCTACTGAAAAAAGAGGGCTTTTTACCACTGCAAAAAAGCCTTCTTGAAGAGTTGGCGAACGAATCGGATCCTGTAGAGAGTATAAAAAACATGTTGTTGCAAATGACCTCTTCTGCGCAGAACAAAGAGCAGTTTCAGACTCTTGTACAACTCCTTTTTTCGCTTCAGCAGGGAGTGGTGACTCTACCTTTTGAAGAGCGCGGGAAAAGAGTGCTTCTTCAGTTGAAAAAAGACAAAAAAAACGAAACTTTAAAACAAAAAAGTGTAAAATTTTATGCAGCTTTCAACAACATCGGACCTGTCGAAGGTACGATCGTCCGGTATGATGATAAAAATTGTCTTGACCTGGAAGTTTTCTATCCTAAGACCGCACGTCTGCTGGAAGGTTTGAAAAAAGAACTGAAACATTTTTCGCAAGTCTCCATCGCTTTACGTCCATCTGCAATTTTACCTTTCTGGGAAAGCGATACATACGGCCTGCTTGATATGAGGGGGTAATTATGGGAAATATAGCAAGGCATATTGCTATTATAATGGACGGTAACGGCAGATGGGCGCAGGAGCGTGGACTAAAACGTGTAAAAGGGCATGAAAAAGGGGCGGAAACTGTCCGCTTTATAACCACTTTTGCATCAAACCATCCGGAAATAGAGGTTCTAACCCTGTACGCTTTCAGTACCGAAAACTGGAAGCGGCCAAAAATGGAGATCGACTTTTTGATGCGGCTTTTAAGTCGCTATTTGAAAAACGAGACTAAAACATATAAAAAATATCAGATTCGTTTCGAAACGATCGGAGATCTCTCCAGATTCTCCCCATCCTTGCAAAAACAGATAGCCGCCATAAAAGATGAAACAAAAAATTTCAATAGACTCACCCAGGTTCTGGCTCTCAACTACGGTTCTCAGGATGAAATTTCCCGAGCCGCCGAAGCATTGTGCAAAGAGAGAAAAAAAATTTCCGTCGAAACACTCGGAAAGAGGCTTGAAAGTTCAAGGTTCGGTCCAGTAGATATTCTCATTAGAACCGGCGGGGACCAACGGCTTTCAAACTTTCTGCTTTGGCAGTCGGCATATGCCGAACTCTTTTTTTCTCCCATCCTGTGGCCTGATTTTTCTCCTGAAGATCTTGAAACCATCATCAGTGAATTCAAGCGACGCACCAGACGTTTCGGAGGCATTTGAATGGTGTATCTGTTTGCACTTTTTACAGAACTTGCCATAGGCTCTTTTTTGAATGTATTGATAGTGAGGATTCCAAAAAAAGAGAGTATAATCTTTCCGGCTTCCCATTGTCCCAACTGCGGCAAAAGATTGAAATGGTGGCACAATATTCCTCTTTTTTCATGGCTCGCACTTCGGGGAAAGTGTGCATTTTGCAAAACATCCATAAGTTGGATATACCCTGTTATAGAATCTCTGACAGCACTTATCTTTACCGCGCTTGCGATAAAACTTGGCCTTGGAGCAGAGTGGTTTGTTACGGGTATCGTATTTTCCCTGCTTCTTGCCCTGTCGGTAATAGATCTCAAATACTACGCCGTACCCGATTCTTTGAATTTCACCGCTCTTGGGCTTGCACTGCTGCTTCCGCTTTTCGTTATGTGCTGGGATATGGCTACAGGGAGCCTGAAAGATCCTGTTTTTTATCAGGAGGATCTTCTAAATCGATTCAAAAACGCCGCATTTATGGCTACAATTTTTTTCCTGCTTGGATATATTCTCAAAAAAGTTATAAAAAAAGAGGCTCTTGGAGAGGCAGATATAATCGTCGCCGCGACGATGGGCGCACTTCTTGGCTTTCCTCTTGTACTCATGGCGATCTATACCGCGGCGGTTTTGGCGATAATACCTGCTTTGGTCGCACGAAAACATATGGTACCATTCGTTCCGTTTCTTGCTATGGGAACATGGGTGACATATATGTTTTCCGATATCTTCATGAAATGGTGGAGTATGCTGTATGCATAAGACTTCTGGCTATCTGTTCAAAACATTCAGCGGAATTTTTTTCTCGATCTTTCTTCCGATCATAGTTATAGGGTCACTGATACTCTTCGTCCGTATTGCAAAATTGACGGAAGTGACACAGATAGATGCGTCGGAAATGCTTTTGATGTATGGCTATTCACTTCCAACTATCCTTTTTTATACTCTTCCGGTTACCTTCTTTGCAGCACTTGTAATGACTCTTGGAAAACTCTCCAACGATTTTGAGAGTATAGTCCTCTTTTCATTCGGAATATCTCCCTACAAACTCATACGCTTTTTCTATCCGTTCGTTTTTTTGCTGATTCTGGTTTCACTGCTGTTGTCTTTGGGTCTGATCCCGATAACAAAACAGCTTACAAAATCATTCATCAGCTACAAAAGCATGAATGCCGTCTTGAATATTGAAGCGAGCCGTTTTGGGCAGAAATTCGGTGATTGGCTGGTATTTCTCGAATCGAAAGACAAAGAGACTAATACACTGCAAAACATTGTCCTTTATAATGCGAAACCATTTCAGGAGCAGCTTTTGATAGCCAAAACCGGACATTTTATAAATGAGAATGGAGCGTTGGGCCTGATGCTGAGTAATGGGCAGGCGTACAATATCGAAAAAGAGAAGGTGACAGAAATCGATTACAAGATCATGAAGATCTACGATACCTCCAGTTACAAACCTTTTACATACCAAAACTTAAAAGAGTACTGGGAGCATGCCATGAAGGACAAAAAGCGCCTAAAAGACCTGGTCATCTTTATAGCTATCAGCCTGTTTCCTCTCGCAACACTCTACTACGCATTCGCCTATGGGGTAATCCATCCCAGATATCAGAAAAACTATGGATATATCACTATATTGCTCGCAACTGCCATTTATTACGGTACCGTTTCCGCTATCGCAAAGACGAGTGCTCTATACACTTTTTTATTCATAGCCATATTCATGTTTTCGGGAATATGGCTCTTTTACAGAAGAGTTCAGACAAAATTCTGACCTCCATTCCAAGGAGCAAAAATGCGGGTAAAAGCGGTTATTGCATATGACGGTTCGGCTTTTTACGGTTTTCAGAGACAGACAGAGCCGGTAAAAACTGTATCCGGAACACTTCACACCGCAATGAGACGTCTCGGCATAGACTCGTTCCCGGTAGGAAGCGGTCGCACAGATCGAGGAGTACATGCGACTGGACAGATAGTCCATTTCGACATCCCATATCACTGGCAAGATAGTCTGTTCAAGCTAAAGATTATGCTAAACCGCCTTTTGGCTCCGCATATACAGCTCAAACATATATCCGGCGTCAACAAAGAGTTCCATGCCCGCTTCGATGCAAAACGACGTATCTATCGTTACGTTTTCAAATCTGTACCACTCACCCCTTTCGAAGCACCGTATTGTCGCTTTTTACAAAATTTTGATGAAAAGAAATTCAAATCTGCGCTTGAACTTTTCGAAGGAGAACACGACTTTGATCTGTTTCATAAAAAAGGAAGCGATCCAGGCACAACGATACGCACTGTATACAAGACCGGATTGTATCGTTTCCAAAACTATCTGATCGCAACTTTTGAGGCGAACGGTTTTTTAAGAGCACAAGTAAGAATAATGGTCGAAACTGCCATAAGAACAATGAAAAATGAACTCACTAAAAACGATATCCTGATGCAGCTTAACGGAGAAAAAGTTTTCAATATAAAACCGGCCCCACCTCAAGGGTTGTATCTGTCGCGCGTTTTATACTGAATTTTATAGTTGATGGAGAGTTCGAAGACCAAACGATCTTCGAACCTGGTATAAAACCGGAATTCTGTTATCTTTCGGTTTTTGAAGTGTTTTGAATAGTCTTTTCGACCTCTCTCATATCGTAATGGACAACATTGTCCGATTTTCCGTATGAACCGTTATCATAGTGAACGATGTCGGAGCTGTTGGTCGTTGAAAAATCATAAGAAACAGTCTCCTCCGCCATAACGGCTGTACTTGCAACGATCATTGCTGCTATAAGTGTGATCTTCTTCATGGAATCCCCCTGTAATTTGAAATCGGACGAATTTTATCTTATTTAAAACTTGATACATATTATTTTTACAAGTCAATTTTTAAATGTAAGTTTCACATAAAAATCTACTTTACAATCAACACTGCGGGAGACTTTTTCGGATCGAGCCATTTTAAAAATTCCATTATCTCTTTTTTTGTCATGGCTATGCATCCTGCGGTCTGCTTTTTGCCATCACTTTCACTCTCTTTTTCTATACGTTTTTGCCGATATTTACACTCCATACTTCAGAATTTGGATGCCAGGTTCCATTGTCGTCTCTATAGAATCTCGCAAGCCTTGCAAAACTGCCTTTGACATCAAACACTTTTACAAGTTGCATACAGTTTTGCGGTATCGACTCCAACTCAACGCCGGCAAATGGATAAATTGATAAAATAGTCAACAAAAGGAGTATGTTTGCAAGAAAGTTACGGCCTCTATTCACTCTTTCCACCTCTTATGGCCATAATATTGGCAATTATATCAAGAAACGTGGTTCTTTCTCTCTTGATTGGAGTAATTAGCGGCTATCTGATAATGGAAGGGTCCGTAGAAGGAGCGATCGTAGAGACCATCAAAGGTATTTTTCATCTTCTGCAAAAAGGGTGGGTTGTAAAGACGCTCGTTTTTGCCATCTTCGTTGGCTCCATCATTGAACTTATACAAAAGAGCCGGGGAGTGGATGGTTTTGTATATTTTTTGCAACAGAAGAAAAAGCTTGTAAAAAGTAAAAAAGATGCCGAATTTCTCGCTTTTTTCATAGGCCTGTCCATATTTATAGAATCCTCCATAACCTCGCTCATAGCGGGAACGGTCAGCAGGCCATTGACCGACCGTTACGGCACTTCCCGTGAAAAACTGGCCTATATTTGCGACTCTACGGCAGCACCGGTGTGCACCATGTTTCCTCTAAATGCCTGGGGAGCACTTCTTCTTGGACTCATTGGATCCCAGATAGAGGCAGGAGTTATCTCGGCAGAACCCATAAAACTGCTCGGTACGGCACTTTTATTCAACTTCTATGCCATTTTTTCCATCCTCTTGGTGGCATATACAATTTTAAAAGGTATAGATTTTACGCCATATACGAGGGTCGAGCCTTCCAAACAGCCTATTTTGGATAAAAAAGGGGACCTTTACGCTCTATTGGTTCCAGTCATATCTTTGCTGATACTGGTTTTATTGTCTCTTTTTGTAACCGGTAGAGGAAATTTACTCAAAGGAGATGGTTCTACTTCTGTATTTGTAGCTGTCACCGGTTCGATAGCGATCTCCTCTTTTTATTATCTGATCAAAAAGAGCATACCTCCAAAGAAGATATTTCCGGCTATTTTCAAAGGTGCCAAGACGATGACACCGGTCGCTCTTATTTTAATATTCGCTTTTGCCATAGGAGAAGTGACTGTAAAGATGGGAACAGGCACCTATATGGCGCACTTTGCAAATACCATTTTGAATCCGGCTCTGCTTCCGGCAGGAATATTTTTACTTTCGGCTGTGATTTCATTTTCGACAGGGACAAGCTGGGGTACCTTTTCGATCATGATGCCAATAGCCATTACAATGACAGCCGGCATCGGAGCCGACCAGAGTATGCTTTTGTCACTCTCTGTCGCAGCGGTTATATCTGGCGGAGTTTTCGGAGATCATGCTTCTCCTATTTCAGATACGACCGTAATATCTGCCATCGCCGCAGAATGTGACCTGATAGCACATGTCAAAACACAGCTTCCATGGGCGCTTTTATCGGCGCTTTTCTCTCTGATCGCCTTTTTGCTTTTCGGATATCTGGCTATATAAACGCGACACTCATATATCCGACTACCTGTGATTTGTCGCCACTTGCATCTGCACTTGTGCGATAATCGAGTAACATGGGTTTCATTCCCATACCCTTTACAGCGATCAGTATAGCCTCCACTCCTATCTTGCCACAAGCCTCGCATCCACGATGCAGTATAGCCGGATCCAGTTCATTCACAGCTTCGATACATATAGCGTCCAAAACCTTCGCTTTCTCTATATCATAATAGTGGCTCAAATCTGTACTTATGACCACTCCTGTATGAGGGTCTTCAAGCAGCCACTCTATGATTCGTGCCAGGTTTTTCGGGTTTTCATCACCATAGACCATCTCCACCACGCGAGCATCCGGCAGATATTTTTTTATAAAAGGCATTTGCACTTCCGTACTGTGTTCCCGATGAGCTTCCGGTATGAAACCAAGACCGAATCTTTTTATAATTTCTGTTGCGAGTACCTTGTCGACAGGAATATCTCCAAAGGGCGTCTCGAAAAGATCATGCTCCCCAACACTGCTACCCGCAAGATAGACTCTGTGGCTGGGCCCTATCACTACTATACGGTTGATATCCGAATTTTTCAGAAGCCTGTAGGCGATATTTGCGGTAAATCCGGAAAATACATAACCGGCATGAGGTACAATTACCGCACGTGTTGAAGTTTCGAGTATCTTTTTGTCCCTTATACCTTCTTGCAACACTCTATTGAAATGGTTCAACATCTCTTCAATCTCTTCGGACGATGCAGGATAAAATTGACCGGCAACGACCGCTCTTCTGATACTCATTTCACCCTCCTTTTTTCTACTTCCAGATCCCCTCTATTTTTCTGGAACATTTTGGACACTTCCCATCTTTCAGCCTGTTAACGGTTATATTATACCCCGTTCGATCTATCAAAAGTTCACCGCACTCTGGACAGGCGGTATCACCATGAACCGGAACATTCCCGAGATATACATAATAAAGCCCAGCCTCTTTACCGATGGCTCTGGCACGCATCAGGGTATCTATACCTGTCCACTCGTGATCTTTCATTTTATAGTCGGGATGAAAAGCGCTCAGGTGCCACGGTACATGTCGCCCAAGTTCATTGGCAATAAATTCGGCCATCTCTACAAGATCTGCGTCTCGATCATTTTCTCCTTCGATCAGCAATGTGGTAATTTCGACCCATATTCCTTCGCTCACCATCATTCTCAATGTATCTTTGACCGCTTCCAATCCTCCTTTGAGTACCTTTTTATAGTACTCATCATTCCAACTCTTGAGGTCGATATTTGCAGCGTCCAGCCAAGAGGAGATATCCTCTATTATCTCAGGACTCTCGAATCCGTTTGAGACGAATATGTTTTTGATTCCCTGCTCTTTCGCCAATATTCCGATATCTTTGGCGTAAGGGTAGAATATGGTCGGCTCATTATACGTATAGGCTATCGATTGCGTTTCATATTCCAGGGCCAGTTTTACCATATCTTCCGGCGATACATTGATCTTTTCGTCTACTTTTGTCTCCTGTGAAATTTCCCAATTCTGACAGAAAGGACACTTGAAGTTGCAACCGACCGTTCCAAAAGAGAGAGCCAATGTACCCGGCAGCATGTGATAGATGGGTTTCTTTTCTATCGGATCGACATTCATGGCGCTCGGGTGACCATAAACAAGTGTCTTCAGTTCTCCACCGATATTTTTGTTCACTCCGCAGATACCTACCTGCCCCTCTTTCATTTTGCAGTAATGCCTGCACAAAAGACATACAATTCTATTCTTTTCATATTCCGATCTGTAGTATTGCATTTAGTCTCTTTCTATGAATCAACTTGATATATCTGGTCTCAATCTATACAGATTCTAACTCTTTTGTCTCGACATGTCAAGTCTCATTCAATCCCGTTTTTTTACACAGACATTTCATCTGTATAAAAACAGATTATCGAATAAATACAAGATCGTTTTTCAGGAGCAGACAAGATCTTCGTATACCGGTTCTACACGTCCAAAGATTTTAAATTCGTTATAAGGAGACGCCTGATCTTCGCATACGAAACTGAAGTTCGGATCAAAAAGCAGTAGATCGGCATCATATCCTGGTTCAACAGCCCCCTTTTTGCCCTCCAGCCCAACTGCTGCTGCCGGATTGGTTGAAATCATCCTTATCAACGATGAAAAATCAAAATTCTCTTTTCTCACAAGGAGAGTATAAAGAAGAGGCAGAAAATTTTCAAAACCTTCGATTCCGTATGCAGCATCGGCAAATACAGCATCTTTGGATGCTTTGCATACTGGAGTATGAAGCGATGTGATCATTGCGGCTTCCTCTTTTAAAACCGATTTCAACATCTCTTTGCGCATTGTTTCATCTCTTAGAGGAGGCCATATTTTCCCGGCAGTATTATAGTTGTCACATACTGTGTCATTCAAAAAAAGATGGTGAAGTGAAATCTGGGGATAGAGTTTTGAGCACATCGCACAGATCTCAAGAGTCTTGGGAGTGGAAGCACCAAGTACTACTACATCTACATTATAATATTCGGCAAGTTCACCGATTCTCGCTATCTGCGAAGACTCTGCAACGGCTGATATACCGCTAAGCCCAAGTCGACAAGATACCTCGCCCTCGTGCATAACCCCGTCTCCCTGAAGAGCCGGATCGTTCGCTCTGCAAAATAGCTTCACCCCGTGCATCGATGCATATTCCATAAGGCGTCGAATGAGATTGCCGTCTATATGGCTTTCAAACTCTATCCCGACAGCCCCCTTTTTAAGAAGAATCGAACAATCGCTCAATCCGCCACTCTCTTTTACACCGGAAGCGAGTGTCAGAATTTGCGTCTTTTTACACAACTCTGCATGAGACTTTGCAAATTCGAGCGTAATTTCATCCTCTATTCGCGGAGAACAAAATGATGAAAGGATTACGGAACCGAAACCATTTTTATGTGCCGCTCCGGAAAGTCTCTTAAGAGTACCGCCCCGCAACTTTCCATCCATTACTCCAACCCCAACGTCTACAATAGCAGGCAGCAGATATTTCCCATTCGCATCTATAACACTTTTTTCTTCGAGCGATGGAGCCACTTCGGCTATTTTGCCTTCGTTAACCCGTACATCGAGCTTTTGTGTTCCATCATATGTGGCTACCATGGCATTTTTTATGACCATCTATGCGTCCTTGGGTTTTTTTGAAATTATACCCGACATTATCCAGATAGCGTACGATCCGGTAAAAATCAAAACTTCTCTTTTTTGTATATTTGAGCGAAAAACCGAGAAGACAGACAACAGCATGATAGCCCTCTTCTGACAATCATACTCTTCAGTCTCTTATATATTCAAGCTCTTTTTGCACCCTTTTTATAAAAGCTTCGGATCTGGCAGCCCCGACAATAGGCCGTGAAATCTTGCCGCCCCCCTTTGCAACCAGATAAAAAGTCGGGGTTCCGTACGGTTTTAAGTAGCCAGGAATCGGGTCGGACTCCAGATCGAGTTCTACCGGAACGAAGTTTTCATTTATAAATTTTGCCACTTTCGGTTTTGTAAATACCTGGCTTTTCATAAAAAAACAGTAGTTGCAGCTTTTTTGACTGATCATTACAAATACCGGCTTTCCACTCTCTTTTGACTCTATAAGCGCATCTTCATAATCCATAGCCCACTCTATTTCGGCAAACAGAGGGCCAAATACCAGCAGAAGCGAAAAAAACACTCTTTTCATTTCTCAACTCCTTTTACCGTTTTTAAAAACTCTTCCGGAGATTTGTATCCGGATATTCTCTTGGAACGCAACTCTTTTCCTTTTTTGAAAAAGAGGATGGCGGGTGGGCCGAAAACATTAAAGCGGCGCATGATTCTTTTCTCTTCTTTTCCGT
>WFUN01000146.1 GCA_015484905.1 Hydrogenimonas sp. | reverse complement strand
TGTAACCGAATACTTTACATGCCCTGGAAACGTTTCCCAGCTCCTTGGCCAGGTTAAGCAGCCCCAACTTGTTTTTGATGATTTTCTCTTGTGTATGCAGGTTCATTCTCTCTCCTGAACTTCTTGTCCAGGAGAAATTGTAGCTTTTTTACTTGAATGTTGTCAGATTATATTGTGACTAGTGCACTTTCTTATCGTATGCCTCTTGGCGTTTTGCCACAAACCTCTATCTGCCGGCTATAAAACCCATCATATCTACAAGACGACAACTGTAACCCCATTCATTGTCATACCAGGCTACGACCTTTACGGTTTTGCTGCCTACCACTCTTGTGAGGTCCGGCACAAAAGTGCAGCTGTATGTAGAGCCTATAAAATCGCTTGAAACTCTTTTATCGGTATCTATCTCTATGAGACCTTCAAACTCTTTTTCGGATGCTTCTGCAAAAGCCGCATTGACGCTCTCGGCACTAATCTTTTCTTTAAGATTCACGGTAAGATCCACAACGGAAACATCGGCCGTAGGAACACGTATGGCAAACCCGTTGAGGTTACCTTTTAGATGCGGCATTACAAGACCTATCGCCTTTGCGGCTCCGGTCGACGTGGGTATCATATTCATAGCTGCCGCACGTGCCCGCCTGAAGTCTTTCTTGTGTTTTACATCGAGTAGATTCTGATCGTTTGTATATGAATGAATCGTCGTCATAAGACCGTTTTCTATTCCAAATGCATCGTCTATCACCTTGCAAACCGGAGCCAGTGCATTGGTTGTGCAGCTTGCATTCGAGACGATCGCTTCACCTGCATACATATCGGTGTTTATATTCATTACGAATGTCGGCGTATCATCTTTCGCAGGCGCACTTAAAACCACTTTTTTTACACTCCCTTTAAGATGGTTTCTTGCACTCTGTGTCGTAAGAAACACGCCTGTACATTCGGCGACAACCTTGGCTCCTGTCGATCCAAAATCGAGTTTTGTTATATCTCTTTCGCTAAACATTCTGACCGTTTTTCCGGCTATCTGTATTGTTTCGTTATCCAGAACCTTTGCATCTATTCCGCGGTGAACGGTGTCATATTTTAAAAGATACTCCAGCATATCAGGTTTTGCTGTCGTGTTTATGGCTACAAGCTCCATATCATCTCGTTCCATTACTATCTTTATGACGCAAAGACCGATGCGTCCGGTACCGTTTACCGCAACCTTTAGTGCCATTCGAGCTCCTTGAGAAAATGTTATGTTTTTTCAAAAAATCGTATGTTTAAAATTAGGCGGATTATAACCGATTGCCGCTTAAAAAAGCTTCTGTCTGCCTCGCAATTTCAAGCTCTTCATCTGTATGGATAACAAAAATTTTCGTACGGCTCGAATCTGAGGATATTACGGTTTCCGCCCGACTGTTTCTCTCCATATCGAGCACTATACCGAGCCCGTTCAATCCCCTGCAGACCATTTCTCTTATTACGGTACTGTTTTCTCCGATACCGGCAGTGAACACCAATGCATCCACCTTTTTTAAAAGAGTGAAGTATGCTCCTATATATTTTCTCACTCGACGCGCGAAAAGCTCCAAAGCCATCTGGGCATTTTTATCTTTTTTTTCAGCCAGCCGCTCTACTTCGCGCATATCACTGTGACCGCAAAGTCCTTTCAGCCCGCTCTCTTCATTGAGAATCTTTTCAACATCCACTCCTTTTTTTTGAAGAAAAAGAGGTATTTCAGGGTCGAGGTCTCCACACCTCGTACCCATCACCAATCCCTCCAGGGGCGTAAATCCCATCGAGGTATCGATACTTCTGCCGCCTTTTATGGCACATACGCTTGCACCGCTACCCAAATGGAGCGTTATAGCATTTAGCCTGTTCAATGGCTTTTTCAACAATCCCGCAGCCACTTTCGAAACATAGGAGTGGGATATACCGTGAAAACCGTATCTTCTTATCGCATATCTTTGGTACAGTTCGAGTGGAATTGCATATAAAAATGCCTCTTTCGGCATACTTTGATGAAAAGCTGTATCGAAAACCGCTACCTGCAAAACAGAGGGCGCAATTTTTTGCATGGTCAAAATACCCTCTATATTTGCCGGGTTGTGCAAAGGAGCCAGAGACTTCAATCCATTTAAAGCATCAATCAGCGCAGTGTCGACTATTACAGGCTCTGTAAATTTGTCCCCACCATGCACAACTCTGTGCCCTACCGCATCGAGTGAATCGAATCTGTCTATCAAACCGCTACTTCTCAATCTTGTTTCGGCCAATTTCAACGCTTCCATATGGTCTTTGGCCTCTCCACTCTCTCCAATAGATTCTACAATACCTCCTCCAACATCCTTTTTTTCGTAAAAGAGTCTATATTTTAACGAAGAACTTCCTGCATTCAGTACCAATATTTTCATTGGCAAGCCGCCTGAATTGCGGTTATAGCTACGGTGCTTACGATATCTTCTACACTGCATCCGCGGCTCAGATCATTTACAGGTTTTTTCAATCCCTGCAAAACGGGACCAATTGCTATGGCGCCTGCAGAGCGTTGGACCGCTTTGTATGTATTGTTGCCTGTGTTTAGATCAGGAAAAATGAATACCGTCGCTCTGCCTGCTACTCTGCTGTCCGGAAGTTTTTTGCGAGCGACTTCGATATCGACAGCTGCATCGTACTGCAGGGGCCCTTCTATGGGAATATCGGGTCGCATCTTCTTCGCTATTTCTGTAGCCTTGCGCACTTTTTCAACATCCGCTCCTTTGCCACTGCTTCCGGTAGAGTAGGAGAGCATTGCGACAAATGGTTCGATGCCGAAAGCTTTTGCCGTATCCGCCGAAGAGATAGCGATCTGCGCAAGCTCTTGTGGGTTGGGATCGGGAACGATCGCACAGTCTCCGTATACAAGTACTTTTGTATCAAGACACATGAAAAAGATACTCGAGACGATATCGATTCCAGGTTTACTCTTAATAATCTGCAGAGCCGGCAAAACCGTCTCTCTTGTCGTATGCGTAGCTCCGGAAACCATTCCATCGGCAAATCCCTCATTTACCATCATCGTCGCGAAATATGTAAAGTTTTCCATTATTTCTACTGCATTTTCACGAGTTACCCCCTTTTTTTTACGAAGCTTGTAGAAACGTTCGGCAAAGCGTCTCTTCAGACCACTTTCCAGAGGATTTACAAAATAGGCATCTTTGAGATCCACTCCCAATATTCCGGCTCTGTTTAAAATAGTGCTCTTCTCTCCAAGCAGGACTACTTTTGCGATATTTCTGCGAAGAATTATTTCAGCTGCCTGAAGTATCCTTTCATCTTCACTCTCCGGCAATACTATTCTTTTTTTCAATTCGGCAGCGGAGGCGTAAATTCTATGAAGAAACATTGCAGGAGTAACTATATCCATATCTGTCTTGACAAGCGACTCCTCTATCGATGAAGCGTCGACATATCTTGCAAAATGACCAAGAGCAAGAGCTATCTTCCTTCTGTGACGAAAAGTGATTTTCGCTTCACACTCCTGTACGAGCATAGCTATTTGCATAATATCTTCGTTTACGGAGATAACAGCGATTCGAAAGTTGTCATCGGAGTTCAAGAGTTTCATAATGTTGTCGGCAATTTTGCAGTTTCCAGCTATCACAACAGCAGACGCCGAAGGAAATAGAGCAGAGTTGTTGGCAGCATATACACTAAGCAAAATATCGCTTCGGTCCGCAGGTACTATCACCAGATCCCATTTTTCAAACTCTTCAAGAAAATGCTCCGGATGCATGGCGGCTACGACAGGCCTGTGAATAGTGCGTTCCAGCTCTTTTTTGTTTTTCAAAACTAACGCTTTTGCTTCCAACGGTTCAAAAAGGTCCAATACTGTCGGCCTGTCCAATTCGGCCTCATATGGAATAGGAAAGCAGAGAGTTTTTTTTTCGACAGCTTTTTTTATAACCCTGCATGAGAGGCTTCCTGAAACATGGTTTACAAAAAAGACTACAGGATCCACCTTCTCTTCCACCAGATGGAGCTGCCATAGAGCTATCTCTTCTTCGACCTCTTCGAGGCTCTTATGCTTTGCACTCAATATTCCTGCCACAGGAGAAGAGAGATTTTTGGCAATTTTCAGGTTCAGATCAAAATCGATCATCTCCTGTAAATGTTTGGAGCCGGAACCGATACAAAGAACAAAGTCGTATTCCGTAAGAAGTTTTTCATACTGCCCGATAATCAGCTCGTATATCCTCTCCTCATCTCCATCGGCAAGAAGTTTTTCGACTTCATTTAGAGTCAAGCCACACGCCTCATCACTTTTTTGCAAGAGGTTGAAAACCCTTCTGATCGTATCTATATCTTCATCTTTCGAACCGGATTCGATTATTGGTTTGAAGATAGCTATTTTTTTATAGCTTTTTCTAAATATTTCCATCAGCCCCAACGCAATAAAAAGAGTTCCGGCGCGCTCTTCTTTCGAGAGGATGTAAAGAGATTTGGCTTTCATTGCTTTTCCTTCAGAATTTACATACCATTCTTTTAAAAAGTGGCCCTGTCAATACAAATTCTGTAAACTCTTTTCTGAATTTGGCCCGTTTTTTGATTTCAAGCAAATATATTTTTTCACGAAGCAGCCGTAGCGATTCGAGTGTCGTCTCGTTGTGCATTTCATCGAGTGTCATAAAAACTTTGAGATGTTCTCTTTGAAAATCGAGATCCTGATGTTCCCCCAATACAGTCTGTATCTTTTTGAGCCTGCCAACCATTTTCATATACGCCTCTTTATCCAGAATCGATGAGTAAAACTCCATCAAATAACGGAGTTTTTTAACCTCAATTCTTACCATGTGATATTCGTGAGCGGCAGAAGAGTCGAGAATTTTCCCCCCTTTTTTCAAAATCTTCTCATATCT
>WFUN01000145.1 GCA_015484905.1 Hydrogenimonas sp. | reverse complement strand
CCATTTTGCAATGTCGGTGGTGGCGGCAAAAAATTTTTGAACTGCTTTCAATATTTTTTTTAAAATCCAACTCATATTTATGCCATTTTTTTCCGCATTGACGAGAGCCTCACTTCAATCAACTGATCTTGTCGATTCTCATTTTACCATCAAAATGGCAAATATTTCGAAAAAAAAGGTCAAATATGCAGTTTTTGGACTATATAGTCTGCTACCCGCAAAGCATTTGCATATATCGTCCATGTATATGGCACACTGCCGCCTGTAGGCATGAAAGAAGCATCGACGACAAACAGATTGGGAATATCATGACTCTGGCAGTAGCGATTAAGTACAGATGAAGATGGATCGTCACCGAAACGGCAACCACCGGCTATAAGGTTTTGCGGCGGTGTGGAAGAGATGTTTTTAACAATGCTCCTTGCGCCCATGCTCTTTAAAATTTTTTCGGCATTCGTTGCAATTTTCCGTGCCACTTTCATATCGTGCGGATGGGCGTTTATACGTAGTTTTCCAACAGGAGTACCATAAATGTCTTTATGGGTTTTGTCTATTGTGATGTGACAATTGTCTGTTGGAAGCCAGTCATTGAAAACCTCAAAGCGAATACGTCTACTCTCCTGTAGTCTGTAACGAAGTTTTTTTTCGAGCTCTTTTCCCCAAAGCAGCTTACCGTTTTTACCATATTTGCTCATGCTCGCTTTGCGTATAAAATTCTGATGGCCGAACATGAACTCAACCAAACCGCCTTTTACGATTTTCCCTTCTATTTCTACCATATACCAGTCGAGTATCGAACGATTCATAAAAAGTCCAGGCTCCATCAGCGCATCGATCATTTTTGAAGAAAGAGTTTTGCGATCAAGATCGCCCTCTCCCCATCCGCCGGCTGAAAAGATCAGATTTTTACCAAGTTCTCCACTCGAATTTGCAAGTCCATACGGATAGTCTTGGTCCGCAGAATTAAGAAGTAGCCTTACGCTTTCATGAGCTTGTGCCGCTACAATGAAAATTTTGGCATGAATTTTTCCGGGTCTCATCGAATCGGTTTCGACCGTTTCGACATATCCTATTCTCTTTTTTGACGTTTTTACCACTCTTTTTACAAAAGTGTTGCTGAATATGGTGAGATTTCCTGTTACAAGAGCCGGGTTGATGAACGCTTCTCTTGAGCTTCCTTTCGCTCCGCTTGAACATCCATAGCTGCCGCAGAAACCCGAATACGAACATGCATCTCTATCTTTTGTCGGATGCGAAAGGATGGCTCTTGGCGTTACAAGAGGAGTTATGCCAAGTTTGTGGCATTTTTCATCGAACAACCTATTTATACCATTTTCCGATGTGGGTGGCTGAAAATATCTTTTATCCTTTTTTGGTGGTGCAAAGGGGTGTTTTTTAAAAGTACCGGAAACTCCTACAAGGGCTTCTGCCATATCATAATAGGGCTCCAGGTCTTCATACGTTATAGGCCAGTCGACAATGTTCGCTCCCTCGATAGGACCGTAACGTTCAAGCAGTTTGAAATCGTCAGGATGCATCCGATGGAACATCCCGCTCATAAGATTTGAAGAACCTCCGACTATATTTCCGTTCCAAAAGCTCCAGCCCAACTCATATGTGGTTTTTGGGATCCATCTGCCATCTCTTTTCTCCTCAATCGTATGAAATTCTCTAAAAAGGTTTGGTGTTACGATATCGCGTCTACAGTATGCGATTTCATCTTTACTGAAATCTTCTCTTTTCATCCAGCGCCCCTTTTCCAGGAGAGCGACTTTATAACCTGCTTTGGCAAGAACAAAGGCGACAGCTCCACCGGCGGCCCCACTCCCTATTATGACTGCGTCAAACACCGCAGTATCTCTTTTTTGGTCTTGGATTTCCAGGTAAAAGATTAAATGATTTCCATCCGGTTTCATTAGTGTTTCCGCCATAAACAGGATCAGCAAACAGTGCTTCAAGAGTAAGATCCATAATCCGGCTCAACCAGTATGATCCAAAAGAGCTCTCTTCAAATCTTCTCAGTAATTTCTCTTTTTTTTCAAAAGAAAAGTCCTGAAATCTGCCGTAGCTCATCTTTTCCACCCTTTTTGCGCCTTCAAAAAGAACCGCTCTTGTATCGGGATCGAAACTGTTATGAAAAACGGCTTCTTTCAAATATTCTGTTGCGCCGAAGGTATCGGCATCAGGCATATGGAGCCCTTTTGGAAAAAAGTGCCTTTGTACCGTAAAGATTATCTCAAAAAGAGCTTTATGCTCTTTTTGAGTCAAAAGTTCTGAAGAGTATAAAATCTTGGTCGATCCGTAGAGTGCAAGAATACCGGCCGTGCTGATAAATTTTCGTCTGTTCATGATGACATTATAACCTCTTATTGTGCAAAGAGCGTGTAGTTTTATACTTCGCATAAAAAGAGAAAATATACATATATAGATTCATGAAAAAGGCGCTTAAGAAAAGAACTGTCGCAAAAGTATCCGGCTGAGACCTATTGTGGTCCCAAAGCCGGAACAATAAAGAGGAGAATAGTCGTGTCGGTCTGCGTGAGTGCCACAAATTCGAGCAACTAGTTGAAAGAGTTCAATACATAGCTATAAAACCGTAAAAACAGCTTTTTTGCCCATACATCTAAAAACGATAGATATCTATATTTTCGCGTACCTCGTCGATTAGATCCGACAATGTCTCATGCAGATACTCTTTGATTACCCTTTCTCCGGCAAACGGAGGAACCCATTTACTTTGGATCAATCCCACATGTTTGGTGATTTTTGCATTTTCACGCTGGATGTAAAGAGTAACTTCGGCCTCTGCAGTAAGGTTTTTGCCGGTAAGCCTGCTTCTGTCGAGTCTGATTTGCAAAGAGTCTATTTCAATTTTGACATTCGTGGCTTTTTTATCGTCGCCAACACCATATACCACTTTGCATCCTTCAGCTTCAAGCGCCTCTGTCAAAGCGTTCTTGAACCACTCGTCAAGAGCCTGGTCGCTGTAGATAACCGTAACGGTTTTGCCGCCTTTGACTATGCTTCCGACACTTCTTTTGTCTTTTCTTGCATCTATGACATCGGCGAGAATGATTGTACCCCCTTTTTGAAGCACGGCATGAGTAGGTATATAGGGATCTATATTGATGTTTGCCTCAGGTTTTTGAGCGCACCCTGAAAATATCAGAAGTATCGTTGGAATAAGAATTGAGAGAAAAAATCTACCTTTCATCGAAGCCCCCTTTTTTGAAAGTATAACGAAAAACGGTTTATATTTTTCGCTCTTTTTTGGATAGAAAAATGTTTAAAACATTTGAGAATGAGTGAACATCTTTTTTTCCAAACGGTTTTGGACCATCTGAATATATACCGCTTTCTCTAAGCTCTTGCATGAAGTTTCTCATTGCGAGATATTGTCCGATACACTCTTTTGTATAAAGAGTGCCTCTATGATCGAGAGCGAATACATCTTCTTGCAACAGACGCTTTGCAAGAGGTATGTCGGCAGTTATAACCAGATCGCCCTCTTGTGCTATCTGAACGATCATGTCATCGGCTTTGTCCATACCCGGTTCGACAATATATGCAGTTATGAGATGCGATTTTCCCATATAAATTTTTTTGTTTGATACGATAACAATCGCAATTTCCAGTCTTTTTGAAGCTTTGATTACAATCGGTTTTAAAAGATTCGGGAAAGCGTCACCGTCAATAAGTATTTTCATTTCGCAATCATACCTGAATCTGATAGAATTGGATAATAAAATATAGAGGCGTAAGGTCAGTTATGAATATAGGATCGTGTCCCGAATGTGGAAACAGTATAGTTTTGCGTAGGGAATTTTATGGCTGCGAAGGATACAAGAACGGATGTGAATTCAAAATATCCCTCATGGCTCTGGCCTCGATGGGCCATGCATGCATATCTGTGAAACAGATGAAAAAACTGCTTAAAGGGCCTTTTGAAATGAGTTTCAAAACTTCTACCGGTGTAGAAAAAATCTATACAGTCGAGTTGAAAAAAATTGATGGAAGATGGCGTGCATGGATAGATTTTGAGATTGGTGGCCGGTTGGAAAGAGTTGGAAGTTGTCCGCTTTGTGGAAGTGATGTTATAGAGAGCCGACTGGGTTTTGGTTGTTGCGAATGGAAAAATGGCTGTGAATTTACAATATTCAAAAACTCTCTCAAGCGTTTCGGCGGAAAGATGCTTCAAAGACAAAAAGCGGCAGAGCTTTTAAAAAAAGGCGAAACAGACGTTTTTATCAAAGGTTTTGACGGCTCGAAGAGAAGAGTCAGGCTCTACTTCGACGAGGAATATGTATGCAGATTAGATTTTGGCTGAAGCCGCAATGAAACAGGAAAAAATTATGACGGATGCGACATTCAGGACTGTTCAGAGTTTCTGTTTATGAACCTTTTTAACTCTTCGCCCTCTATGACCTCTTCTTTTAAAAGGCGACGGGCGATGGCGTCTATATTTTTCCACTCTTTTTCCACAAGACTTTCCGCAAGCTTCGATCCCTTTTTTATCCAGTATATTATGCGTGACTCGAGCTTTTCTCGAAACAGATCCGGATTGACATTTTGAAGCAGAGTTTCAATATGCAGATTGAGCAGTTCGTCATCCATTCCAAATTGCGCTACAGCGCTGTAAGCATAAAGTGAAGCTTCCTGAAGATCGCTGTATGCGCCTGTTTCAAGACCGGCGTCTTTTCCGAACTTTCTTACAGTAGCCAGACGACCAGCCAGAAGTACGGCAATATTCGATTCGAGCTCCTTTTTGCTCATATTTGTCTCTATGGCATCTTGCATATATGATACCAGCCCCAATGCTTCGCTGCGAGGTATGACTGTAACCTGCTCTATTTCGACATCCGGTAGAAGTTTAAGCGACGCTATGGCATGAGCCGCTTCATGGTATGCGCTCTTTCTAAGATCCTCTTCAAAATTTTTAAAACGTTTTTTCTCAAGTCTGTGGCCATATTTTATGGTATTTATCCTATCTATGACTATCTCTTCGGTAAGCTCTTCAAGTCCGTTTCTAAGCGCGTCCAATGCTGCTTCTTTTGCAATTCGCTCCAGCTCGTAACCATTCATTCCCGACATATAACGTGTGATACGTTCGATATCGATACCCTTCTCATGTGGTTTGTCAAGAATTTTTTCAGCAAAAAAGCGGCGCGCCTCTTTGTCGAGCTCAGGCACTTCAACACTCTGATCTATTCTGCCTGGATGCATCAGCTCGACTGGAACCTCTTCAATGTCTCTTGCGGTAGCGATTGTAAAAATATACTCTCCCGGTTCACTTGGCAGACGATCGATCATCTCTGTTAGAGTACCGGTTGGAATGTTTGTATAGTTTCCTTCCATTATGCCTTTCGTATCAACGCTTTCGAGAACCACAAGAATAGGTGCCGCAAGACGGGCGCGTGTAAAGACTTCTCTGACAAGTGTTTCATCGAAAAGATCTATTCCTTGAAGATAAAGGTATGCCAAGCCTGCCTCTTTTGCAAAAGCTTTTACCAGCATACTTTTGCCTACTCCCTCCGGTCCGTATAAAAGCAGCCCTTTTGGAAGCGTTATTCCGTAATGTCTCAGACCCTTTTCGTTATGCAACAGTTTTATTATAGATTTCAACTCTTTTTTTACTTTAACCTGCCCTGCTACCTCGTCGAAACCTATATTGGAGGCATGTATGGCAAGGCGGTCGGCATATGGTGAACGGGTTTCCGGTTTTCCATGCTCCGTTTCCGTAATGGAGTCGAGAGTGAAAACTGTTTTGCTGTCTTGAGTTTGCATTTTCCACTCAAGCTTGAAGTTGTGTTCAAATTTAATAAAATATTTCAGATCTTTGGAGAGGTCTGAAAAGTTTTCGAGCCACTTTTTCACTTTGGTAGAGAGCTTTATTTCGCACAATCTGGTGCCCGAAGGGGAGCTTGCAGCCATATCCGCTATCAGTGCAGGCAGCTTATGAGAGATACGTTTGACATTTAGATATGGAGAAAAGCCTATTAGAATCGCCAAGGCCGTTTCCGATATGGATGCTACTTTTATCTTTAGCGTACCGCTTGTATTTAGCTGTGCGACACACCGTTCAAGAATCTTTCTGGATATCTCCCAGAGCACTTTGAAATCAATCGGATAAAAGAGCACCAGATCTCCTTCACTGAGAACTGTGAGAATCTCCGGGTCGAAAATTGAAACCAGACTGCCCTCTTCGTCCGTTATCGCCACTTTTGCTATCTGTTCATAAAATTTTCCCTGAAGCAATAAAGGATTGTCATAATAGTTTTCAACGAGTCTTTTGTCGTACCAAGAAGGATCATTTACGCTGAATGTGAAAAGGAATACAGCTTTGCGGTATCTCGATGGATCGTCCGGTGCTCCATCGGCAATGATGGCCGCAATCGTTCGCTGAATCGAATGATCGGCTTTATCTATATCTTCAAAAACAACGATCCCTTCAGGATTTTTGTCTATCCATGACTCCAGAATTCCTTTTTCGCCTACAAGCCGTTTTATGTCGTCACTGAATGCAAATTCTCCCATATGAAGGATCAGCATCTCGCGCTGAAGATAGCGGGCTATAACTTTTGCGGTAAAATTTTTACCGCATGCCGGAAGGCCTGCCAAGGTTACAAATCCTCGGACGCCTTTGAAAACAGAGAGTCTGTCAAATCTCTCAATTGAAGATTGTAGAAAATCTATGGCCCTGTCCTGCCCCAGAATCTCTTTTTTTGCATAAGGGGAAAAATTTTTCATGCTACTCTCCGCTATTTATTGGTCTGTTGGCTAACATCTCCAGTACAACCGTCGCATATGAGCCTTTGGGGAGCGTAAAGTGAAGTTCATAATGTGCTTCGTGCTCTTTGTATAATCCTTCAATCTCTTCGGGCCACACCCATGCAAAACGACGGCTCCCCTGAGCCGGAATTTCAGCATCTGCAAACTCTTTTTCTATCTCCCATGCGATACCGGTTGAATATTTTGACTTGTTTCCGCAGAGTGGACCTGTAGGAGTTATCTCTTTTTTTCTCAGACGAATGGACTCTTCAGCGATATCGCTGATTGTAAACAGTCTGCCGTGAGGATAGTGACTTGCGATATCACCCGGCAGAAGCCTAAAAAAGTGTGATTCACGGCGAATCGATTCGATAATTTTGTCATTCCATACGAATACCTCTTTCAGCTCTTTTGCATTGAGTCCTTCAAAAAGACGCGATATTTCAACTCGTTTACTGAGCCAGAGGTTGAACAGATGGGATTGATATGCGCTAATGAGAAAATTACGTTTTTTTCTGTCACGCATTTTGTATCTTCCTTCCATTATTTCGCGAGCTGTTTTGAAATTGTCGCCTTTTTGTCCAAAACGCTGATATCCGAAGTAGTTTGGCAAACCGTTTTCTTCTATCCATTTTAACAGCGAATCTATCTTTTTTGCGTCAGTTCTGTTAACTTTTTTCAGACGGATAAAAAAACGATTTCCTTTGAGATGTCCTATGCGGAGCTTGTTGGAGTGAAGGCTCTTTTCAAGTATTCTGATCTGTGCATGGGAAAAACTTTTAAGAGCATCTTCATACTTTTTGTGCAGTGAAACAAATTGGATTGTCATCGCGTTTTTGTCTTTTAATCCGGCATATCCGATATCTCTCGTTTTTACACCGAGGTGAGAGCTGAGTATCTCCAGCAGTTGCCAGGTTGTAATGCCTTTTTTACGGATCTTCAAAATCAGATGCTCTCCTTTGCCGCTAAATTCGTACAGAGGAATTTCTGTTACTACAAAGTCGGCGGGTGTCTGTCTGAAATAAAAATATACGGGTGCATGCGAAAGTGGATAGAGACGGTCCGGTTTCATTTTTTTCCTTCAGATTGATTCTAACGAAATTATACTCTGATTACATACAGCTGGTATAATTTGGATAAACAGGAAAAAGGGATTGCATGATCGATTCAAGATTTTTATATCTTCTGTTTTCGACCGCCAATATCGACAGATGGAATGATCAGATTCGTCCTGTAGATTTTACAGAGTTGGACAAACAGTCTCACAAAATGATCATAGCCTGGCTGTTGGGCCGTATCGAAGAAGAGGAGAACCGTACCCATATAGAGTGGAGAAAGCTCATAGATTATGGAGTCTGTGAGTTTATGTACAGAGCAGTGGTGACAGATCTGAAGCCTCCTGTGTTTCACCATCTAATCAGGCATAAAAAGAGTGAGCTCGACGCCTATGTCAAAAAAGAGCTTCACGGAATTACCGGCGAAACTGTCGAAAATATATTTGAAACATATCTCTGTTCCGACGAGAATGAAATAGAAAGAAGAGTTCTGAATGCGGCCAACTTTTTGGCGAGCAGATGGGAGTTTGGGATTATTTACGATTTTCACCCGAAAGCTTTCGGTGTGCAGGAGATCAGAGAGAAAATCGATTCGGAAGTTGAAGACTTTTTGGATCTTACCGGAGTACGACGCCTTGAAATGGGAATTAAAAGTAGAAATTTTCTGGAGACCTGTGCGATGCTGCGATTTCAGAAGAGATGGTCCAAAACACCAAGAGTACCGCAGACATCCGTGCTGGGACACATGTTTTTTGTAGCCGTAACGACATATATGCTCAGTCTTGAATACGGAGCATGCAACAAAAAGATATATAACAATTTTTTTACTGCTCTTTTTCACGATATAGCTGAGTCACTTACGCGTGATATCATATCTCCAGTAAAATATGGTGTAGAAGGTCTGGGAGAGCTTTTGGCCGAATATGAAAAAAAGGTGGTCGAAGAGCGTCTTTTGCCGATGCTGCCACCCTACTTGAGAGAAGAGATGGGTTATTTCATAAAAGATGAGTTCGCCAATAAAATATCTTTGAACGGAAAGATCGAAAAAGTAGATGATGTTGAAAAAATGTGGAAACAGTACAATAAAGAGAGATTTAATGCAATCGACGGATCGCTTGTAAAAGCCGCTGACAATATCGGAGCGTTTATAGAAGCGGCCGCTTCGATACACAATGGGGTAAATCCGTATCGGCTGACAGAGGCAAAGAACGGTTTGTTACGAAAGTATGAAAGTTATACAATTTTCGGTATAAAAATAGGTGAAATTTTGAAAGGTCTTGAAAAAGAGAGATAATGAAAGCTTCCGATCGTCAAAATCAGAAGTGGTTGGCCTTGCATAGATTTACGTAGGGTTTGCGGACCGCTTTTGCAAACACGGTAATCGGTGTACGGGTAAGTTTGGCTATGTTTCTGATTTTTCGTTCGTTTTTGGGATCGAAAGCAAAGACTATTTCGAACTCCTCTCCACTGCAGCCTACTCTTTTGGGAATAGGAGTAAAAAATTCAAAGCCAAGTCTGTTTACTCGGTGAAGCTTTTCCAGTTCGTGAAACAGTCCATCGGATATATCCATGGCGCATCTGAGATTTGGGGCGGCTTTGTAGAAAAAGTCTTTTCTCAAGACGGGAGTGATGAAGCGCGAATTACGGTTTATACGATGACCACGCAAAAGTCGCATCAGATCCCGACTGCTGTTTCCAAGCTTTCCCGTATAGGCAAGAAGATCACCGGCTTTCATTCCGCTTCGCAATACAGGGCTGACACACTCCGCCACAATCGTAACGGATATATCGAGTTTTACGTTCGCTATGGTGTCTCCACCTATAATCTGTATACCGTACTCTTCAGCCGTCTCTTCAAATCCGCGTGCAAGCTCTTTTAGATCTTTTCTTGTGTAGTATTTTGGTATGGCTACCGTCAAAAGTGCGTATTTGGGTATGCCATTCATTACTATGGCATCCGATATATTGACGAGCATAGCCTTTCTCGCAATCTGATACAGACTCATCCATTTGCGCATAAAATGGACATTTTCGAAAAAAGCGTCCGCACTTATACAGACATTTCCCAAAACTGCCGCATCATCTCCGATAAATCTGTTTTTTGAAAAACAGTTTATAAAATAGTCCTCTTTGTTCATGGGCAAAATTATATCAGAGGATGGTCTAATTTTGTCTCTGCTCCTGATAGAGGCTGAAAACATCGGTAACATGTTAAAGAGTACGCATCTGTTTTGGACACAAGATTAAACTTATTTATAGACTTGGATATGTATAATTGACCCATATTCCTATTGCCATAATACAAAGGATACATCTCAATGAGTATACAGATACATAAATACGACGTTGTGATTGTCGGTGCTGGATTGGCCGGGCTGGCAGCCGCTCGCGAACTTCAGAAAGCTGGCAAAAAAGTTGCGGTCTTGACCAAGCTTCATCCGTTAAGGAGCCATTCCGGAGCGGCACAAGGCGGCATCAACGCAGCACTCAGTGCCGATGATGATATAGAACTTCATATGTTCGATACGGTTAAAGGCAGTGACTATCTGGCCGATCAGGATGCAGTGGAGCTCATGTGCTCCAAAGCACCCGAAACTATCCGTTGGATAGCGAACAGCGGTGCCGCTTTCAGCCGCAAGGAAGATGGTACAATCGCGCAGCGCCCTTTTGGAGGCCAGTCAAAACCGCGCGCATGTTTTGCGAGAGACCGTACCGGCCTGACTCTGCTTCAGACGATATATGAGCAGGCAAATCGCGAAAATGTCACATTTTTCGATGAGTGGTACGTGGCAGACATCATATATGAAGATGGGGTCGTAAAAGGAGTAGTCGCATTCAATATCCGCAATCTTGAACCTGCCATTTTCAATGCGAAAGCGACCATGTTCGCTACCGGTGGTTATGCGAGAGCCTTCAAAATAAGTTCCAACGCACATGCGAACACCGGTGACGGGCTTTCTATAGTGGCGCGTCACGGTCTACCGCTCGAAGATATGGAGTTCGTTCAGTTCCATCCAACAGGGTTGGCCGGCAGCGGGATTTTGATTTCGGAAGCTGCCCGGGGTGAAGGAGGACGTCTATACAATAGTCTCGGAGAGCGCTTTATGGAAAAGTACGCTCCGGAGAAAATGGAACTTGCACCGCGTGACGTCGTAAGCCGTGCCATTATGCAAGAGATTCTTGAGGGTCGCGGAGTGGGACAGAACAAAGATGCGGTGGCGATCGATCTGACACATCTGGGCGAAAAGTTGATAATGGAGCGTCTGCCAGAGCTTAGAGATCTTGCCATTACCTTCCTTGGGCAGGATATGATAAAAGAGCCGATTTATATTGCCGCAACGGCACACTACTCAATGGGCGGAATACCTTGTGACACCGAAGGCCACGTGAAAAAGAGTCCGGATGAAACAGTCCACGGCTTTTATGCTGCCGGAGAGTGTGCATGCGTCAGTGTTCATGGGGCAAACAGGCTTGGAGCCAACTCTTTGCTCGAAGCTCTCTTTTTCGGCCGTCATGTCGGAACGCATATAGTCAAAGATCTTGAAAGCGGAAACCTTGAATGCCTTGAAGTAAAAGAAGAAGATGCCGACAGAATGTTCGCTGAGATCTCTTTTTGTATGAACAACAACGGTACTGAATCTGTACCGAAGTTGCGTTCAGAGCTGCAAGAGAGCATGATGGCCAATGCAGGAGTATTCAGGACGGAGGAGACTCTTTTAAAGCAGCGGGCTGTTTTGTCCGAATTGAAAGAGAGATATAAAAACATACGTATAGACGATAAGAGTAAAATTTTCAATACCGACTTGCAAGAGGCGATCGAATTTGGTCACATGCTGGATTATTCCACTTTTATTGTAGAAGGAGCGATTGCGAGAAAAGAGAGCAGAGGCGCCCATTATCGTGACGACTATCCCAAGCGGGACGATGAAAATTTTCTTAAACACACTTTTGCGACCATGAACGAAGAGGGATCTATAGATATTGCATATGGCGATGTGGTACTCGGGAAATTTGAACCTCAAGAGCGAAAATATTAAGGATGGGCGATGAGCAATGAACGAATCACAAAAAAACTGACTTTCAAAACTTTCCGTTTCAATGCGGAGACAGATTTTTTGCCCTACTTTAAAACATATGAAATGGAAGTAGGCAAAGATGAGTTGGTGCTGGATATTTTAAACCGCATCAAATGGGAGTTCGACGGAAGCTTCAGTTATCGTAGAAGCTGCCGTCACGGAATCTGCGGCAGCTGTTCCATTAAAGTGAATGGAAAGCCGGTACTTTCTTGTAAACAGAATGTATGGGATCTTGTCGATATTTTCAATACCGACACCCTGCTTTTGGAACCACAAAGCAAAAAACGTGTCGTCAAAGACATGATTATCGATAAAAACGACTTCTGGAGCAAACATTCGAAACTGAAGCCATATCTGGTAGCGGAAATAGAAGAGCATCCGAAAGAAGAGATACGTATCTTACCGCATGAAGCGGAGCAGTTGCTTGAAGCGGACTACTGCATACAGTGTGGGAACTGTTATTATGCATGTCCGGTAGTGGAGGTCAATGAAGAGTACTTTGGTCCTGCCCAGTTTGCCAAAGCGTACCGCTTCAATGCCGACATACGTGACAATGCAAAAAAAGAGCGTCTTGAAGAAGTTCGTAAAATGGGTCCCGGAGTCTGGGATTGTGTGAAATGTTTCGAATGCGCGGAGGCGTGCCCGAAAGATGTTGATCCAATAGGCAAGATCACCAAACTGCATAACCAGATTTTCGAAGAAGGTATGGCACAAAACAATGTGGCGACACGTCATGCTGTAGGATTCAAACACTCTATAGCCAAGCATGGACTTCTTGATGAAGGAGAGCTTGTAAGATATTCGGAAGGTACTCTTGGTGTTATGAAACATCTTCCTGAAGCGATTGCAATGTTCAAAAAAGGCAAGATAGTTATGCCTTGGAATATGCCGAAATCAAAAAATCTCGACGAGATCAAGACACTTGTCAAAAGCTCATCGAAAGTCAAATTTTAAAAGGGACGGATATGGCAAAACTTAAATATGCACTTTACACCGGATGTACCGCAAGAGAATCGACTCCAGAGCTTCTGATGTCCACAATGGCGGTAGCGAAAAAGCTGGATATAGAGCTGGTTCTACTCGATGAAGCGAGCTGCTGTGGTGCCAGCCACCTGCAGGATTTCGACGATTTTCTCTCACTCGTTTTGAATGCCAGAAATATCTGTTACGCCGAGAAGCAGGGACTCGATATGGTAACCATATGCAACACCTGCCAACTGAATACCGTTTTGACGAAAGAGAGACTCGATAACGACGAAAACCTTAAATCTCAGGTCAACGAAAAACTTGCTGAAGTGGGACTTGAGTACAATGGCACAAGTTCTGTGCGTCACTTTCTGTATGCGATTGTGGACGATTACGGTCTCGACAGGCTCTCTGAACAGGTAGTAAAGCCTTTGAGCGATTTTAATATCGCTGCATTTTACGGATGCCACAATATCCGTCCAAGTTATCTGCATAAGAAGTACAACAGCATAGAGAGTATCGTAGGAGAAGGAGGAGGAGAAGAGGGATTTGCAAAAGTGGAGATGATGAGCAAGTACAACAGTGGAGAAAATCCGTACAATCCCTCTTCACTCGACAGAATTATCGAAGCGCTGAGAGGCAAAAGCGTAGATTATGATAGTAAAAACAAGTGTTGCGGATTTCATGCAGATTTACAGGCGCCTCATACTGCCAACAAACTTACCGGAACGGCGTTACTGGATGCGATTGACAACAACGCCGATATGATGGTTACACCCTGCCCCCTATGTCACCTCAATATGGATGTCAAGCAGGATTCCGTGGCAAAAGAGATGGGACGTGACATAAAGCTTCCCATTTTACATCTGCCTCAATTAATAGGGCTCGCTCTAGGAATCGAGCCTAAGGAACTTGGTCTAAAACACAACGTTTCAGAACCTACATTTGTATAAGCGTGCGCTTTATGCGCAAGCTTGATTAATCTTTAAATCATGAGAAAAAAGAGAGCGATTTTATCTTCTTTAATGCCCTTATGATACAATTTGGATATCAAATCATCAAAAGGAGCAGAAAATGCCAAAGATTAATCGTTATGTAGATATTGATACAGTAGAGAGAGAGGCCAAAAAAGATTATATCGACCGACACTCTCCGTTTATATATTGTGAAACCAGTGCAAAAAAAGGAGAGAAATTTCCTGTAAGGGTCGTAATGGGAAAAGAGTATACACATCCGGATGATCCTGACCATTTTATAGAGAGCATTCGCCTCTTCAACGGTGAAACACTGTTGGGCGAAGTTACATTCAATGCCGGAATGCTTGGTGGAGAAGGGCATAAAGGGCATGCTGAAGTCACATTCAATATCGTACCTACAGGCAACAAGCTCACTCTTGTAGCGCAAGCTTACTGCACAAAGCACGGATTGTGGGAAAATGAACCTGTCGTTGTAGAGGTTACAGAATAAAAACAATTTCCGTTTCCAGGGTGCCATATGGTGCCCTAACCTCTTTTTAACCCCTTATAATCTACACTACTGTCTATGAATAGACTCTATAACGCTTTACAGTTAAAACGCCTTCATCAACTCAAGCAATTGGGATTTAAGTATGTGCCGCTTATAGAAAGACGAGTAGACGCATCGGAAGCCTTGCCGGATGATCTTGAAATATTGAGAAAAGTCGTTTCCGGATGCAGACTTTGCGCTCTTAGCAAAACGCGGACGAAGACTGTCTTTGGAGAAGGCAATCCGCATGCGACATTAATGTTTGTCGGTGAAGGGCCTGGTGCTCAGGAAGATATAACCGGCAGACCCTTTGTAGGCAGAGCGGGCGAACTTTTGACAAAGATGATCGAAAACGCCATAGAAATTCCTCGAGAGAGCGTATATATTGCAAATATTGTCAAGTGCCGCCCTCCAAACAACAGAGTCCCGACACCTGAAGAAGCCTATACCTGTCTGCCCTATCTCATGAAGCAGATAGAACTGGTCTCTCCCAGAGTGATCGTGGCACTTGGGGCTACTGCATACCACTATTTAAGCGGAGACAGGAGTGGAATAACTAAAGTCAGAGGCGAAGTTATAGATATGGGAGCCTATCTACTGGTTCCAACATACCATCCCAGTTACCTTCTGCGCAACCCCTCGGCAAAAAAAGAGGTCTATCAGGATCTTTTGAAAATCAAGAGGCTCTTATGCGAAAACTGTTAACTATATTACTCTTTTTTGGTGTTCTTGCGGCTCAAATCCAGCTGCCATCTCCTATTCCTCTTCCGTCTACTGTCATCATAGACCTGGATACGGAAACGTACGACGATGCAAAACTCTTTGAGCTTATACGGGAAGGCAGAATATTTACATTTCTCGCAAAAGCGGGAGCTACGAAAAATCCTGAACTTGCCGCAATTAGACAGAGTTATATGACTCTATTCAACATAACGCATAAAATCTACTCTTCGGTAGCCTTCAGGGTCGCTTTTATTGTGCCTTATAAAATAATCGGAAAATATGCATACGCAACCTCAAATTCTGCATTGGCGTATCTTCTGCATAGAAAGATTCCTTTTGAAATGGAGCTTTTCCCCATAGAAAACGAAGAGGCCGAAACACTTGAAAATGCACTTCAAAACGTTTCAGGCAGAAAATTTGATCTGATTGTGGCACCTGTCACCATGAAAGGTGCAAGCTATCTTTGTACGCAGCGATTGGACACAAAGCTTTTCATACCCACGCTTCACAGGAACAGAATTGATTGCATGAACAATCTAATAAGTTTTGGTGGAATAGACTATTATGCACAGATTGAAACGCTCTCTCGTCTCGTCGAATCGAATGCGACTGCGATCACTGTCTCGGATGGATCGTCCATCTCCGAAATGCTTTCACAGGCTGTTGCGCAGACATTGGATGTTAAAGAACATCTTTCACTCGATCGCAGCGGATACTACAAAAACCTCATAGCAAAGCACAAAGACCTGAACCAGTCAACTCTCTTTTTAAATACTCCGGTAGTAAAGAGCAGCCTTTTTCTTTCACAGCTGACACTGGCTGACTTCAAACCGACTCAAACCCTCAGCACACAGATAAACTACTCTCCCTTGCTGCTGACCCTGACTCAATATCATGACAGAGAAAACATGGTCATTGCAAGCTCTATAGATACATTGGATCCAACTCTTACGGAGAATATCGCTCTTGTCAACCAGGACGTACGTTTCAATTGGCTCAATTATGCTACAGTTTCTGGGCTCGACTATTTTTTCAGTTTGAAAACCGGTGAAAAAAGACTCTCGAAAGAGATATTTTCAGATGGATCGATTGATTACAACGTAATGCTTTTTGAAGCCGGACTTTACCGTTTTATACCAAAAGAGATTCCTCTGCTTATAGAAGATGTAAATGATTCATCGGTATATGATGGGTATGAAGAGCCGACCGTGTATGATTACCACTCCGATATGATGGAGTAGAGGGAAGCAGGAATCCTAACCGGTCTGCCCTCTTTCAAAAAGGCAAGCTTGACTCGCATCTCAAAAAGCTTCTCCCCATCTCTTGAGACGCTCTGAAGAAGAGTTATAGATGCGGCCTTTTTTTCCAAAAGCTCACTATTTACATCCAAAAGCTCACCAAGCCCTGCAGGTTTAAGATACTCCGCTTCAAGACGCTTTACAACGAAATATCCATCGTCCGACTGAGGAGAAAGGCCTCTGCTGAAAAAAGCCTCGCTTCTTGCTCTTTCGCAAAACTTCAAATAGTTTGCGTAGTAGACAATGCCCGCTGCATCCGTATCTTCGTAATATACTCTTATTTTCACCCTCTAACCTCCGTATATCGGGCATCTTGGAGACTCTTATCGTCGAGTGTGTCCATTTTTCTATTTCTTAAGCTTTATTTCGTAGTTTTCTTCGACGAACCCGGTGCAAATTAGGATTGCACTTGACAAGCAGAGCCCCAAATATTATTTATCTTAATTCACTATCTGTTTGTGATGATCATATTAAAAAGATAAAGTTTTACGCCTTTTTGACAAACTCCTGTTTTAATTTGATAGCCCCTACTCCGGGAACTTTGCAGTCGATGTTATGCGCATCTGTACTTTCAACAAGTCGTATGCCCTTTATCTTGGTACCCACCTTTATTCCACCGCCACTGCCTTTGACTTTTAGGTCTTTTATCACAATTACCGTATCGCCGTCTTGGAGTATATTGCCGTTTGCATCTTTTACCACAAATCCGGCCTCCTCTTCCAGTACTGCATCTTTGCTCCATTCGTATGCACATTCGGGGCAGACGTACAGCTCACCGTCTTCATATGTATATTCGCTGCCACATTTTGGGCAGTTTGGAAGATTTTCCATCTTTTTCCTTCAAATTTTTTTGTTATTTTAGCCGTTTTTGCATTAATGAATCTACAGTCTCAGATGCAATTTCTTTTGTTCTACCTTATCTCAATCTCTTCTACTATATTCAGCCCGAAGCCGCCAAGGCCTACGAACTCCCTTCCTTTGCTCGAAACCAGCAGCTTTATGTTGCGGATTCCAAGCTCTGCAAGAATTTGAGCACCTATGCCGTACTCTTTCATAGTATCGCCGGCAGCGTCGGTACTATCGAGGAAAATAACCGTACCGCCGTTTTTTTTGAGATACTCTATTGAATTCATTAATTGGCTG
>WFUN01000144.1 GCA_015484905.1 Hydrogenimonas sp. | reverse complement strand
GTATATTACAGCTTTTGAAAGTATAATTTTGTGATGAAAGTCAGCGATATTTTCAATATTGTCCACAATGCACTGGAAGCCAAGAATCATGGGCGGAAGATTTCACAAAAAGCGATGGCTAAAGAGCTTGGTGTCTCTATGAGAACTTATCAGGATTGGAGAACGGGCAAGGCTCAGCCAATAGCTGCGCGTGCGCTTATGCAGATGCTTGGAGAACTGGATGATGATGAAATTATTCGTGTAGTACATAAAATAAAGGCTTTGGATGAGTAATCTGACACAGAGTGAACGTGAAGGCCTCGACGAACTGTTCTGTCACTTAAATGTGACCAATCTGCCACTTTACAAACGCCTTTTGATCAGGCTTAACCATCTTGTCGTTTTTATCAAAATAAGAATCGTCCGCATGATATAAAGAGTGATTCGTGGTATAATCCCCGATCTGTAACTGGATGAAAATATAGGAAAAGGACTTTTATGTTTGGAAGAAAAAAATTGAAAACATATGATTATGACCCAGATACTTTAAACAAATTCAAGTATGCGAAGATCGTAACAGACAAAGGAGATATCTGGCTTAAGCTATATCCTGAAGAAGTTCCAAATACAGTAGCAAATTTTGCGACACTCGCAAGAGATGGGTTTTATGACAATCTGCGGTTTCATCGAGTCATAAAGGGATTTATGGCGCAGGGAGGATGTCCTCACAGTGGTCCGGGCGGCAACCCGGCACGGGCGGGAACCGGTGGACCTGACTGGGCCATTGCCTGTGAAACCGAGAAGAATACACACAAGCATGTCAAAGGGACAATTTCGATGGCGCATGCCGGGAAAGATACAGGAGGGAGCCAGTTTTTCATATGTTTCGTTCCCTGTCCGCACCTTGATGGCGTACATACTGTTTTTGGAGGTATCGAAGAAGAGGATGCGGACAGTATGCTCGTGCTCGATTCGATAGACCAAAACGACTCAATAAACACTATCGAGATTTTCGCAAACCGGGAAAAGTGAGGAGAGTCTATATCGGATTTATTATTATCTGATTTCTTCCCTTCTTTTTAGCCTCATAAAGTGCCGAGTCGGCAGCATGTAAAAGAGTTGTACGGCTCTTTTTTTCCGTAGGAGTGACACTGCTGACTCCTATACTCGTTGTCATCTTTATTATCGTCTCCACAGCCTCATTGCGTCTTGCCAGTTTCATCTGTATCTCATTCGCGATGGTTATGGCTCCCAGAAGAGGTGTTCCCGGCAGTACGAAGACAAACTCTTCGCCTCCGAAACGGGCTGCCATATCCATTGGTCTGCTTATACACTCTTTAAGAATATCGGCAAACTCTTTCAGGCACATATCTCCCGCCTGATGGCCGTAACGGTCGTTTATTTTTTTGAAATGGTCTATATCGCATAAAATTATCGAAACGGGCTTTTGATCTCTCAAAGCGGCTTTCCAGCACTTCTTTAAATTTTGTTCAAAAAATCTTCGGTTATAAAGGCCGGTTAGAGAGTCTGTAGTAGAGAGTTTTTCAAGCATCTTGTTCGCATATTTGAGTGCCTCTTCGGCTTTGATCCGCTCTTCTATCTCTTTTCTAAGTCTTTCGTTTGTCTCTTCTATTGTCTTTGTGCGCTCTTTGACTTTAGTCTCAAGCTGAAGATTCAGTTGTGAAAGATCTTTTGTATAATCTCGTATTTTTTCAACCATATCCACAATAGCGTTTTGTATGACACATATCTCTCCCTCTTTGTCTATCTTTTTTCTCGAAAAATTGGATTTTACCGGGTCATAATTTTTAAGCTCTTCAGCCAAATTTCTCAATGGCGTCAATGCTTTTTTAAGTAAAAATGCCAACATCAGCACCAATGCTATTGCAGAAAGCAGGAGCTGGAGAGTAAAGAGCCTGTACTGTTCGAGCACTTTTGAGAGTCTGGCGTTTGAATACACCATCTCGATTTGACCGATAGACTGTGAAGATATTTTGCTTTTTATCGGTCTTGTCATATGAATGGGAGAGATTTTCTGGTTCTTAAAATCTTTACTGGTATATGAAAATCTCTTTTTTCCGGAGCTCTCTTTTATCTCCAGTTTCAAAATCATTGGATTGGAGTGTATGATTTTTTGCAAAAACTCCCGCATGGGATCGTACGTGCCCAAAAAGAGATTGATTGACACAATCGGTTCGATGGAGTTTATAAGTTGACGGCTCTTTTGTATCTCGCTCTCTTTCGCAAAATTTTGCATAGAGGTGTAATTGAAATATGTGATCGTACCTATGGCAAAGAAAAAAAATAGAATGACGCTCAATACAATGCGTGTCGAAAGGGATAGAGAGTTACTCATTTAATATTCCCTTCGCTGTAGATTTTCGCTATTTGAAAGAGCAAAGGATCGAGCTTCAGGCTATAACTTTTAAGAGCCGAGAGGTTTATAATGGGATAAATCTCTTTTCCTATCGATAGTGAAATAGCTGCCCCCTCTCTTAAAAGAGATTTGTTGTAACTGAATGTAAGAATTCGATTCTTTTTTGCAAACTCTACAACTTTGTGAATTTTTTCTTTTTCTGCATCCAACATGACGATGGCCGAGACATTATCACATTTTTCACTCTCTTTGTAGGGTTTGGCAACAATACGGATCGAAAATTTTGTTTTCTCTTTCGGAAGATGTCTTGTTATCAACTCTTTCAGTCTTTTGGCTACTAAGCGATCACCATTTTCATACAAAATACAGAGTTTTTTTATGGCACTATTGTCTGATTTCGTATGATCAAGAAGCATTATGCGAGGAATGATTTTAGCATATATAAGCAAAAGAGAGTCGTTGTATACGTATGCGTTCAGACTCATGTAAAAGAGTGCAAAAAAGAGAAAAATCCGTCTCACAGCGGAAACTCGAGAGAGAGTGATCCTGTCCTGCCAGGTCGGATAATGTTTTCATGACGACCATAATAGCTTAGATTCGTTACATCTTCATCGAAGATGTTTTTGATGCTCAAAAAGAGCCTCCATCCTTTCGGTGTTATATATGAAAAAGTGGTATCGATAGTTGTGTATGGAGGGATTGGTTCTTTGTTTGTATCTGCATTGACAGGCCTTGTACCTATATATTGACAATAGAGACAAAGAGATAATGAAGCGTCGAAGTTTATCATATAGGCTGCGGTCGCTTTATGTCTCGCTACGCCTGGCATGGGCTGATGGACGCCTCTTTCCGTGATATAGTCGGTATGATTGTATGAATATCCAAGTTCCATGGTATGGTTGATAGGTGTTTGCAGCCTGTAAAACAGCTCGAGTCCCTGGCTCGAACGAGAAGGATGGTTGGCATACCCCGGTCCGTTTGGGTCGCTGCGCGGCCTCTCATATATATCGAGAAGATTTTTTATTCTGCTTTTATAGAGGTTGGCCTGCAGATGTGCATGCAGTGACGGCTTGTAGATGATGGAACCTTCGATCATATCGGCCTCTTCTGCTTTAAGATTTGGATCACCTTCACGAATTCCCGGAAGCCTGTTTGAGTAGAGCTCGATCCATGATGGCGCTCTGAAGGCGTGCCCATATCCCGCTTTGGCGCTCCAGTTGGGCGTTATTCTAAAAAGCAGAGAAGTGTTGATACTGAAATACCCTTTTTTCATATCGCTCAAACGGTCGTATCTGATTCCGAATTGGCCGTCTACATCTTTTGTTATCGTTACAAAATCGTTTGCATACAGTGAAAGGGTGTTACGTTTTGGATGGTCGATCGTCATGGTTGAAGCGGTATCCGATCCATCCGGAAATGATATGTTCAGGCTGTTTCCCAGCTGCTTGGCGGAATAGGCGTAAAAGCCGGTTTTTACAAGATGGTTTTCGAATCTGCGAGAAGATAGAAAGGTTTCAAGCTGCCAGGATCTCTCACTCAGGTAAAGATCGAAAGTATAAGGAAGATAACCTATGGGTGTTTCCGCATAGTTCTGGGCGTCAGAAACTATTTTATAACTACTGTAATCGAGTCGGATGCCAAAATCTTCATTGGCAGAGAGAGGTTTTTTGTAGAGTCCTTGCAAATATAGATATCTGTTGTCCATCGAAGGCTTGTCGGTAAGCTCCAGATGCTCTTCCCAGCCAAAATAGTTTCCATGGTGCTCTCTTTTCGAGCGTGCAGTCAACGTGAATCCTCCGTTGTTGTAGACGGCACCTACTGTATAGTCTCTAAGCCATTCACTGCTTTTTGAAATTTTTGGCGAAGTTCCTTCAAGGATATACTTTTGAGCGTCCACTCCTCTGTCGTGCCTACGGTAATACAACTCCATGCCAAGATCCCCGGAAGCTCCGATCGGAAACTTTTGCACAATTCCCGCCATCTTTTCACGATAGCTTCCAGCTTCAACAAAGATAGCCCGCTCCTTTTCGGGCGATGCGATCCTGGTAGTCACTTTTATTACTCCTGTAAGGGCTCCGGAAGTCTGAAGCGCTGCTGCAGGACCCAAGATGACCTCTATACGTTCTATTAGTTCGACGGGGTAGTTCAGATAGTAACTGCTGTTTTGAAAAATCGAGGTTTGAATCGGGTGTTCGTCTATTATGAGCCTATATTTGTCGAAAGTGAAATTGTCAGGATTGTCATAGCCGCGCATAACAACTTTTTTTATGCCGTTTTGCATTATGGATGTCTGTATGCCCGGAACGAGAGAAAGTGCCTCAAAAAGGTTGCTGACACCAAGTGCACGAAGTTTTTCTCTTCGCAGAACCGTTACAAATTCAGGTATGTCATCGATGTTCAGACGTTTTTCGTAAGCTATGGCCGAAGCTTCTCGAAGAGCCTCCAAAAGACTTGATTCTTCAGGTGTTGCCGCTTCCATCTCGTTTATAATTACATGACAGAGCAATAAAATAGATATGAAACGAAGCCAGGCAGACATAGCGCTCCTTCGGAGGACAGCTCGATTATAATCGCTTATTTTTCAGTTTCCATTAAAAAACGGTATGTACGATTTTAGTATGCTTTGGCTAAAAAAAGTTTGAATACGACATATGAAGATTTTCTGATCGGTTCTATGGTAGAATTTCAAAAAAGAGAGCGCAAATGTTCGGATTTGTCAGGGTAGCGGCTGCCGTACCGAAAGTACGGGTGGCGAGTGTCGGATTCAATGTGGAACAGATGATAGGTCTGTGGAAAATCGCAGCGGAGCAGAACGCTTCTGTAGTTCTTTTTCCTGAACTTTCGGTTTCAAGCTACAGTTGCGGTGATCTTTTTTATCAAGATGCCCTCCATTCAGCCGTTGAAAGTGGTGTCTTGAGTATGATTGAGGCCTCCAAAGAGTGTTCTACGGCCGCGATTTTTGGATTGCCGGTGTGGCATATGGGGCGCCTTTACAACTGTGCGGCGGTGGTGCAGGAGGGAAGAATTCTTGGTGTTGTACCCAAAAGTTTTATTCCTGAACACAAAGAGTATTACGAAAAACGGTGGTTTGTTTCCGGCCTCGAAGTCAGAGACCAGACGGTCGAAATAGCGGATCAGAGTGTTCCTTTCGGCGTAGACCTTCTTTTTTGCGGTAGCGAAGATTTTGTTTTTGGTATCGAAATATGTGAAGATCTCTGGACAGTGGTTCCTCCAAGCTCCTATCAGGCTCTTGCGGGAGCCGTGGTGCTTTTCAATCTCTCGGCCAGTGATGAGATAGTTGCTAAGAGTGAATATCGCACCTCTTTGGTAGCGACTCAGAGTGCGCGCTGTATGGCTGCATATGTCTACGCATCATGCGGAGTGGGAGAGTCGACGACAGATGTGGTGTTTGGAGGCGATTCCATCATCGCGGAAAACGGATCGATTCTTGAACGGGGTGAGCGTTTTTTGGATGAATCGCAGATTATCTTCGCCGATATCGATCTTCAACGGCTGAAAACTCTGAGGGTGGCCGAAGGCAGTTTTGCAGATGGAGAGATTCACTCATTCAGACGTATAAAACTCTATAAAACTCCCGAAATAATGCAACTCAACCGTTACATAGACCCATATCCTTTCGTGCCATCAAAAAAGAGCGAACGTTCAAAAAGGTGCAGTGAAATATTTTTTATCCAGAGTGCCGCTCTCAACAAAAGACTCGACCATATAGGTGCCAAAAAGTGCGTAATCGGAGTTTCCGGCGGACTCGATTCTACCCTTGCCCTTCTTGCGGTCTTTCGTGCATATGAATCATCCGGAAGAGATCCGAAAGATATAATCTGTGTAACGATGCCTGGATTCGGCACGACTTATCGCACGCTGGAAAATGCCGAAAAATTATGTGGGGCATTGGGTGTAGATTTTCGCAGGATCGATATTAAAAAAGCCTGTATGGAACACTTCAAGCAGATAGGCCACGATCCAAAGGAGCGTACTACCGTATTTGAAAATGTGCAGGCGAGAGAGAGAACTCAGATATTGATGGATCTTGCCAACAAAGTGTGCGGTATTCTTGTAGGGACAGGAGATATGAGCGAATCGGCACTGGGCTGGAGCACATACAACGGAGACCATATGTCCATGTATGCCATCAACAGCGGGATACCCAAGACTCTAATCCGATATCTCGTAGAGTGGGCGGCGGAACAGTATCCCGATATTTCGTCGATTCTTCATGATATTCTGGCGACTCCGGTAAGTCCGGAACTGCTTCCGCCCAAAAAGGGCGAGATTTCTCAGAAAACGGAAGAGCTTCTTGGTCCCTATGAGTTACACGACTTTTTTCTTTACCATATGATAAAGAGCGGTGCCGGGCCGGGTAAAATTCTTTTTCTTGCGAAAAACGCATTCGGTTCAAAATATGATGAGAAGAAAATATCGGAATGGCTCAGACTCTTTTTGCAACGTTTTTTTTCTCAACAGTTCAAGCGAAGCTGCATGCCAGACGGACCAAAAGTAGGGACGATCGCTTTAAGCCCGAGAGGCGACTGGCGTATGCCGAGCGATGCTGAAGCCGTTGAATGGATCAAAGAGCTCGAAAAGAGTGTTTCTTGCAAAAAAAATGAGTTGGGTCCATGACAAATCAACCGTTGAAAAGGTATAGATGCTTGTTCATATCTGCTGCAGTGTAGACAGCCATTTCTTTTTGAAAAGACTCAGAGAGGATTTTCCGGACGAGACTCTGACAGCTTTCTTTTACGATCCCAATATTCATCCTTACAGTGAGTACTCTTTACGTCTTCTGGATGTCAAAAGGAGCTGTAGAAAACTTGGTGTAAAGCTAATAGAGGGTCCATACGATTTTGAAGTATGGCTCGATGCCGTAAAAGGGTATGAAAGAGAGCCGGAAAAAGGGATGAGATGCGAAATCTGTTTCGACCGCCGTTTTGAAATCAGTGCCAAAAAAGCCGGGGAGCTTGGAGAGAAGCGTATGACCACCACCCTTTTGGTCAGCCCAAAAAAATCGCAGGAGCAGCTGCTCAAAACGGGAAGAAGAGTGGCTGCAGATTATGGGGTGGAGTTCGTGTATGTAGACTATAGAAGCTCCGGAGGTACACAGCTTCAGCAGCAGGTAAGCAAAAAAGAGGCTCTCTACAGGCAAAATTATTGTGGATGTCTCTATGCCCTGGCCCAACAGCGAGAACAGCAAAAAATGCCTGCTGCAGAACTCTTCTCTCCGATCTGCTCTTCTATACTTCCGGCATCGGTTGAAGAGAGGCTCAATATGTATGAAAAGCGTCTTTCGATCGAAGATAAGGGTGGCAATTACAGGATATTCAGGCATAAGTTTATGAACTATCGGTTAAAGTATGGGTGGGTAAAACAGAAAGGAGAGATTCTGCCGAGCCACATTCTTCCCTACTCCTATATGAAGAGACGTCGATGCAAAGGCAAGACAGAATATATAGAAGATGGGCTGGGACGTCTCTTGCGCGAAGAGATTCTTTTGTTAACGCTTGAACGCTACAATAGACTCATATCCGCCGACTACTCTTGTATACGTGAACTCATTTATGCACCTCCATCGTTTGAAGAAGATTTGAAAGTGCGCGATTATCTTGGAATGGGGGCAAGAGATATATCTCCTGTCATAATCCTCGAACGTATACCTGAAGGGAGTCTGGAGGTCTGTATAGATTCAGAAATTTATCCGGATGTCAGAGAAAAATTAGTCGTAATGTGATAAAATAAAAGAATTTTTAACCCAAGGACTTTTTTTCATGATGGATGTGGTACAAATTCAGAAAATACTTCCTCATAGATACCCTTTTTTACTGGTGGACCGCGTGGTTTCATGTATGAAGGGTGAAGCGATAGAGGCCTATAAAAATGTCTCAATAAGCGAGCCGGTTTTCGAAGGGCACTTTCCTGGTCACCCGATATATCCAGGAGTGATGATCATTGAAGGTATGGCACAAGCGGGCGGTATTCTGGCTTTTGAAAGTATGAACGAAGAAGACAAAGAAGAAACAAAAGACAAAGTCGTCTATTTTATGAGTATAGACAAATGCAAATTCAGAAATCCTGTCCGTCCGGGAGATCGACTGGTCTATAAACTTGATGTTCTCAAACACAAGGGGCCGATCTGGGTTTTGGACGGGAAGGCTTATGTCGACGACAAACTGGTTGCGGAAGCGGAGCTCAAAGCGATGATAGTGGATAGATGATGGCGAAAATATCACCACTCGCAATAATAGAAGATGGTGCACTCATCGGTGAAGGAGTAGAGGTAGGGCCATACGCATACATCTCCTCAAAAGCGAAAATTGGCGATCGTACTACGATTGGACAGTGCGCGAGAATTGACGGAGATACAACAATAGGCAAAGATTGCCGTATATTTTCACATGCTGTTATCGGCTCAATTCCGCAAGACCTGAAGTTTCACGGGGAAGATGTAAAACTGGTAATAGGCGACCGCAATACCATCAGGGAATTTACTCTGCTCAATCCGGGAACGGAAGGAGGGGGCGGCGAGACGAGAATAGGAGATGATAACCTGTTTATGGGTTATGTACATGTCGCACATGACTGTATAATAGGCAATCGTTGTATTTTTGCAAACGCCGCCACGCTTGCAGGCCACGTAGAGATCGGAAATGGTGTGGTGGTGGGAGGCATGACGCCCATACATCAGTTCGTCAAGATAGGTGATCTGGCTATGATTGCCGGAGCTTCGGCATTGAGTCAGGATATTCCACCGTTTTGTCTGGCCGAAGGAAATCGCGCCGTTTTGCGCGGCCTAAATCTTACCGGACTTAGAAGACACTTGCCAAGAGAGACGATAAACGAGTTGCGTATAGCCTATAAAGAGCTTTTTGAGAGAGGGAGGCCGTTGAAGGAGGCGGCTGAAAATCTGCTTGAAAAGACAGAGTCCAAAGAGGTCGAAACATTGTGCCGTTTTGTGCTCGAAACAAAGCGCGGCATACCATATGAGAGGATGAAAAATGACAAATAGAAACTGCAGCTTCTGTGGTGCGAAAGAGAGCCAGGAAAATCCGTTACTTGCCGGAAACAGCGTATATATCTGTAAAAACTGTGTAGTATCGGCTTATAAAATTCTCTTTGGTGAGATTGAAGAGGAGAGTGACAGAGAGAATAGAGAGCTGCTGACTCCAAAGGAGCTAAAGACTGCCCTGAATCAATATGTGATCGGTCAAGAGCGCGCCAAAAAAGTTCTCTCCGTTGCTGTCTACAACCACTATAAAAGAATTTTCAAGCAGGATTCTTTGGAGAATGACGATACGGAAATATCGAAATCAAATATTCTTCTTATCGGTCCTACAGGCAGTGGAAAAACTTTGATGGCACAATCCATTGCAAAATTTCTGGATGTACCCATAGCGATAGCGGATGCGACAAGTCTTACAGAAGCAGGGTATGTCGGAGAGGATGTGGAAAACATCCTGACACGTCTGCTGCAGGCTGCAGATGGAGATGTGAAAAAGGCGGAGCAGGGAATAGTGTTTATAGATGAGGTCGACAAAATATCCAGAATGAGCGAAAACCGCTCAATTACGAGGGATGTTTCCGGTGAAGGAGTTCAACAGGCTCTATTGAAAATAATCGAAGGAAGCGTGGTGAACATTCCTCCCAAAGGGGGACGGAAGCATCCCAATCAGGATTTTATACAGATCGACACTTCAAATATCCTCTTTATATGCGGAGGGGCATTCGACGGCTTGTCTGACATTATAAAACGCCGTCTTGGCGGAAATGTTCTGGGATTCGATCAGGAAAAACGCTCCAGGCATGATGAAGAGGCCGTTTTAAGCGAAGTGGAGGTTGACGATCTCGTATCTTACGGGCTTATTCCCGAACTCATAGGCAGACTCCACGTAATGGCGGTGCTCAATGAGATATCCAAAGAAGATATGGTCAAAATTCTTACCGAGCCTAAAAATGCACTGGTGAAACAGTACAGAAAGCTCTTTGCGATCGATGGCGCAGAGCTCACATTCGAGCATTCGGCATTGGAAGCCATAGCCGAGATGGCAATTGAGCGCAAAACCGGAGCCAGGGGTCTGCGTTCAATAATAGAAGAGATGATGGTGGACATCATGTACGATCTTCCGGAGTTTTCTGGATATGAAGTCGTTATAACCGAAGATGTGGTTAAATGTGGCGCAAAACCGCTATATGTAAAAAAAAGCAAAAAGAGTGCGTAAATGTTTCTGAACAAATTGATAGGCATGTTTTCAAACGATCTGTCGATCGATCTTGGTACAGCCAATACCCTGGTTTTGGTCAAAGGTGACGGAATCATCATAAACGAGCCTTCAGTAGTGGCTATTCAAACAGACAAGTTTGGTCGTGAAAAGGTTCTTGCGGTTGGACAGGAAGCAAAGGAGATGGTTGGGAAGACTCCCGGTAACATAAGGGCCGTCCGTCCGATGAAAGATGGAGTGATAGCCGATTTCGACATAACTGAAAAAATGATACGCTACTTTATCGAAAAGGCGCATCATCGCAAAACATTCATTCGTCCCCGCATCATCGTATGTGTTCCTTTCGGTTTGACACAGGTAGAGAGAAAAGCGGTACGAGAATCGGCTTTGAATGCCGGAGCGCGTGAAGTTTTTCTTATTGAAGAGCCTATGGCGGCCGCTATAGGAGCCGGGTTGCCTGTTAAAGAGCCACACGGTAATCTGGTTGTAGATATAGGCGGCGGAACTACAGAAATAGGTGTCGTTTCGCTCGGTGGACTGGTTATAAGCAAATCGATACGAACAGCTGGAGACAAAATCGATCAGGCGATAGTGGATTATGTAAAGCGCAAATACAATCTGCTTATAGGAGATCGAGTAGCTGAAGAGATCAAAATAGAGATTGGAAGTGCGCTTCCTCTGGAAAAAGAGCTCGTCATGACGGTAAATGGACGTGATCAGGTAAGCGGGCTGCTCAGCTCTGTCGAGCTGACCAGTGAAGACGCAAGGGAGGCTATGAAAGAACCTCTGCGCGAGATAGGCGATGCCTTGAAAGATATTTTGGAAATCACACCTCCGGATCTGGCTGGAGACATAGTCGAAAACGGAATAGTTCTTACTGGCGGTGGCGCTTTGATTCGTATGCTGGACAAATATTTCTCCGATATCGTAAAGCTGCCCGTTTATGTGGCGGAAGAGCCCCTGCTTGCTGTTGCGAAAGGAACCGGACGTGTATTGGAAGAGATAGATCTTCTCCAGCAACTCTCTTATGAATAGGTTCGAACGCAAAATCACACTCCTCGCAATACTGGGGATTGTGATACTTCTTTCTCTCTACAGCACTTCCATAAGGACTGTTTTCACCTCTTTCACTTCCAAATTGCATTCTGCCTATCTGGATATGACACACACTTTCGAGACGGTTTTGGATAATCATCTTTTACAGATTGAAACTATCGAACGATTAAAAAAAGATCTCAGAAAAATCGAAAAAAGATTGTTGAAATGTGAAGAAGAGGCTGTACTGTACCGTTCCATCAGAAAGAGCCTGGAGATAACTCCCGACAAAAATAGTACATATCTTGTTGCAAGGCCCGAAGGATATGCCATGATCGGAAATTTTCAGCAACTGTGGCTATACAGGTTTGAAAACTACGATCCAATGAAAAATTACGGAGTTATAAAAAACGGATTTGCGATAGGAATAGTGGTAGAAAAGAAGATGCGCCCTCTAATGATTCTTGCGGGGGACCCTGAATGTATTTTTGCGGTATATGTGGGAGAGAGTCGCGCACCGGGAATAGCTATGGGGGTAGACGACAGGCATATGGTGGTCAAATATATTCCGCAATGGCTGAAGCTCAAACCGGGTGATGAGATTTTCACAAGTGGACTGGACAATATTTTTCCGCCGGGAATTCCTGTTGGAAGGTTGCTTTATACCAAGAAGATGCAGGGGTTTCAAAACGCTTACATAAAACTCTACGGAGATACTCTGCATCCCGATTTCGTCTGGGTTGTCTCGCCTGCGACCGATGCCAAAAGCGATTCGTAAGAGCTAATTCTGTAAAATAGAAAAATTTCTCCAAGGAGTGCTCCTTCATGCCAAAACGAGACGATATAGAGACTATTTTACTGATCGGATCCGGCCCTATTGTAATAGGCCAGGCCTGTGAGTTCGACTATTCCGGCACACAGGCGGCAAAGACACTTAAAGAGCTTGGTTACAGGGTCGTTCTTATCAATTCCAACCCTGCGACGATCATGACAGATCCGGAGTTTGCCGATAGAACCTATATAGAACCTATTAACGAAGAGGTCATAGCAAGAATTATCGAAAAAGAGGGTGTCGACGCGATACTTCCGACTATGGGTGGACAGACCGCGCTCAATGTGGCAATGAGTATGCATGAAAAAGGTATGCTTGCAGGTGTAGAGTTTCTCGGTGCCGATCCTGAAGCTATCAAAAAGGGAGAAGATCGCCAGGCGTTCAAAGAGGCGATGATCAGAATTGGAATGGATCTTCCCAAAAGCAGGTATGCATACTCCATGGAAGAGGCCATGTCGGCTGCGGAAGAGATAGGCTTCCCGCTGATTATCCGGGCCTCCTATACTCTCGCAGGCGGTGGCAGCGGGGTAGCGTACAACATTGACGAGTTCAAAATGTTGGCGGCGGCCGGTCTCGAGGCGAGTCCTATCAGTGAAATTCTGATTGAAGAGAGTCTTTTGGGTTGGAAAGAGTACGAGATGGAGGTGATCAGAGATCGTGCCGACAACTGTATTATTGTCTGCTCCATAGAAAATCTGGATCCTATGGGTGTGCATACAGGAGACTCGATCACAGTGGCACCGGCTCTTACGCTGACTGACAAAGAGTATCAGCGTATGCGTGACGCCAGTTTTAAAATTTTAAGAGAGATAGGTGTCGATACCGGCGGATCGAACGTTCAGTTTGCTGTCAATCCTCAAACTGGCAGAATGATCGTAATAGAGATGAATCCGCGCGTGAGTCGCTCTTCGGCTCTTGCATCGAAAGCTACCGGTTATCCCATTGCGAAAGTAGCGACCCTTCTTGCTGTAGGCTATACGCTTGACGAGATTAAAAACGATATTACAGGCACACCGGCGAGTTTCGAACCGGTTATTGACTATATAGTTACCAAAATTCCACGCTTCACTTTCGAAAAGTTTCCGCATGCCGAATCGACTCTCACGACATCGATGAAAAGTGTCGGCGAAGTCATGGCCATAGGACGTACTTTTAAGGAGTCTATACAAAAAGCGCTCTGTTCTCTTGAAACCGGACTTGTAGGATTCTCTCCGATAACGTGTGACGATGAGACGCTCAGAAGAGAGATAAGAAGACCCAATGAAAAGAGGTTGCTCTATATCGCACAGGCTTTCAGAGAGGGGTATGGCGTGGAGGAACTTTTTGGTCTGAGCAGAATAGACCCCTGGTTTCTCCGACAGATAAAACAGATTATAGATCTTGAACAGAAGATAGATATAGAGATTCTCAGAAATGCGCATATGTTACGGCACATCAAAAGTGATGGGTACAGCGATGCCATGATAGCCAGACTTATAAATGCAAAAGAGAATATGGATCTGAGTGAAAATGACATATATACTGCACGCAAAGAGATGCAGATAGATCTTGAATATCATGAAGTAGATACATGTGCGGCAGAGTTCAAGGCACTGACACCCTACCTTTACTCCTCCACAAATATTATGAAACTTCCATATCATGAAAAATCGGATGGTACAGATACGCAATCGCCTGGGAAAAAGAAGGTTCTGATAATCGGAGGCGGCCCCAATCGTATCGGTCAGGGGATAGAGTTCGACTACTGCTGTGTACACGCCTCGTTTGCACTAAAAGATATGGGAATCGTTTCAATCATGTACAACTGCAATCCTGAGACCGTTTCTACAGATTACGATACGAGCGATATTCTCTATTTCGATCCGATAGACTTTGAACATGTACGAAATGTAATAGAGAAAGAGGAGCCGGATGGGATAATTGTCCATTTCGGAGGTCAGACACCTTTGAAACTGGCGAAAAAAATAACCTCTATCGGAGGAAAGATCATCGGCACGAGTGCGAAGGTGATAGATGAGGCGGAAGATAGAGAAAAGTTTTCCTCTTTCATCAACAAGCTTGGATTGAAACAGCCGGAAAACGGGACGGCATTTACGAAGGAGGAGGCCTTCTTTATAGCTACCCGCATAGGATATCCGGTTCTAGTGCGTCCAAGTTATGTACTTGGCGGCAGGGCCATGCGGACAGTCTACAACGAAGAAGAGCTTAAAGAGTATATGGACGAGGCTGTTAGTGTAAGTAACGAATCGCCTGTTCTGATTGATAAGTTTCTCGATCATGCCATTGAGCTTGACGTAGATGCCATAAGTGACGGAAAAGATGTATATATAGGATCGATTATGCAACATATCGAAGAGGCTGGTATACACTCAGGTGACAGCGCATGTTCTCTTCCTACTGTATCGATTGGAAAAAAACTTGTAAAGGATGTTGAAAACCAGACGAAGGCGATCGCTCTCGGTCTTGGAGTCAAAGGTCTGTTGAACATCCAATACGCAATTTTTAGAGATGAAATATATCTTATAGAGGTCAATCCACGTGCAAGCCGTACCGTTCCGTTCGTTTCCAAAGCTACCGGAGTTCCATTGGCCAAGGTTGCTACACGGGTCATGGTAAAAGGGGACCTTCGTGAAGCGTTGAAGTTTTACGATTCGTTTGAAGTGGTAACCGATGACGGGAATGTACTCAAGCCAAAACTGAAAAATCATATAGCTGTAAAAGAGGCTGTCTTTCCATTCAACAAACTGACCGGCTCCGACCTTATTCTCGGGCCGGAAATGAAATCTACAGGCGAGGTTATGGGAATCAGCAGAACTTTTGGTTTAAGCTTCGCAAAGAGCCAGTTTGCAAGTAAAAATCACCTGCCTGTAAAGGGGACTCTGTTTATGTCATTGACCGATCATGATAAAAAAGATGCCGGTGTAATTGGAAAAATGTTTACAGATCTGGGCTTCAGGATCGTAGCCACAGCCGGTACGCAAAAGGCCCTCGAGAAGGCTGGAGTAGAATCACAGATGGTTCTTAAAATTTCAGAGGGAAGGCCAAATGTGGAAGATCTGCTTAAAAATGGCGAGATTGACGTAGTATTGAACACTTCCGACAACAAAGCCAGTAAAGATGATGCAAAGCGGATAAGGCAGGCTGTTTTAAGGTTCAATGTTCCATATTTCACCACTCTCGCGGCAGCAAGGGTTTCAGCAGAAGCGATTCTTGAAATAAGAGACGATGGTGCGCTTGAGCCCAGAGCGCTTCAGGACTACCTGAGAGACTGATGCGCGGCGATCTTGTATATCTCGTTCAGACAGATACTACAGCCGGTTTTCTTTCTCAGTCTGCAAGTCGTTTGGCCAGAGCCAAGGGCCGCAGTGAAAGCAAACCGTTTCTAAAAGCCATATCCGAATTTTCTCTGCTTGTCGATATCGGGCGTGTTCCGAAACGATTTAAAAAAGAGGTGCGAAGAAGCAGAAAAAAATCATTTATCCTTCCAAATGGCAATTCATTCAGGTATGTTTGCGGAAAACATCGCGATTTTGTGGAAAAACTGCATTGGTGTTATTCTACATCAGCCAACCGTCATGGTGAACCGTTCAATGAAAAATATGCAAAAGAGGTCTGTGATGTTGTGGTAGAATCGAAAGAGGGTTTTTATTCGGCGAAAGCATCCGAGATATGGCGCCTCGGAAAAGTGAAAAAGGTGAGAATACGATGATCCGGTTTATAACCATAATTCTTTATGGTCTGCTTTTTTGGATGGCATTGGATTTTATTTTCTATGCCGGATTGATTGTAAATTATATCAAAGCCTACAAAATACCCATCTTTTTCAACGAATTCTTTGTTGATACACAGCATTGGTGGCTGTGGATAGCCGGTATTTTTCTATATGGCACCATTTTTATGGTAAAGAATAAAAAGAGGCAAAAGGCATTTTTCTATCTTGTTTCTCTTTGTATTGCAATATTGCCGTGGATTCCGACTTTTGGAAAAAATATAGGAAAAGCGATGTTTGCAAAAGAGGGAATTAGTTACAAGTTTGATCACACACAGATAAAAGACGCAACCCTCCTGTTTTCGAGTAGAGGATACGACTATGTCCTTTTACCGGGAAGAGACAGGGCCGTTAAATACCCCTCTTCGAATAGAATCGAGTAGAAGGTGGTTGCAGCCTGGATATTTTACAAACTCTTCTTTAAACAGCATTCTCTACACAAAAGGCAGATCTTCTTCTCGTACAGCAGGGTACTGCCGACAGCATTGAAAATATGATATAAATAATAAAAAGCGACACTTTTTTGAGATTTGCTCTAAAGCGTACGTTTGATAAAATCATAATAAAATGGTAAATACACACCAATATTTTTCAAAGGTTTTATTTGAATAGTTGTGATCTGATAAAAGAGTTGATTAAGAGCAGAGTTCTGGTAATAGATGGCGCGATGGGTACGCAGATCCAGTCTATGGATATACCAGAAAGCGTGTGGGAAGGTAAAGAAGGGTGCAACGAGCTTCTAAACGATACCGCTCCGGATATTGTCAGAAAAATACATGAGCGTTATGCATTGGCCGGCGCGGATCTGATAAAGACCAACACATTCGGATCTATGAACTGGGTTCTGGATGAGTATGGTATAGCGGATAGGGCCTATGAACTTAGCAAAAAAGGGTGTGAGCTTGTAAAATCGGTATGTGAGCAGTTCAAGAGTACGCATAAGCCGCGCTTTTGTCTTGGATCTATCGGACCGGGAACAAAACTTCCATCTTTGAGGCATATCGAGTACGATGAGATGTATGCCGGCTACTTGGAGATGGCTAACGGGATGATCGATGGAGGAGTCGATATATTTTTATTGGAGACTTGCCAGGATCCTTTGCAGATAAAAGCTGCACTGCACGCTTGCACCGATGCCGCCAAACAAAAAGGTGCCGAAATACCGGTTATGGTCTCGGTGACTATCGAGTTGAGCGGTACTATGCTCATAGGCACAGATGCAGGTACGATCGCCACTATAATGGAGTCTTTTGACATTCTTTCTCTCGGTTTTAACTGCGGTACCGGTCCGAAACAGATTGAAAAACATCTCAAAACGCTTTCAAAAGTGTGGCACAAACCGATCTCCATTCATGCAAATGCAGGATTGCCGCAAAACCGTGGAGGCCATACCTTCTATCCAATGGGTCCCGAAGAGTTCGGCAATCTGCAAAAAGGATTCGTGAAATATGACGGAGTGTCGTTTTTGGGAGGATGTTGCGGGACTACACCTCAGCATATAAAAGCTCTTGTCGATGCGGTCAAAGATTTGAAGCCAAAAGAGGCATCCGGCTCACATCCGGCTTCTTTGGCTTCGCTTTTTAATACCGTTTCACTGATACAGGATCCGCCCCCTCTTCTTATCGGAGAGCGCTCGAACGCTACCGGTTCGAAAGCTTTTCGCGAGCTGCTGCTGGCTGAAGAGTATGAAGGAACATTGACAATAGGCCAGCAGCAGGTGCGTGCGGGAGCTCATGTACTCGATGTTTCAGTCGGTTTTGCCGGTCGCGATGAAACAAAAGATATGCGTGAAGTCATGCAGCTTTATGCCCAAAAGATTCCATTGCCGCTCATGCCGGATTCCACTCAGGTCAAAGGGCTTGAGACAGCGCTCAAGTGCATAGGTGGAAAGCCGATTTTGAATTCTGTAAACCTCGAAGACGGTGAAGAGAAATTCGATGCAGTATGCAGACTGGCCAAACGTTACGGTGCAGCACTGGTCTGTCTGACAATCGATGAAAAAGGGATGGCTAAAACTGTAGAGCGGAAACTTGAAGTCGCAGAGCGCATTTACGAACGAGCGACCGTAAAGCATGGTATACGCGCCGACAATCTTGTTTTCGACGTTCTCACTTTTACGGTAGGTTCCGGTGACGAAGAGTATAGAGATGCCGCCATACAGACAATAGAAGCGATACGCGAACTGCGTCGCCGTCATCCGGAAGTGGGCACTACGCTTGGATTGTCCAATATCTCTTTCGGTCTGGATAAAGAGGCACGGCCATATCTTAATTCGGTATTTTTGCACCATTGTATAGAAGCCGGACTCACCTCTGTTATTATAAATGTCAAACATATCATTCCCATGAACAGGATATCCGAAGAGGACCGTAAAGTTTGCGAAAATCTTCTGTTCGATCGTAGAGAAAACGGTGATCCGCTATTTGCTTTCATAGAGCATTTCAGTAAAAAAGAGTCGATAGATCAAGACAGGGAAGATGAGGCCTATTTGAAGATGAGCGATGAAGAGAAGATAAAAAAGCTTCTTCTCGATGGTGATAAAAACCGCATGATCCCGCTCGTTGAAGAGGTGCGTCATCGTATATCGCCCGAAAAAATCGTTAACGAGATACTCATAGAGGCGATGAAAAGAGTTGGAGAACTGTTTGGAAGCGGAGAGATGCAGCTTCCATTTGTCCTTCAAAGTGCCGAAACGATGAAAGCGGCTGTAGACTATCTCAATCCTTTCTTGCCCAAAAAAGATAAAAGCAGCGATACGACACTGATATTGGGAACGGTAAAAGGAGACGTGCATGATGTCGGAAAGAACCTGGTAGATATCATATTGACAAACAATGGCTTCAAAGTCGTCAATATCGGAATAAAAGCCGAACTGGAACAGTTTCTTGAAGCTGCGGAGAAATATAGAGCCGATGCCATAGGTTTTAGCGGTCTGCTTGTGAAATCTACACAGGTTATGATGGAAAATTTGCAGGTCATGAACGAGAAGGGTTTGAATATACCTGTATTGATGGGAGGGGCGGCGCTTACAAAAAATTTTGTAGACGACTATTGCCGAACAACTTATAAAGGTCCCATATTTTATTGTCGGGACGCTTTCGACGGTGTCATAGCCATGAGCAGAATCGAGCAGAAAAACTTCAATACCTCTCTTGGAAGCGATGGAGAAGAGAAGAAGAAGGCACCAAAAAAGAAAAAAGAGGTTGCCATTCCTCCTCTCTCAAAGATAAAGATGCCGTCGCGACAAGTGAAAATTCCGATTCCTCCTTTTTGGGGCCGCCGGGTTATGGATGGACGGGATTTCGATCCGGCAATCGCTTTTGAATGGCTCAACCATCGTATGCTTTTTAAACAGAGGTGGGGATACAGAAGTAAAGGTATGACGAAAGAGGCGTACGAAAAACAGCTGGAAGAGGTGGTGAAACCCGCATATGAGCGTCTTAAAGCACAGTTTCTTGAGGAGAAACTTTTCGAACCTACGATCATATACGGATATTATCCGTGCCGAAGCGATGATACCACACTGTTGATTTTTGATGAGAGCGAGGGATGGTATACCGATGCGGATGCGGACAGAGATCCTTTAGATCAGGTCATAGGAAGAGCAAGAGAACAGATGACTTTTCCAAGACAGACCAGAAAGCCGTGGAGATGTATAGCGGATTATTTCCATAGCGACAGACATGATGTGGTGACTTTTACAACCGTAAGTGCGGGGAGTAGAATCAGTGAATATGAGCGCAGACTGTATGATGAGGGCAAATTTCACGAATACTATCTGGTGCATGGTCTTGGCGTAGAGCTTGCGGAAGCTCTTGCAGAGATAGCGCACAAACAGATAAGGCTCGATCTTGGTATCGCGAGCGGTGAAGGAGATACGCTTCGTGACGTAGAGATGCGAAAGTATCAGGGTGCACGCTACTCCCCAGGTTATCCGGCATGTCCCGATCTTGAGCTGAACCGCCCGATATTTGATCTTCTTGGCCCTGAAGAGTTTGATATTGTGTTGAGCGAAACATTCCAGATCCATCCCGAACAGTCGACTGCGGCAATCGTCGTCTACCATCCCGAGGCCATGTATTACAGTGTATAGCTTCTATCGAATTGGATAGTTTTGTAAAAAAGTGCGTGAAACAGTGGTTTGAATGGCTCTATAAACCGGAAAGGATACAATGTGAACTTTTTGAAAACGGTTTTGTCACAAAATCTCGGCAAAAAGTACCGGAGCTCTATCAGCCATGTCTGATCTTGGCTATATCCATCTTTATACAGGTGATGGAAAAGGAAAGACGACTGCTGCGGTTGGTGTTACGATTCGTGCACTCGGTAACGGGCTGAAAACTCTTTTCGTTCAGTTTATGAAAAGTATGCCAAGCGGTGAAATTGAGATATTTCATGGCTGTGGGAGAGAGATGATTACCGTAATGAGAGAGTGGGATGGCGGTTTCGTAGTAGATGGAGCCGGCGAAAAAGAGGCTGCAATGTGCAAAGATCTCTGGAAAAAGAGCCTGAAGTGTCTCGACACGAAAAAATTTGATCTGTTTGTGCTTGACGAGATCGCAGTGGCACTCTATTACGGACTGCTTGAAGAAGAGGAGATACTCCGGTTTTTAAAAGAGAAGCCGAAACATCTTGAAGTTATACTGACAGGACGCCATGCATCTGACCGGCTTGTTGCCGCATGCGATCTGGTAACCGAGATGAGAAAGGTCAAACACTATTTCGACGCCGGTATAGAGGCACGAAGAGGAATAGAGTATTGAAAATTCTGCCACGCAGCTATATACGCTACAAGGGGTTAAACTCCCTATTTACCGGTTTGACGGTAGGGGCTATATTTACTATCTATGCCGTGCTTGATCCTTCAGTATTTTCAATAGGCGGCATACTTCTGGCTCTTGGAATGCTGTTTGTAGCGAAACAGTATGAAAAGATACTGAATCTGGGAGCTTTTTATAAAATCTCCCTGTTTGTGGAACTGGTCATGCTTTTGATGGTGATATGGTATCTTTTTGCTCCATACGGGTATACAACTGCGTTACTGGTATATATCGGATATCAGCTCACTTTTATGTTCGGCTCCTATCTGGTGCGTGCCGAAACGATTTTTCTTGGAAGAAAAAGAATATTATCGTGGCTCGATATGGCAAAACAGGCAGGATATCTTGCCGGTATGCTCATCTCCTGGCTTTTTTATAAAACTATTACGCTGTTTTGGGACGTAACAGACCACTCTTTGCAGGTCTATTATCTGCATTGGCTGCTTCTGGCTACAGAAATTTCAGTCATCTGGTTTCTTGTCCAATCTTTTAAAAAGGCCAGATAATGAACATATGCCTCCCGGCGAACACTCTCTTTTTTGTCCAAACAGCGTTTTGAGGCTGAAAGCGAGCAACCAGATGAAAAAGAGGGAGAGGAGTATATAAATCGCTGCGAAAGGCCAGTCATTCCTGGTGACCGCCTGAATGGATAAAACGAGAAATAAAACTGTAAGAATTAAACACATCCAAATCTCCTTGTAATGTTATCATCAATATACTTATAGAGAAAGTCGTCGACCTGAAATATCAGTAAAGGTTTTTCTATGCGTTATTTTATCCTAATACTATTTTTTTTCTTGAGAGGATTCTGTTCGTCGGAAGCAACCGAGCATATCAACCATCTTGTTGACGAAGAGTCACCATATCTTCAGCAGCATGTGCACAATCCGGTCGACTGGTATCCATGGTCACAAGAGGCGTTCGAAAAGGCGAAAAGAGAGCATAAACCTATTTTTCTATCGATCGGATACAGCACTTGTCACTGGTGCCATGTCATGGAAGAGGAGTCTTTTGAGAATGAGCAGATAGCTGCGATCATAAACAGATGGTTCGTACCCGTCAAAGTGGATCGTGAACAGATGCCCCATCTTGACAAATATTTTCAAAGAGTCTATTCGCTTTTGAATAGAAGAGGAGGAGGATGGCCGCTGACGATTTTTCTGACAGAGGATTTGAAACCTTTTTTTGCAGCCACATATATACCTCCGGTGGATTCATATGGAGTAAAAGGGATGAAGACGGTTGTACCGGCTTACGGAAAGCTGTATTTATACGACAGAAAAAGCGTTGAAAGAAGAGCCGCTGCGATAGATAGCCTGTTGAAAAAGTTTTTGGAGCTTCCGAAAGAAAAACTTGACGAGGGGATTGCGATTGCAAACAAAGCTGTGGATGTGATGAGCGAATATTATGATGAAGTCTATGGTGGTTTCGGGAATCGTCCAAAGTTTCCGGAAAGCTCAAGAATATCCTTGCTTTTGGATATTTATCGCATGAATGGAAACAAGAAAGCGAAGTCTATGGCCCTGCATACACTGGACGCTATGCAAAAAAGCGGTCTTTATGATCAGATAGAGGGCGCATTTTTTCGTTATAGTGTCGATAGGCGTTGGACAATGCCGCACTTCGAGAAGATGCTCTATACCAATGCCGAACTGATTTCACTCTATACAAAGGCCTGGAAGATGACATCCAAGCCCCGTTTCAAAGAAGTTGCTCAAGAGACTATAGTGGAGATCGACAGACGTTTCAGGACACCGGAAGGACTCTATTTCAGTGCGAGCGATGCAGATACGGATGGAGTCGAGGGCGGATATTTTCTGTTTCGATATAACGAAGCTCTTGAAGTTATGCTGCATGATGGCCTGAGTGAATCTGAGGCGAAAAAGATTCTCGAATTCCTTGATATAAAAGAGGATGGGAATTTCGATACTGAGTTTTCCAATCCAAAGCGAGTTTTTGAGAATCGGCCTGGAAGGTTGAAAACCGGCATCTCGATACTGAAAAATATCAGAAAAAAGAGAGACTATCCTTTTATTGACAAAAAAATCATAACCTCATGGAATGCAATGATGATCAAAGCACTCTTCTTGGCTTCGCGCTTTGATGGAAGCTGTCTCGAGAAGGCGCAAGCATCATATAAAGCACTTTTAAAAATAATGAGAAGAGATGGAGGAAGACTTTATCATCAGACCCTTTATGGAAAGAGACCTACTCAGGAGGGAATTCTTGAAGATTACTCGTTTTTGGCCGATGCCGCTTTGACAGGATATGAGACAACTCTTGATGAACGTTATCTCGATGATGCTGCAGCCTTTATGGAAGCGGCTGTCGAAAAGTTTCTGAAAAAAGGAAGATGGCTGCTTGGAGAGAGTGATGTTTTTGAGAGTTATGCAGACCTAAGCGACAGTTATTACAGATCGCCACTTTCGGTTATGATAAACAATCTCATTTCACTTTCTGTACTCAAAGGCTCTTTCAGATATGAGTCGATAGCAAAAGAGACTATTGAAAGCTTTGCAGTACTGCTTAAAAACTCTCCGGAGAGTTATCCGGAGGCATTGAGAGCATATCTTCGTCTCAAAAAAGGGGTGGTTGCTATAAAAAGCTCGAAAGAGAACCTTATGAAAAACTCAGTGAAAATAGAAAAAATCGAATATCCTTTTATTTTAAAAGGAGTAGTTAAAAAAGATCTTTGGCTCTCCTGTGATTCTGGAAGCTGTTTTGCTTATAACGAAAATTTTGAAAAAGTGGTAAAAGCTATAGAAAACAGATAGGCCCAGAAGAGTGTTCCGGATCTGTCTAAACTTTGAACTGATTGATCTGACGCAACACTTCATCCGCAAGTTTGCCGATACGTTTGACATTTTCATCACTCTTTTCGATATTTTCCCTGTTTGTTTCAGAAAGCCGTTTTATCTCATTCATCTTCTCTATAAAGGCTTCCATAATAGTTGCGGCCTGGCCCACTGCGGTGGCTGTCCTTTCAACGCTTCCTACAGCATCCGTCATTTTTGAAGATACCTCTCCTATTTCACTCTGTACTTTCGAGGCGTCGGCGGTAAGGCGGTTTACATTTTCGATGTTTCGGTTCATCTCTCCACTGCTGTCCATTATGGCCTGTACGATTATGTTTATAGTTGCGTTGATGTCCGCAAGACTTTTTTGTGTACGCTCTGCAAGTTTTCTTACCTCGTCAGCTACGACGGCGAAGCCGCGGCCGTACTCCCCTGCACGTGCCGCTTCGATAGCTGCGTTAAGAGCCAGAAGATTGGTCTGATCAGCAATGTCGCTTATGACGGTTAGGATCTCTTTAACCTGTTCAGCGTCGTGGCACAGCTGCTTGAGGCGTTCGGCCAGCCCATGCTCCACTACCGCATTATTCTCTATCTGTGTTATCGTACTTTCAATCAATCCGATAGCATCCTGAAGACTCTCGTTTGCATTTATCATATTCTCTTTTGTGGTTGCGACTTCTCTTGTGCTTGCTATCAGTTTCTCTTTCAGCTCCGAAGCCTCTTTGACTCCGGCATCTACAATAACGGATTCGTTGCGTATGTTGGCGGTAATCTGTTTGAACATCTTTTCAAGAACGGAGGTGGTATGTTTGTTTTCATGCGCATTTTTTCTCGTATGAGAAGCAAACTCATGCAGAGATTTCAGAAAATCTTTCAGAGCCTTTCTTATATTTCCGAATTCGTCATGTTCATATATTCTAATCTCTGTAGCAAGATCTTTGGAGTTGGCTATATTGGTGATAAGCCCTTTTAAAGAGTTGAGTCTCATCTCCAGATCTTTTACCGAGAAAAAAGCTATTACAAGCATGAGAATGATGATGGTCAGACCTGCAAATGCCTCGATTATTGCAGAATCTTCAAAACTGTTGAGATCTCTATTTATCTGGGCCGCTATTTTATCGTCGATCTTTTTCAAAATATTTATTTTACGGGTGATAGTATCGAACCACAACTCAGCATCTATATTAAAATGTCCGTTGCGGTGAGTTATGGCGATATTTCGCATCTTCTCTACCCTGCCAAATGATTCGTCGCCTGAAGCCTCCTTGTAATAAGCAACCATCGAATCTGGCGCAAATGAGAGAAAATCGTCAAGATAGGCGTTTTGTTCGGCGATCAGGACGATCAGTTTTTTGTACATATCAGAAGCGAAAGCATCTGCAGCAAATGTTGCACTCAAAATAGCTCTCTCAATTCCTGCGCGCTCTTTGGATTTGAGAAATGAGGAGTATGCTATGAGATCTTTGGTTATACGATCTTCCGGTGAGAGTTTGGAAGATGTTGCAATGATATTGATCATCTCTTTGTTTAGCTTGGTGAAATAGTCAAGTATCTCTTTTATAGAAAGTTTTAGACCAGAAATTTTCTCTCGTATTCGAGGAAGTTTTTCAAGATCGTTGTTTAGACGATCTATTTCTGTTTTAAGATAGGGAGGGAACTCTTCGAAAGCTATTTTTGAAAGAGATTTTTTCAGCTCCTCCACTCTTCTATCGGTCAGTTTTCTTTGGGCAGAGAGTTTTTTAACAAATTTTTTCCCTTGACTACCGGTGTAACCTATACTGATT
>WFUN01000143.1 GCA_015484905.1 Hydrogenimonas sp. | reverse complement strand
TAAATGCATCGGGACCCATGGCCGCCATTTTCTGAATATGGTTTTTATAGAGTTCAAGTTGCGAATTGAAAGGAAAACCGTTGATTGTTACGTATACTTTTTTTCCGAGAGAATGGGCATAATCTATCCCTTCCTGGAAGCTTTCGTACGTAAACTCTTTACCACTTCTGATCCGCAGACTGAAATGGCTTACACCGCCGTAAACAGCATCTGCTCCATAAGCCAATGCTATTTTGAGTTTTTCCAGACTGCCTGCCGGAGATAGAAGTTCTGTCATATATCTACTTTCCGAACTGTGCGATCAAGGCCTCTATATCGTCATTGCTGATCACCTCTTCGGTCAAAGTATCTCCTTCTATGTGACGAGCCGATTTGACACGCTTCTCATCTTCGATACCACCTTCGAAAAGAGCGCTCATATAACGGCTAAGAGCCCGCATTATGTTTATGACACGCTCTATTTTCTGTCTATGGATATCCTGATATTGCATGGTATCCATGGCTCCAAGTATCTGGTCATTTGCGCCATTAAGAGTCTCTACGGCATCATTGGACAGTTTAAGAAGTTCCTCCGCCTCTATAGCTGCACTTTTGAACCTTTCAATATTTGGAAACTTTTCGAGTAGAGTGCCAAACAGCTCATTGAAACCGTTGCCAATTGATCGAATCTTTTCAAGAGACGAAAGAGCCGTCTCTATATCGTTCATTACTATATCCAATGCATCGAAAATCTCTGTAGCTTTCTCTTCCGAATCACGAGTAACATCATCGAGCTGATGCACAACCTGATGCTCTTTCGTAGCTGGAGGCGGCGTTATTACCTCCTCTTTGCTGTCGTTTTCATCAAGGGCAGCACCGCCATTATCGCCTGTATCACTCTTTTCTTGCAGTTCTTCGGAATCCAGATCAAGATCTTCCGCCATCAGTGCATCCAGCTCTTCTTGTGTCATGCGACCATTCCTGTTTATTTGGATTTAAAAATCAAAGTGTTAGATTATAGTGCTTTATTCATTATAGGAAAATTATTCTCTGACTCTAACAGGTCCAATACGGTTGACAACCGCGTAGAGAGTTGGCAGATAATACAGATTCAAAACGGTTCCCCACAAAAGTCCAAAACCTATAGAGACCGCGATCGGCTGCAAAATGACCGCCTGACCCGTTGCAAAAAATATGAGTGTGGAAAGCCCCAGAAATGTGGTGGTGGAAGTTATGAGTATCGGGCGCAATCTGAGTTTCGCTCTTTTGAAAAACGTCCGCTTCTCATCTGTTCCATGCAGAAAGTCGAGCATGATTATTCCGTCATTGACCACCACTCCAGCAAGGCCCAGAATTCCTATAACCGATGCCATGGAAAGGTTGATTCCAAGCAGAGTATGCCCTATGAGTGCACCCAGAATGGAAAAAGGAATTACAGACATCACCATGAGCGCATATTTGATTTTTGGAAAAATAATCAACAAAGCTGCCAGAATCAAAAACATAGCAAGCACTGTAGCGCTTTTCATCTCTTTTGCAAGCTGTCTGTTTTTCTCCTTCTCTCCAAGAACATCCACTCTTATGCCGCTATTTTCAATCTCCTCGATCAAAGGAGACAGTCTGTCAAGAACATCGTTGGCGGTGGTTTTGTGTTTGTCGATGGAGGCAAAAACTGTCTTCACTATCTCGCCGTCACGCTTTTTTATCTGTGCATAATCGCGGGATGTTTCAAATTCGACTACCTGGTCCAACCTGACGAATCTTCCATCTTTCAGAGGAAGCAAAAAACCTTTCAACTCATCCAGGCTCTCTTTGCGCAACTCCTGCGTACGGATCTGTACAACCCCTTCACTCCCGAAAGTCAGAGCCTGGCGTCTTTTCAAAAAGTATCCGGATACAAGTTCGGCCACTTCCGCCTCACTGAGTCCAAGCTTCTCTCCATATTCGTTTATTCGCATCTTGTATTCTCTTTTGCCGTATCGCAGATTGTCGCTTATGCCAACAACTCCATCTGTTTCGGCAAGAGCCTTTTCGATTCTTCTCATATCCGCTTCGACTCTACGCTCCTGTTCGCCCGCAAAATTGATCTTTATATCGTTTCGTACAACACCCACCTGCCTCTGCCTTATTCCTATCTCTTCGAAAGAGTATCTCTTTTTATAAGGTTCGATTATCTCCATAAGCGGTTTTGCCAGCTCGTACGTTTTCAACTCTCTTCTTTTGTCAGGATCGTCGAAACGGAACGAAAGATTGAAAAAAGGGTTTATATATCTGTTGACAAAATCTTTTTCTACAAGGTCGTAAAGCTCTATGGTTACATAAAAGGAGCCATTGTCGTTCTCTTTCTCTCCACCGAGAGTTGTTCTATAACCAGCTACAGCCGATACCGACTTCACACCCAGAGAGTCTTTGTGCCCAAGTATGGCTCTTTGGATCTCTTTTGCGACCCGGGCCGTATATTCGACTGGTGTATTGGAATCGAGTTTGCCGGTAACGTATATGTAATTGCTGTCAAAACTCGGAAAGAACTGAAAATGCATAGACTTCAGCTGCAGATAGGTCAAAAAGGGAATCACTGTCAAAAACAGCAGAAGAAAGCTTTTTTTATATTCAATGCAATAGCATAGGGTTCGCTCATAGAATTTCTGAAAAGGAGTCCAGTCCACCACTCCGTGCTCTTTTGAAAGCACCTCTTTGGCATGTAGAGGAAGAAACAAAAAACTCTCGATCAAAGAGCCTATCAAAACGGCTATCACCACCACAGGAATCAGTATAATAAAGTTTGAAATTTCACCAGAGAGCATAAACAGAGGCAAAAACGCCGCAAAAGTTGTCAGGGTAGCCAGTGTAACCGGCAAAATCATCTCTTCCACGCCCTTCAAAGCTGCGACACTTCTTTGCATTCCCTCTTCTATATGACGCTGTATATTTTCGGCAACCACGACGGCATCGTCCACAACGATACCTATGACAATAAGTGCTCCAAGCAGCGAAACAATGTTTATCGTATAGCCTAAAAGATGCAAAAAAACGAGTCCGATCGCAAACGAAAAGGGAATTCCAAGCGTAACGATGGCCGCTATACGGAAATTTATCAGCAATGCCATTGTAAGAAAGATTAGAACGAGTCCGATTAGAATATTCGAGACAATGACATTGAGTCTCTTTTCTATCGGTTTTGAACTGTCGTGATATATGTCGACCAAAATTCCGGGATTGCTTTTTGCAACTCTTTTCACAAATTCATGAAGCTCTTTTGAAAGAGCTATTGCATCACCTTTCGAATCTTTATAGACCTTAAGCGTGATATTGTCGCGACCGTTGAAAGAGGAGAGGGTAGCTGTATCTGCCAACCCCCTGCTGACATCAGCCACATCTGCAAGACGGATATATCTTCCATCGACTCCTATAACGGCATTTTCCCACCTTTTTTCATCTCCCCGGCCGTGTACCGTCGAAAGGTATAGATAATCGCCTGGCTGCTCTATCTCTCCTACCGGATAAATATAAGAGAGGTTTGAAACCGCTCCTATAAAGCTTTTGGTATCGATACCATATGCGGCAAGCGCTCTGCTGTCTATCTTTATCAAAATCTCTTCATCCGAATCACCGTACAGTTTGACTTCGGCAATATTGTCTATCTGCATGATACGCTGTTTTATCTTTTTGGCTCTTTGAATAAGAGACTCTTTGTCGAGTACCTCCGAAGAGATCGAAATGGAGAGCAGATCGCGCTTGCGGGTCAGTTGGGTAGCGGTGGGTTCGGTCATATCGGGAGGCAGGTACTGCCTGTTGGCAGCTATCGCATCTTTTACTTTGCTAAGAATATCTACAGGATCAACATCGTCGTTCAGAGTCAGAATGATATCGAATCTTCCGGGGACTATTACAGTTTCGGTGGTATCTATACCGCTTATACCCTCTATGGCCTCTTCGATATCTCTTACCGCCATTTTATCAAGAACTCTGGCACTGGATCCGGCATATCCGCCGCTTATTCCTATCATATTCATCGTTACGTCCGGAAAGAGCTCTTTGGGAATATCTCTATAAGAGCCTATACCCGCTATGAATATAAAGAGCAAAAGAACGTAACTGAGTCGTTTGTTTTTTATGAAGTATTCGACAATTTGCATGCGGTATTATGCCCTAAACCTTCTTGAAACCCCCACTCAAACAGCGATTTGGTATAATGTTTTCATGAATATAAACGAATATCTCGAACTTGGAAAAACAAATCGCCTGATGGCGCTTAGAAGAGGCGAACATGGATTCGTTTTCGTCTCTTCGAAAAAAAAAAGAGGTTCTGTTACCGCAGCGGTATGTAACCGAAAACATGAAACCTGGAAGCATAGAGGAGCTTTTTGTTTACACCGACAGTGAAGACCGCATAGTCGCAACGACCGAAAGACCCGCAGCCATGCTCGGAGAGTTTGCGGTAATGGAAGTGGTGGATACCACCAAATTTGGCGCTTTTATGGATTGGGGGCTTCCCAAAGACCTCTTCGTCCCGAAAGCTTTTCAACGAAAACCTCTTAAAAAGGGGGAGAAACATCTTATATATGTCGACTACGACGAAAAGAGTCACCGTCTCATAGGGGTACAGAAGATCGAGCAAAGATTCGATCGAAACACCCGAAAACTGAAACGTAACGAAGAAGTGGATATCCTTGTTTACGATAAAACCGGACTGGGTTACAAAGTTTTGGTAAACGGACGTTATGAAGGGCTCGTTTTTCATTCGGAAATATTCTTCGAAACAAAGATCGGTCAAAACATGAAAGGATATGTAAAAAGAGCAAGGGATGATGGGAAGCTGGATATTATATTGCGCCCAATAGGAAAAAAGAGCGATGAGCTGGCTGCAGAAAAGATATTGGACTATCTTTACAAAAATGGGGGCAGGATGCCGCTCGTCTACAAAAGTGATCCAGAGCAGATAAAAGAGTTGTTGGGACTCAGCCGCAAAAGCTTCAAAAGAGCTTTGAGCCTGCTGATACAAAAGGAGAGTATCGAGTTGAAAGAGAGTGCTACTTTCCTGACAAGGAGAAGGGTTGATTAGAGTATTATGAATACAAAAAGAGACGTCAACAGAGCAGTGATGGAAGAGAGAATCGCACTGGATCTACACAACCACACCGCAAGATGCAATCACGCCGAAGGCACCATAGACGATTACATCAAAAAAGCGATCGAACGAAAGATCGACATCTTCGGCTTCAGTGACCATGCACCCATGGATTTCGACCCACGCTATCGTATGGATTTCAAACAGATGAAAGCGTACGAGAACGATATAAGAACGGCTCAGCTTAAATATAAGGACCAGATCGAAATACGTCTGGCATACGAGGTTGACTACGTACCCGGCCATATAGACGAGCGTGTTTTGAAAACCGACGTCGACTATCTTATCGGCTCGGTACATTTCATAGACAGATGGGGTTTTGACAACCCGGAGTTTATCGGCAGATACGAGGGTGCTGACATAGATACCATCTGGCGCGACTACTTCGAACTGGTTGAGAGGATGGCCAAAGAGGGAAAGTTCGATATAGTCGGCCATCTCGATCTTATAAAAGTGTTCAAATATGTTCCCAAAACCGATGTAAGACTCATTGCAAGAGATGCTATGGACGCTATAAAAAAGAGCGGTATGGTCATAGAAATAAATGCAGCGGGATATCGTAAACCGATAGGAGAGCCCTATCCGTCCAGAGAGCTTCTTGAAATGGCATACGAACGATCCATTCCCATAACTTTCGGTTCCGATGCCCACAAGCCTTCCCAGGTCGGATACAAAAAAGATGAAATCATGGCATTTGCCAAATCGGTTGGCTATACTGAAGCTATTGATTTCATAAAAAGAGAGCAAAGACGGATAAAGTTTTAAACGGAGTGTAACCTTTCGTTCCGACATTCACGCTGCCTATTTTTTAATCAACCCTTTCAATTTTTCTTTACAGATTTTTTGTTACAATGTCCGATATTTTAAAAATACCCCCAAGGAGAGACAATGGGCAAATTCGTCAACAATGTAGAAGAGTTCTTCAGATACTGTGCGGAAAACGATGTCAAATTCGTTGATCTGCGCTTTACGGATATCAAAGGAGCATGGCATCATCTTACATATCTTCTCAGCGCTCTGGATAAGGATATGTTGACAAACGGCCTTCCGTTCGACGGTAGCTCCATAGAGGCATGGCAGCCTATCAACAAATCCGACATGATTTTGAAACCGGATATAGAAACCGCTTTTCTCGATCCTTTCACTGCAGATCCTACAATCATAGTTTTCTGCGACGTATACGATATCTATAAAGGACAGATGTACGAGAAGTGTCCACGCTCAATCGCAAAAAAAGCATTGAAATACCTGGAAGAATCAGGTGTGGGTGATGTGGCTTACTTCGGCCCGGAGAATGAATTTTTTATCTTTGACGACGTTCAGATCAAAGATGAGATCAACGAGTCCTACTATCGCGTCGACAGTGAAGAGGGAGAGTGGAATGACCCAAGTCGCAACGACGATTTTGGAAATATCGGGCACCGACCGCGCACAAAAGGTGGCTATTTCCCGGTTGCTCCGACCGACAGCATGGTAGACCTTCGCGCAGAGATGATGCAGGTCTTAGAAGAGGTGGGTCTGGAAGTCGTTCTTGGGCATCATGAAGTTGCACAGGCGCAAGGAGAGATTGGCGTCAAGTTCGGTACTCTTGTTGAGGCTGCCGACAATGTACAAAAATACAAGTATGTAGTCCGAATGGTTGCGCACCTCAACGGCAAGACAGCCACATTTATGCCAAAACCTCTGTTCGGAGACAACGGAAACGGCATGCATGTACATCAATCCATATGGAAAGATGGGAAAAATCTCTTCTACAAAGAAGGCGAATATGGAAATCTCAGCGAAACGGCGCGCCACTATATGGGAGGGGTTCTCAAGCACGCTCAGGCCGTTGCCGCATTCACCAACGCCACTACAAACTCATACAAACGCCTGATTCCTGGCTTCGAAGCACCTTCCATCCTTACATATTCAAGCCAGAACCGCTCCGCATCCATTCGTATTCCCTACGGTGCCGGTGAAAAAGCCACACGTATTGAAACGAGATTTCCAGACAGCAGTTCCTGTCCATATCTCGCATTTACCGCTTTGCTGCTTGCCGGCCTCGATGGTATCAAAAACAAATACGAGCCTGTAGGACCGATGGACATAGATCTTTTCGAGCTCAGCCTTGATGAAATTCGCGAAAAAGGTATTCAGCAGATGCCACATACACTTCGCGAAGCCGTTGAGGCCCTTATCAAAGACAACAACTTCCTCAAGCCGGTCATGACTGATGATTTCATCGATACTTACAAAAGTTACAAATTTGAGACGCAGATCTGGCCCGATGAATCCAGGCCTACAGCTTTCGAATTCAAAACAACATTCTCCTGCTAAACATCTCCGCACCCCTTCGGTGCGGCTCTTTTCATCACTATTTCATTTACATTTGTTAAAACCGTATTCACCTTTGGTTGATTCGCCGTATGTAATATATACTTAATACCAACCTGCGGAGGTACAGTTGCTATGTCTTTACGGGTTTTTGCACTTTTTTGTGCTATATTGCTTACCATTGGCTCAGCAATACAAAAAAATCTGGAGAATCAAAACAGGACCAACTCCGAAAAAATATCTATTTTCAAGAAATAATGGTATAATATGTTAAACAAGCATTGATACGTCGGTTTGATCCCAGCCTGAAGGCGCAACTGTTATGGTCAATATATTGATGATAGAAGATGATGTCGAGATAAGTACGCTGTTGACGAAATTTCTCGAGCAGTACGGAATGAAGGTCCATAGTGTGGAAACGCCAAAAGCGGCGCTCAACGCTTTGGAATTGGACCATTATGATCTTATTATTCTCGATCTCACACTTCCTCAGATGGATGGGCTGGAGCTTTGCAAACTCATTCGAAAAGATTATGACACTCCTATCATTATATCAAGTGCAAGAAGCGATCTTACAGACAAGATAATAGGATTGGAATATGGCGCAGACGACTATATTCCAAAACCGTACGAGGCAAGAGAACTGGTTGCAAGAGTTCAGAGTATATTACGCCGTTACCGGCCGACTCTTCAGCCGCAAAGCTCAGATTTCGAGCTCGATGAAGGAAAGATGCAGATTCGTCTAAAAGGCAGGTTGCTTGATCTTACAACAGCAGAATATGAGATACTCAGGCTTTTTTTGTTAAATCCGGCAACAGTTTTAAGCCGTGACTATATCGCCAATAATGCCGAATCCATCTCGTGGGAAAGCTCTGAAAGAACGATCGATGTCATCATTAGCCGCATACGCCACAAGATAGAAGAGAACCCCAAACAGCCGCGATATATAAAATCCATTCGCGGAGCAGGATACAAATTTACACCGTGAGCCGACACTCCATATTCTTTAAACTGAATCTGATTTTTCTATTCTCTCTGGGAGCGTTGATAGCTCTATTTGTCATGGTGATTCGTGAAATCGAAAACCAGGAAACACGAATGCTCGAAAAAAAAACCATCAAGTGTGAAAGAGAAATCAGAAAAATAATCGTACAAAATGGAGACTCTTTGAAAAAGAGCCTTGAAGAACATGGATATATTTCTATTTCAAATCCCAAAAAAACAAAAACTGGTTTAAAACCTGTTTTCAACCCTCCTCCACCATCATTTTCTTTGACTCTTCAAGAACGCATAAAAGATGGAAGATTGAAAATATATCGCGACGCAGACCATCTATATCTTGAACTGATCGGGCCAAAAAATTCGAGAATGGTGGCTATACCTGTCGAGATATATCATCCCAGATGGATACTCCTTTTTTTTGGAGGAATAGCTTCCATTATAATTCTACTTTACTGGACACTGCGAAGAAGCCTGGTACCTCTTAAAACACTGGCGCAGCAGATTAAACGTTTCGGTGAAGGCGAAATGGACATATCCACCAAATCCAACAAGCGCGATGAGATAGCTTTTGTGGCAAATCAGTTCGATGCGGTGGTCAAAAAAGTCAATGCCATGAAAGAGGCACGTACACTCTTTATGAGAAATATCATGCACGAACTAAAAACCCCCATAACCAAAGGAAAGCTGAGTGTAGCTCTTTTAAAAGAGGAGCACGAGACCAAAATTTTGCAACGCGCTTTTAACAGAATGGAGTATCTAATTCATGAAATGGCTGAAATGGAGATGATAACTTCCCAATCACTGGATTTGAAGACTGAGCGATGCAGCTTCTATTCGGTTGTCAAAGATGCGATGAATCTTCTGTTTATAGATGAAAACAAAATCGAAATCTCATGCAAGCCCTGCTATATAGAAGCGGACTACAACATGTTGACCATCGTTTTGAAAAACCTGATTGACAATGCATTCAAATACGGAAAAGGAGAAAAGGTATTCCTGAGCTACAGCAAGGGAGTGCTTAGGGTAATAAATGAAGGTGAACCCATGTCAGAAAGTTTCGAAAAACTGCTACAGCCTTTCAGCAAAGACAAAAACAGCAGTGTAAAAGATAGTTTCGGACTTGGTCTTTATATTGTACGTTCAATACTGGACGTACATGGGGCAACCCTTTCGCACAGCTATAAAAAGGGGCGCCATATTTTTACGATCGAAGGGCTCAGGCCCTCGATCTAAATAGCTTTGGAAATAAGCCTGTTGAGACGGGCATTGAAATCCGCTATGTCGTCTATCTCCAGACCAGCCGCCATTTTCGCTTCATCCAGAATGATATGGGCTATATCACGAACTGTCGCTTCATCATTTTTTTCCAGCAGTTTTATAAAGATCTCGTTATCCGGATTTATCTCCAAGATCGGTTTCGGCGCTGAGACCTCCTGCCCCATCTGACGCAGTATCTGTTGCATGGCTACATCCGGATCGCTCTTGTCGAAGACAATTACGGCCGGAGACTCTTTAAGCCGGTTTGTCAGACGAATATCTTTTACGCTCTCGTTAAGTTCAGCTTTCATTGCGGATACAATAGACGCATATCTTTTCTTTGTCTCGTTTGAAACTTCACCCTCCTCCTCGACATTGGCAATATTTTCAAAGGGTATACCATCATATTCGTTAACAGTCGGCATAACTATCGCATCCACATCATCGTCGAATAGAAGAACTTCTATGCCTTCATCTTTGAACTTCTCAAGAAGCGGAGAGTGACGAAGAAGATTTTCATCCTCTCCCATCATATAGTAGATTTTCTCCTGGCCCTCTTTCATGGCTTCTTTATACTCTTTAAGCGTTATGAAACCATCCCGCCTGCTCGATTTGAAAAGCATTAGATCAAGGAGCTTGTCTCTATTTTCAAAGTCACTGTAAATACCCTCTTTGAGGACTTTTCCCATCTCCTTGAAAAACTCTTCATACTTTTCACGCTCATTTTCCAGAAGCTTTTTGATCTCTCCAAGAATCTTTTTGACACTCGCTTTTTTTATCTTTGAGAGGACTATGTTCTCCTGCAGTATCTCTCGACTGACATTCAAAGGCAGATCTTCGGCATCTATTATGCCTCTTACAAAACGCAAATACGTTGGTAGAAGATCACGATCCTCATCGGTGATAAAAACCCTCTTGACATAGAGTTTTACGCCAGGCTGATAATCTACACGGAAAAGATCAATCGGAGCTTTTTGGGGAATATAAAAGAGTGTATAATATTCAAGCGTACCTTCTGCTCTGGTATGTATCCACAAGAGCGGATCCTCACTGTCGTGGCTAATCTGCTTGTAAAACTCTTTATAATCTTCATCTTTAATTTCGCTCTTGTTCAGACGCCACAGTGCCGAAGCTTTGTTTATCTGCTCCTCTTCACCCTTTTCGTTTTTGAGATAGATCGGGAAAGGAATATGGTTTGAGTACTTTTCAATAATGCTTTTAATACGCCATTCGCTGGCAAACTCTATGGCCTCATCACGCAAAAACAGCTTTATTTCGGTACCGTAGTTCTCCTTTTCGGATTCGATTATCTCATACTCTCCGTTACCTTCACTCACCCATTTCCAAGCTCTATCTTCAAGGGGTTTACGACTTAGAACCTCAACCTTTTTTGAAACCATGAATGAAGAGTAAAAGCCAACTCCGAACTGCCCAATAAGATGACTGTCTTTTTTTGCATCTCCGGTAAGATTCTCGATGAAATGTTTCGTGCCGCTTTTGGCGATGGTACCGAGATTTTCGACCATATCCTCATCATTCATTCCAATACCGGTATCGCTTATTGAAAGCAGCTTCTTCTCTTTATCGAAAGAGATTACAATTTTGGATGGCTGGTCACACTCTTTGTATCTCTCATCGGTCAGTTTCAAAAACTCCAGCTTGTCCAGTGCGTCACTGGCATTCGAAACAAGCTCTCTTAAAAATATCTCTTTATTGGAATACAAAGAGTGAATCATCAGATTGAGAAGCTGATTCACCTC
>WFUN01000142.1 GCA_015484905.1 Hydrogenimonas sp. | reverse complement strand
GAGTTGCAAGAGCACGCTATTTTGCGAAGCGTCTTGGTGTCGACATGGCTATTGTGGATAAGCGAAGAGAAAAAGCGAATGAATCGGAAGTAATGAACATTATAGGTGACGTTTCCGGCAAAAATGTCGTTCTGGTTGACGATATGATAGATACGGCCGGAACCATAATAAAAGGTGCCGCAGCGTTAAAAGAGCAGGGCGCGAAGAGTGTTATAGCGTGTTGCACGCATCCGGTTTTGAGTGGACCGGCATATGAGCGTATTAGGTCAGGGGAGCTTGATGAGCTGATCGTTTCAGACACACTTCCGCTTAAAGAGTCGTGTGAGAAGATAACAGTGCTTCCAGCGGCGCCTATTTTTGCCGAAGTTATACGCAGAGTCTACCATAACGAGAGTGTCAATTCGCTCTTCTCATAAGGTTTTTGGTGTTCTTTGTATATGTAAATTGAGGAATGGAAATTATCGATCAAAGGCTGTCAGTGCAAAAAAACATTCGTAACTTTTCAATTATCGCTCATATAGATCATGGCAAGAGTACGCTTGCGGATCGTATAATTCAGGAGTGTGGAGCTGTTACAAAGCGTGAGCTGGGCGCCCAGATGATGGATACGATGGATATAGAACAGGAAAGAGGAATTACCATCAAAGCTCAGAGTGTACGATTGACATATGTAAAAGATGGTAAATCCTATATTCTCAATCTTATAGACACGCCCGGACATGTCGATTTCAGTTATGAAGTCGGAAAATCGCTCGCCTCTTCCGAAGGGGCGCTTCTTGTCGTTGATGCCTCACAAGGTGTCGAAGCCCAGACCATAGCGAATGTATACATAGCGCTTGAAAACGAGCTTGAGATCATTCCCGTTATCAATAAAATAGATCTTCCTGCGGCAGAGCCGGATCGTGTGGTTGAAGAGATAGAGCAGACCATAGGTCTTGACTGCAGTGGAGCCATCTTTGTAAGTGCGAAGACCGGGCAGGGGATCCGAGAGCTGCTGGATGCGATTGTAGAGCGTGTACCCCCACCTAGTGGGGACGAAAGTATGCCAACCAAAGCGATTATCTACGACAGTTGGTTCGACAATTATCTAGGGGCCCTGGCTCTGGTTAGAGTATTTGACGGAAGTATAAAAATAGGGCAGGAAGTACTTATTATGGGTACCGGCAAGAAGCATCAGGTACTTGATCTTACATATCCGCACCCCATAAGACCGACAAAGACCCGCGAGATAAAAGCTGGTGAAGTCGGTATCGTGGTTATGGGGCTTAAAAATGTCAGTGACGTTGCAGTTGGGGATACCATCACTGATGCAAAAAATCCTACACGAGAGTCCGTTGGCGGTTTTATGGAAGCGAAGCCGTTTGTCTTTGCGGGCCTGTATCCAATCGATACAGATAGGTTTGAAGAGCTTCGCGACGCACTCGACAAACTGAAGCTCAATGATGCTTCTATAAGTTATGAGCCGGAGACCTCCGTAGCCCTCGGTTTCGGTTTCAGGGTGGGCTTTCTCGGAATGCTTCATATGGAAGTGGTAAAAGAGCGGCTTGAACGTGAATTCGGTTTGGATCTGATAGCGACCGCACCGACAGTCGTATATAAAGTGGAGTTCACCGATGGTACCGTTATAGAGGTTCAAAACCCAAGTGAGATGCCGGATGTGGGGAAAATAGCAAAAATCTATGAACCCTATGTGCGTGCTACAATTATCACTCCAAAAGAGTTTCTCGGTAATATAATAACGATGATGGCTGACCGCAGGGGAGTACAGGAGAAGATGGAGTTTCTCAACGAAGACCGTGTAATGCTTGTCTATGCCGTACCCATGAACGAGATAGTTGTAGATTTCTACGACAAACTCAAAAGTGCCACCAAAGGTTATGCCAGTTTCGACTACGAACCTATTGATTATAAAGAGGGTGACCTAGTCAAACTGGATGTACGTGTCGCCGGTGAAGTAGTTGATGCGCTCAGTATTATTGTTCCGCGTGAAAAAGCACAGCAGCGAGGGCGGGAGCTTGTTAAAACCATGAAGGAGCTTATACCGAGGCAGCTTTTTGAAGTGGCGGTACAGGCATCCATCGGGAACAAGGTTATCGCCAGGGAGACTGTAAAGTCTATGGGGAAAAATGTTACGGCAAAATGTTACGGTGGCGACATCAGCAGAAAACGAAAGCTGCTTGAAAAACAGAAAGAGGGCAAGAAGCGCATGAAAGCCATTGGAAAGGTGCAGCTTCCACAGGATGCATTTCTAGCTATTTTGAAAATAGATTGACCGGATGGGGCGAGTGCGATGAGATGTCGCTCCTGCAGACGCCTGACCCTCTCTACGATATGCATGGAGTGCCGCAATATCTATCTTCGTCCAAAACCAAAGATAAGAGTGCTCTCTTCCGGCCTGGAAGTACTCTCATTCTTTTCATATGATGAAATCGAACCCTTTTTGCTTACAAAGCACTATCCGAGCGGATGGTTTATCTACAGGATTTTAGCCCAGGAGAGTTTTAGAGCCGTTTATAGTTTGAATGGTGAAACTGTAGCATCTATACCTATAGACGACACTTCGCATGGAGGATACAGCCATACTGCAATTTTGGCAAAAGAGTTGAAAAAATATGGGTTTAAACCGATTTTTAACGTTATGATAGCTCGAAACAAAATATCCTATTCCGGTCGTTCTCTCTCTTATCGTCTTGAAAATCCAAGAGGATTTGTCTACAATGGCCCTGTCGGCATCGAAGCTGTGTTGGTAGATGATATTGTGACAACAGGGCTTACTCTTATGGAAGCACAGCAGGTTCTGGAAAAAAATAGGGTTAAAGTCGGGCAGGCTATCGTTATAGCCGATGTGGATCGTTGAGCGGATGTCGTTAAAATTTTAAAAAACCGGCACTGTATCTGAAGTTGAATATGAAGATTTTTGTCTATATGATATAATTCCGGCATCCTGATATCTGATCTTTTACAGATCAGCAATCCCCGTCCATTATAAATAAGTTTATTTTGACGGGCACCGCCGATTATAAATGGCTGGGAGCATTGTATGCATGCCATCGGCAGATAGACTCCGGCTGCAATCTGGAATCTCTTTTCGTTTTTTCAGATAAAAATGTATGAAAAGATATACCATCAGGCCGGCTGGAGCTATATTTCAACATAAAGAGACCATTAAATGGAACAGACAACACAAGAAACTACAGAGCTCCAGGAGCAGAAAAGTACTTTGACCTTTGCGGATTTTGGGTTCAAACAACCTATCATGAAAGCTATTCAACGAATGGGATTCCAGATGCCGAGTCCGATTCAACAGAAGGTGATCCCTCTTATTCTCGAAGGATATGATGTTGTGGGCCAGGCCCATACCGGAACCGGAAAAACAGCGGCTTTCGGCCTTCCCGCACTAAACAATATAGAGTGGAGAAGCGGAGTAGACATGCTTGTCATAACTCCTACGCGTGAACTTGCCACTCAGGTAAGCGATGAGCTGTTCAGCCTTGGACGTTTTGCGGGGATACGTACCGTAAGTGTCTACGGCGGACAGAGTTACCGTAGGCAGCTCGATTTGATAAGTAGGGGCGCCCAGGTAGTAGTGGCAACTCCCGGACGTCTTCTCGACATGCTGAGCTCGGGAAAACTGGAAGATTTCAACCCGTCGATAGTTGTTTTGGATGAAGCAGACGAGATGCTCGATATGGGTTTTTTGGACGATATCAAAGAGATTTTCAGTTATCTTCCGCAGCAGCGTCAGACCCTTCTTTTTTCGGCTACTATGCCCGAACCAATAAAAGATCTTGCGCGCCATATCCTTTATGAGCCGAAATTTGTCTCTGTTACGAAAAAAGAGACTACAAACAAGGATATCCGCCAGCTTTACTATGTTATCGAAGAGAAAGATCGAGACGATGCCATCGTACGGCTTCTGGACAAGGAGGAGCCGGAAAAAGCGATCATTTTTTGCCGCATGAAACGTGAAGTGGATCGTGTAGCTGAGCTTCTGCAGGCCCAGGGTGCAAATGCCAGAGGGCTGCACGGAGATATGGAGATGCGTGAACGAATGGAGGTGATAAAGGGGTTTCGAGGAAGTGATATAGATATTCTGGTTGCTACAGATGTAGCGGCAAGAGGCCTGAATATAGAAAATGTGAGTCATGTTTTCAATTACCATATTCCTTTTGATCCTGAGAGTTATGTCCATCGTATCGGCCGTACCGGCCGGGCAGGTAAAAAAGGGACTGCCATTACGCTTGTGACTCCACTCGAATTTAAAGAGCTGGAACGTATACGCCAGAAGGTGGGAACAAAGATGGAGTATGGATTCGTCGACGAGCTTGGCGAAGGAAGCGAAGATCTCGTCGAGCGGTTTATAAGCCTTGTGCGTGCGAACGGCATTGACGATACTGCAGTTAAGATATATGAAAAACTCGAAGAGGAGATGGCGCCACAAAAGATTGCATATAAGCTGATTTCAATGATTTTGGAAAGCGATCTGATCAAGACAAAAAGTGCAGGAATAGGTCTTAGCCAGGAGGAGGTGGAACGTATGATTGCGATGAGTGGTATCGCTGAAAAATCAAAAAGAGGCAGTGGACGCAGACGCAGAAGCGGTGCCGGGAACAGGAGCAGAAGCTCAAATCACAGATAGTATGTCACCCTGTGCGACAATACGAGATTATCATTCTTGGAGCTGGAGCGGCAGGACTTATGGCCGCTTCCTTTCTGCAAGACAGAGATGTATTGATTCTTGAACACAACCCATATCCTGCGGCAAAAATAAAAATATCAGGTGGCGGACGCTGCAATATTTCAAACAGATATCTTGGTTTGGAAAAATATCTCGGTGATCCCCGTTTTATAGAAAAGATATTTAAGCGATTCGACAATGAGAGTCTGCTTCGTTTTTTGAACGAAAGAGGTCTTGAACCTGTTTTGCGCGAAAATGGATGTTATTTTTGCAAAAAGAGCAGTCTGGAACTTGTAGAACTCTTGTTGAACGAAACAAAAAAGACTCCTGTAGAGTATGGAGTTGAAGTCGAAGGTCTTGAAAAAGAGGGTGGTTGTTTTGCCGTGAGGAGCTCTGCCGGGAGCTTCTTTGCAAGAAAAGTAATTGTCGCTACAGGAGGGCTTAGCTATCCCTCTCTTGGTGCAAGCTCCATAGGTTTTAAGATAGCTGAGTCGTTTGGACACTCCATAATAAAACCTCGTCCGGCACTTGCTGGCTTCACTCTTCAGCCGGAACAGTTCTGGATGAAAGAGTTAAGCGGTATCTCCACTTCCGCCGAAATAAGTGTTGGCAGACGAAGGTTTGCATCAGATATTCTTTTTACCCATCGTGGCATAAGTGGCCCATCCATACTGGATGCCTCTCTTTTTTGGAACCGGGGGAAAATAACGATCGATTTTTTGCCGGGTATAAAACTCAAAAATGTTTTTCTGTCTTCAAGAAAGAGTGCGGCTTTTCAGATTCCTTTGCCGAAACGTTTTGTAAAAACTCTCTTTAAAACACTCGATCTTCCGGATATGCCCTATAAAAAGATGGATGAGAGAGACAAGCAGCGTCTCTCTTGTATAAAATCCTACTCATTCTCTCCTGCCGGAACTTTCGGCTATGATAGAGCTGAAGTTACAAAGGGTGGGATTTCGACATCCGAGATAGATCCTGAAACTATGCAAAGCAGACTTATAGAGGGGCTCTTTTTTGCCGGAGAAGTTGTAGACGTTACCGGTTTGGTGGGAGGATACAACTTTCAGTGGGCTTTCTCTTCAGCAGTGGTTGCAGCAAAAAGTGTATAATCAGCAGTATGAAATCTACAATGTTTCAGATGCCCCCACAACTTACAAGAGCGGCTGGAGAAAGGAGACGTGTCGGGTTTGAACTCGAGTACAGCGGATTGACATTGCAAAAGAGTGCAGCGGTTTTGCTCGAGACGGTGGGTGGAGAGATAGAGACGATCAATCCTTATCACTACAAGATTCATAATACGCCTTACGGCTCCTTTACGCTTGTTATGGATTTTCAGTTTCTTGTCGAATCCGGGTTGAGCAGATGGCTTCATACGATTGGTCTGGACAACGCACTCGAACCTCATGTTATAGAAGGGATAGAAAGGTTTATTGCCGATCTCTCCGAAGCTGTAGTTCCTTATGAAGTCTCCACTCCTCCGTTGCCTCTTGAAAAACTGGAAGTTATAGAGACAGTAAAAGAGGCTTTGCGGTTGAATGGGGCTATGGGTACGAAAGCAGGGCTGTTTTACGCTTTCGGATTTCACATAAATCCGGAAGTGCCACTTATTTCCGTCGATGAAATTCTTAATACACTGCGTGCTTTTTTTATATTATACGACGAGCTCGTTGAATTGATAAAGCCGGATATGACCCGCAGGATTACTCCCTATATCGATCCATTTGATGAAGCATACATGCGCCTCTTGCTCGATGATACCTATGATCCTTCCATGCCTCAGTTTATAGACGATTATCTGGAATACAACCCAACCAGAAATCGCGCTCTCGATCTGTTGCCTCTCTTTGCGCATATAGATCTTGACCGGGTGATAAGCAGTATGGAAAGCGATAAGATCTCACCTAGGCCCACCTATCATTACAGACTGCCAAATTCAAGAGTGGATGAGTCCGGATGGCACACAAGCGAAGCTTGGAACAGTTGGGTGCTTGTAGAGCGACTTGCGTATGAAGAGAGTCTCTTGAAGGAGCTTTCGAAAGAGTATCTTGATATTCTCGATTCTCCGTTTTCCATTTTCATGAAAGAGAGCTGGAGAAAAAAGGTTAAAATGTGTCTGAAAAAGTTATCGTGGTAGTTACCGGATCTGAGCACGGAAGCAGGAGCGCATGGCTCTTTTCCAGATTTCTGCTTCAGCTTTTCGGAGTCAAAGCCCATTTTGTCCATCCGGCTTCATGGCGTAAAAATCTTCATATGGATGCGCTTCTAATTCTTGGCGGGATAGATATAGATCCAAAAACCTATGGCGGCTCACGCCATTACAGTGTCACAAAAACGGATATCAAAAGAGATGCCATGGAACTTTTGCTTCTTGAAAAAGCAGTAAAGCAGAGGCTTCCGGTTATGGGTATATGTCGTGGTATGCAGCTCATAAATCACTTCTTCGGAGGAACACTCTATCCGCATATCCATGATTTTACACTCGAGGTTCCACATCCTCATACGCCATTTCCCCTCAAAACGGTGACACTCGAACCGCAAACGGCTCTATACGAGCTTCTAAATCAATCCAAGATCAGAGTAAACGCTCTGCATCATCAGGCGGTCGATCGGGTGGGAGAAGGGTTGCGCAAAGCGGCACACGATCTCAATGGTATAACACAGGCCATAGAGTCGCTAAGTGAGCCGAGAATAACCGGACTTCAATGGCATCCCGAATTTATGCCCTATCAGTGGCACAGTAGAAAAATTTTTCATGCTTTTGCACTGGCTGCGAAAGAGAAGAAGCAGTGAAAAGAGCATGAATATATCGGCTGCTTTGATGCTGCGGGAGCCTCTTGGTTTCAAATAGCGGACTCTTTATCGGTACTCTTAACAACTCTGAGAAAAAGCACGTTATCCAATCTTGCCATTGGCTCTTGAGCGGCAGCAATATACGGTAAACCGAGTGCGGTCACTTCACTTTCAGCTGCTTAAAAATCTCTCTTACAAAGGCATCAAGATCCGATGGTTGTCGTGATGTTATGAGCTTTTTGTCGACTACCACCTCTTTATCTTCATAAACCGCACCCGCCTCTTTCAACTCATGCGCCACGGTACGGTAGGCTGTGGCATGTTTTCCTCTCATCAATCCTGCGGAGATCAATATCTGTGGACCGTGGCAGATGGCGGCTATCGGCCTCTCCAGCTTGAAAAAACGTCGGACAATATCCAACACTCTGGGCTCTTTTCTAAGCTTTTGCGGAGCTTTCCCGCCTGGAAGTATGATTATGTCATAATCATCCGGATCCACTTCGTCAAATGTTTTATCTACCGCTATCTTTTTGCCATGTTTTCCGATTATGGCGCCTCTGTTTTCAGAGGCTATCTCCACCTTTACTCCTTTTTCAAGAAGTCTCTCACGCGGAACGGAAAGCTCGGAGTCTTCGAAATCGTTTGTACTTATGATCAATGCCTTCATCATACTCTCCACTATTTTTGGTACCAAAGTATAACGAAGGTTCTAAACTTTGATGAAACAGTCTGTAAAAGCTACCCTTTTTTTAACAAAAGACCGGCTCCGATAATCATCAAAATACCGAGCCACACCCATATATCCGGCAGTGGATCTCCCAGCATGATGCCGAATCCGACCGCAAAAGGAATGTTTGAATAGCTGATCGCTCCTACTATTCCGGCGCGCCCAAGCGAATATGCTTTGGTCAGTAGCCACTGGGAAAGAGTCGATATGGCGGCCATAATCATTATCAACATCCATATTTGAGATGAAACGGGAAGAGAGAATTTTGGAAAAAGAAAGAGTAACTGCGAAGGAGGCTCTACAAAAGGTGCAGCGAAAAACAGAAGCATCGGAACCACCGTTCCAATACCTACGAATGAGAGAACAATAATCCGTGCATCGTAGATATCTCGGATATGTTTAATAGTGGCATATGCACAGGCGGCGAAAAAACCTCCAAGCAGTCCGAGAAAATGGTCGTAATCTATAGAAAATCCGGCCGGTCCTGCAATCATAACAACCCCTGTGAAACCTGCTAAAAGCGCTATGATCGCATGAGGACCGAGACGTTCGTTCATTAGAAAAAAAGCAAGGATGGCTACAAAAAGGGGAGATGTTTTATTTAAAGTGATCGCCTCTGCAAGAGGTATCTGTGTGATCGTGTAGAAAAAGAGAATCATTGCGCTGAATCCGAAAAGTCCCCTTAAAAAGAGTAACGGCAGCTTTCCACCAGAGAGCATGGGAGGCGTATGACGAAGCGTGACCAGTATTATCAATACACCTATTATATTTCTGAAAAAGACGATCTCCATGGCGCTTAGATCGTTGCCGAGAATCTTTGCAACAGCTCCATTTAGCGCGGATATGAAAGCACTTGCCAACATATAGACGACACCATTGTCTATAGTGCCGGCAATCTTTGTTCTGTACTGCATACGCTCCACTCTCATTATTGTCGGATTTTATCGAAGCGCAATTATATCAGATTAGGTATATTACCTGCGGTACTCGATCACAAACTTTTCCAGATCACTCAACCCTATCGGACGGGAAAAGAAATAACCCTGATACAGATCGCAACCGAGTTCATTTAGTCTTTGAAACTGCTTCTCTTCTTCGACTCCTTCTGCAAGAATGGAAAAACCAAGTGTTTTTCCCAGAGTTATAATCGCTTTTACCATCGCTTCCGACTCCTTGTCCACCATAAACGTTTCCATGAAACTTTTATCTATTTTCAGCTCGTCAATTGGAAGTTTTCTTAGCATACTCAATGACGAGTAGCCGGTTCCAAAGTCATCGAGTGAAATATTTATCTTATTTCTTTTGAGCTTATGGAGTGCCTCGACAATCAACTCCAGCTCTTCCATGAAAAGTGATTCTGTTATCTCTATCACAATAGATGATGGATCGAGAGAGCTGGAATCGATTGTTTTTAAAAATCTCTCTACAAACCCTTTTTCGTTGAATTGTCTGATTGAGATGTTGAGGGATAAACAGAAAACAGCACTCTTTTTTTGTAAAGAGCTGATCTCTTTTATGGCTCTTTCAATTATATAGTGCCCTATTTTTGGCATAAAGCCACTCTCCTCGGCAATTTTTATAAATTCATCCGGAGGTATATGTCCCAATTTTTTGTTTTTCCACCTTGTAAGAGCTTCGACACCGTGAAGTGTTCCGTCTTTGCGTATCTGTGGCTGGTAGACAATGGTGAGTTCCTCTTTCT
>WFUN01000141.1 GCA_015484905.1 Hydrogenimonas sp. | reverse complement strand
TAATTATACAAAAACAGGAGATTTACGATGCAAGACATCGAACAAAAAGCGATAGAGACATATACAAAAAATCTATCATATCTTTCGAAAGAGCATCCTGATTTACACAGAAAAATAGAACTTCTTTCATTGGCTTTGCAAAACGGACAATATAAAGAGAAATACGCGATCGAGTACAAGGAGGAGGGGTATTTCGATCTGCTCGAACTCTCAACCGGAAAATGGCTCTACGGTTCACATAGCGGCAAGTTGGCGAAAAAAGCCGCTTTGGGGGTAAATTACAACAAAACGGATGGGGTCATTGAGACATTCTACAACTTCAAATTTGATGAAAGCGCCGTCAATACTGCAAAGAACACCGACCCCACCATATCCTCTTTCGCCACTACGGCACCAGTCATCTCCTATATAGATGGAATAATCGACAAAAAAAATACCACAATGCGCAAAATCTACAAATTTATCTTCTTCGGTACCGGACTGGGGCTGCATATCGATGAAATCGACAGAAAGATCGACGCCAGCATCTATCTGATCGTCGAAGACAATCTTGAAATTTTCAGAGCCTCTTTGTTCGTAACAGATTACTCGAGAATAGGAAAAAAAAGCAAAATCCATTTCAGTATCATGGATAACGACTACAGCTTCAAGGAGAAGTTCAACAAATTCTTCCATGACGCTTTCATCAGAAACAACTATTTGAAATATTTTCTCTTTCAGGAGAACTATCTCGACAAAATCAGAAAGATTCAAAATTTCATTGTTACAAGTTCTCATATCACATATCCGCATCACAAGCTGCTTGAAAAAAATATTCGCACTCTCAAAACTCTCGGAGATCGTTATAAATTTTTCGATGTTTCGAAAACTCACGATTCCAAACTCTTCTCCAGTCGGCCGGTCATTCTTGTCGCAGCCGGCCCTTCGCTCGACAAAAATATAGAATGGCTGAAAAAGAATGCCAAATACGCGACCGTAGTAGCTCTTTTCATGACTACACCCATACTTTTCAGTCACGGTATCGAGCCGGATATTATCGTTCATGTAGACGAACAGGAGCATCCCGTTCTCTCAACACTGTCAAAGGTTGACGACCTGAATCTCTACGGCAAATCGATTTTTTTCCTGGCCCCAAGCGTAAAGATGGATCTCTTCAAAGGCATTTCGGAAAAAAATAGATGCTATCTGTTTGAAGATAGAACCAGATACAGATTTGAAATGGGTTTTTTGGAGGGTTTCAGTGTAGGAGAAATCGCCTACGCCCTAACGCTTATATGGGGCACGAAAGAGTTGTATCTCCTGGGGCTTGACCTTGCGGTGGATACTGAAACCGGAAAGACTCACGCAAAAGGGCACATGTCTGCACAACAGCGGCTCGAAGCGAATGGAACCGAAGATACACAGACCGTCTCGCTTAGAGGAAGCATTTTTGAAGTAAAAGGCAACTTTGGCAAAACTGTATCGACTACTCCACTTTTCGATATGTCGATACACAGAGTAAACTACTTTACCAAAACTCTTAAGCGTAAATATCAGACTGTATACAATTTAAGCGACGGTGCGTATTTTGAAGAGACGATACCAACCAAACCGGAAAACGCGGAGCTTGGAAAACTTTTTTCATCCAAAAGCGATGGGTCGATTCCGGATCTTATCGGATATTTCGATACCCATGCAGACGAGAAAATGAGTCCAAAAGAGATTGAAATGTTTGAGTTGCGCATACAAGAGGCCGAAAAAAAACTTCACACACTCGAGAAGTTTGCCGAAACACGCCATCCCTCCATCATGCAGTTTCAAAGTGCATTTACCGACATCGCCTCGGACATGATCACCTCTCCTGAAAATCAGATATCCGAACTAAGCCAGATATTGATAATCTACCTTCAAAATATCGGCGGCTATATGGGGGATTTTCTCAACACAAGAGAGATAGATAATCCAAAACGTCACATCAAGTACCTGCAAAAGAGTGTGGCCGATCAGTTGATGAAGATCATAAAAAAATATATCGAAGCGATCAAGGCCGGAAACCCGGCCTTGTAATGGTTAAAAAGATGTGTTGGGCGCTTTTTGGGCCACAACACTACCGTTTTATTGCAACAGTCTGAGTACATTTTGCTGAACTGCATTTGCCTGGCTCAGTGCATAGCTTCCCGATTGTGCGAGAATGTTGTTTTTCGCGAAATCTGCGGAGACGGATGCAAAATCGACATCCCTGATCTGCGATTCAGCCGCAGTCACGTTGATCTGCGTAACAGAGATATTTCTGATCGTAGATTCAAGCTGGTTTTGAACGGAACCGATCGTGGATCTGGTGGAATCGATATCTTTGAGAGCGTAGTCGGCGATGATGATCGCAGTCTCCGCACCTGCCCTTGTCGTTACATCTACAGTGGAGAGATTGTTTGTCAGGCCTGCTGTTACAGTAGCGGAAAGCCCGGTACCTCCTGTAGAGCTTACGGTAAACGTATCTGCGGCATCGAGTCTTACGGTATAGTTCCCGGTTCCCGCAGTCGTCTCAACAGCACTGGCACGAATGCCTGCACCCTGAGTCTGAGACTCGGCATTGAACGCATCGACGATCGCTTTTACATTTTCAAGACTTGTATTTCCGGTAGCGCTTGTAACGGTAACCGTAACTACGACTCCATCCGCATTTGTAGCAGTCAACGTACGCGATACTCCGCCCGTTGTACCAATCGCATTCGTACCTGAATCCATAGCGAAATTGGCGACATTCGCGATTTGAGTATCACTGATCGAGATATTTACCGTTTCGCCGCTATATGCGCCAATATGGAAACTCCTGTCATGAAAACCGCCATTGAGAAGTGTCTGGCCGTTGAATGAGGTTGTCGAGGCGATATTCTGGGCCTCTTCAAGAAGCTTGTCGATATCCGCCTGGATTTTGGCACGTGTATCTGCATTCTGCCCATCAGACGCTGCCTGGATCGCTTTGGTGCGAACCGTGTTGATAATATTTTCATACTCTTCAAGCGCTCCATCTGCTGTCTGCATGACGCCGATACCGTCGTTGGCGTTGGCAATAGCCTGGCCAAGCCCCTGTGCCTGTTGACGAAGCGTATTTGCAATAGCAAGACCGGATGCATCATCTGCAGCCGTATTGATACGAAGACCGGAGCTTAACTGTTGAAGATCTTTGTTCAAACGAAGATTCGTCTGTGTTGCATTGCGCTGTGCGGTAAGCGCGCTGATGTTGGTGTTAATTCGAAATCCCATAATTTCCTCCTTGGGTTTGATTGGGTTGTCAAGAGCATCCTTGCTCTTACATAAACTAAATCGGACAGTTGGAAAAAATGTTGAGCTTTTGAAAAAAATAGCCGGAAAAATTTCCGGCAGGAGAAAAGAGGGTTATTTTTTGGCTGCAGCCGCCTGTGCTTCGATCACACTTTGCAAAGAGGCAAAAGAGGCGTTAAACTGTTGAATCATTCGATCATAGTCGGCAAACTGTTGCGCCATGATCTGATATTTTGTATCTAAAAACTCGATTTTGGCACTTTTACTCTCTTCCGTCCTTTTGAGCTGTGACTGCAATAGATCTTCGAAACGGTTCAGCGTCGCATCACTACCGATTGTCTGGTCTTTCAGATAGCTGTTCAATTGAGCGAAGAGTCCCGGAGCGTTATCGTTTCCGGCAAAAATATCCGAAACCTTCTGTGAATCCTGTTGCAATGCGGATATCAGTTCGGTTCTGTCAAAACTCATATTGCCGTATCTGTCTATGGTTATTCCGACATCCGGCAATCCGCCGGCGGTTGTCATACCGGAGACAATATTGCCTACTCCGAATCTCAATGCATTCAAAGTGCTCTCCCCCTGGAAAATCCCTGCGGTGCCGGTATCGGTATCGAATTTGGTAGCAGTGGACAATTCACCGTAAAAATCGTTGAAAGCGTCGACAAAACTCTGTACGGCATCGGCTATGGCTTCATTGTCCTGCTTGATGGATACATGATTTACGGACGCACTGTCCGCTTTTTTGAGTGTCAGAGTCATTCCGGTAACAAGATCTTCCACAACATTTGAAGAGCGCGTAATCGAAACTCCATTGTAGATGAACTGCGCATCCTGTGGAAGCTGTACGTTTGTCATACTCAAAAAATCGGTACCTGAGTAGCTGTAACTTATAGATTGATCCGCTCCGGTTGCGGAAGATTTGACGATTAAAGAGTATGGATCGGTGCCTCCGGTGTTCAATATGGAAGCCTTGATGTCACCTCCCGTATTATCGTTGATCAGATTCATAAGCTCTTCAAGAGTCGTACCCGCAGCAATATCGATAGTGTAACTGTTCCCGTTTATGGCGATCGTCATAGATGTATCTACCGTGGAAACGACGCTGCTTCTATCGGCAAACCCTTTTGACTGGTCTATCTGGGCTTTAGCAAGCTGATTTACCGTCACATCGATCTCCTGTACGGATATACCATCCAAAACGGACACATCTATACCGTCACCCGTCACATCCACTGTCCTTTTGGCGAGAAAAACAGTATCGGAAAGATCTAGGACAGAGCTTTTAAGTGCAGCCGTTTTTGTGACGATCGTATTTAGTTCCTCTTCCTTTTTTTTGAGCGTATCTATTCTGCTGTCCAACGGTTCTATAATACTCTTCTCGTCGGCTTTTCGCAATTTGTCTATAATATCGTACGTCAAAACGCCGCTACCAACTCCAAGCGAGCTGAGGGCTCCAAACTCTGCCATATGCAATCCTTTCTGCAACTTCTCTTTACTTTTTTACCGCACCAACCAACAGGCTCAATTTTTGAGAGAACGAGATGCGGTGCTTTCGCCCGTACTCTGCGTTTGATCTTCTTTAATTCGCTTTGGCGGGTCCTTCAAAAATCCGCCTCGATTACGAACGAAACCACTGTATCAAAACTTTAAGTCTACTGGTTGGTACGGTAATAATATCGGCTCTTTATGAAGTTTACTTAAATATTAACGATAATCATCTTTGAAAACCGTAAACGAAAAGAATATATGTCAAACGGAGTTTCAAGAATATCTTCAATTTACATATTATACCTTTGTGCAAGGCGGCAATATGTTAGAATTGCATCCATCGGATTTTTTAAAGCATTTAACAGTTAAAACAGGAAACAGTATTGAAAAATCTCATTATAGTCGAATCGCCGGCAAAAGCGAGAACCATAAAAAATTTTCTCGGAAAAGAGTTCGAAGTTATAGCCTCCAAGGGACATATAAGAGACCTGCCCAAGCACAGCTTCGGTATCAAAATAGAAGATAATCGGTTTGAACCGCAATATCGGATAGACAAGGATCACAGCGCTATCGTCAAGCAGATCAAAGAGCTGGCAAAAAAGAGTGAAAAAATCTATATCGCAACAGATGAGGATCGCGAAGGAGAGGCCATCGGTTACCATATCGCCAAAGCGATAGGCAAAAATCCGGAAGAGCTGCCCCGTATCGTATTTCATGAGATAACCAAAAACGCTATAAAAAATGCACTCGAAAACCCTCGCAAAATCGATATGGACCAGGTCAATGCGCAGCAGGCGCGTCGTCTGCTTGATCGTATAGTTGGATACAAACTCTCTCCTCTTCTGGCTTCAAAAATTCAAAAAGGGCTCAGTGCTGGACGCGTCCAGTCTGCAGCACTCAAGATTATTGTAGACAGGGAACGTGAAATAGAGGCATTCAAGCCTATAGAATATTGGAGTATTGATGCTCTCTTTAAACCGAAAATAGATGCCTCTTTGATAGAGTATAAGGGCAAAAAGATAGAAAAAATGACCATAAGGAGTGAGGCGGAGGCCAAAGAGATAGAGTCGACACTCAAAAAAGAAACCTATCGGGTTGAAAAAATCGAAAAAAAGCAGCGCAAAAGCTCTTCTCCGCCACCGTTCATGACCTCTACCCTGCAGCAGAGCGCATCGGGACGACTCGGCTATTCGCCAAAAAAGACGATGATGATCGCACAAAAGCTCTACGAAGGCGTTAAAACGGATAAAGGACAGATGGGTATCATTACCTATATGAGAACGGACAGTCTCAATATAGCTTCAGAGGCACAAGAGGCAGCCAGAGAGACGATTTTGAAAACCTTTGGAGAAAAATACCTGCCATCCAAGCCCAAAATCTACACCTCCAAAGCCAAAGGAGCACAGGAAGCACACGAAGCGATCCGCCCTACCCGTCTTGACTTTACACCTGAAATCGCCGCAAAATACATAACATCAGACGAGCTGAAACTGTACCGGCTGATATACAACCGTTTCCTCGCAAGCCAGATGTCAGATGCGATTCTTGAATCTCAGACAATACTTTTTGCAAGCGAAAGCGGAGTTTTCAAAGCGGTTGGACGCAAACTGGTCTTCGACGGCTTCTATAGAGTTATAGGATACGATGAAAAAGAGAGACTGCTTCCGGAACTTAAAGAGAAAGAGGAGGCATCTCTTGAAAAACTGACAGCCAACCAACACTTTACCGAGCCTCCTCCACGATACAGCGAAGCAAGTCTCATAAAAAAACTCGAATCTCTCGGAATAGGCCGGCCCAGTACATATGCACCGACCATATCGATTCTGGTTTCAAGAGATTATATAAATATTGAAAAAAGGCAACTCATTCCTACAAAAATCGCTTTTACGGTCATAGAGACTCTTGAAAAGTTTTTTCCGGAAATAGTTGACTCCGGTTTTACCGCCCAGATGGAAGAGAAGCTTGACAAAATAGCGG
>WFUN01000140.1 GCA_015484905.1 Hydrogenimonas sp. | reverse complement strand
ATTCGAAACTCATCTTCGCCTCCAAAGTACCAGCAGCAGCGTCAGAATAAGCCCCGCCGCAAGCGGCCATATATAGAAAAACTCCTTTTTGACATACCTGTTTCCTTTGATTTCGCTCTTTTCGAGCCGATCAATCGTTCTGTAGACCTCTTTTAGCTTCTGCACGCTGTCGGCATCGAAGTATCTGCCTCCGGTCTCTTTGGCAATCTTTTGTAGAACATAGGGGTTGAAGTCGCCCGGCTGTCCGACTCCAATCGTATATACTTTTATCCCGTACTTCTTGGCTGTGTTTATAGCTACATCCAGCGGAACGGTTCCGGCGTTGTCCATGCCGTCGGTGAGCAGAATGGCAATCTTGTTTTTGGCATGCGAATCTTTGAAGAGCTTGGTACTCATGAATAGAGCCTCGTACAAAGCGGTGCGGCTCGTACCCGCTATGCCCACCTCCACCTTGTCGAGCAGTCTAAGCAGCGACTCCTTGTCGTATGTCAAAGGCACGGCCACATATGCGAAGTCGGCAAAGATGGTCAGGCCTATCTTGTCGTGTTTTCGTTCCCTGACGAAATCCTCGACTATCCGCTTGACTATGTCGAACTTGCCGTTTTGCGCCATGGAGCCACTTGCATCGAGTATAAGCGATATCTCGTAACCGGTATCTTTCAAAACGACGACCTCATCCTTTTTGATCGGGCTCGCCAGTGCGGTTACAAGCATCAAAAAGGCCGAAAACTTCACGATCTCATATATGGTAGAGCGCCCTCTTCCGGCCGCTCTCATCCATGAAGCGGCAGGGAATATGATGCTCTCGAAACGGGCCCTGCAAAACTTCATGCAAAGAAAATAGAGAAGAATAAGCGAAAAGGCTGCCGGATGCTCGAAAACTATCGGAACACTCATTTTAAAACCTTCTCTATCATGCCGCGAATCGCCTCTATATCCTCTTTCGCAAGAGGCGGCACCTCTTTTTTGTATTTGTAACGCTCCAGCCTCTTTTGCAGCTCTTCGAACTCCCTTTTTAGCTCTTCACTCCCTTTCGCTAAAAACGGAAAGTACTCGTCGAATGTGTATACGGCCTCTTTTGCATCGGTAAAATCGAGTTTTTTAAGCTTATACTTGGCTATCTCGATCGGGTCGGCCCCTCTTTTTCGCCGTTTCGGGACTCTTCTGAAGTACCATACGCCAAGGAGTACGACCGCGGCGACGACGGCCGCCGCTATCGCAAGAAGAAGCCAGAGCGAATGGTCCGGCACCTCCACGGGCGGCTTTATATCTTTGAGATTTTGCAGCGCTTCGTTCATTTAAGAAGCTCCCTCAGTTTGATGAAAGGCTCTTCGTCCGTATATATCTTGGTATAAGCGATGCGATTGGCGGCGAAATGTTCATATAAGCTCTCGTCGCGGCTCTTTAGCATCTCTTTGTACCTCTTCAGTATATCGCCGTCTATCTGTAGGGTGTTGTGCCCGCCCGTTACGGGGTCGATCAGATCGTACTCTCCCTCAAGTGAGGGCTCCTCTTCGAACGGGTCCCTTACCATCACGGCGTATACCTCATGCTTCGCAGCCAGAAACGAAAAATCGGCGCTCTCGTAAAAGTCGCCTATCAGCAGCACGATGGAGCGCTGCTTTACCGTATTTAGCAGATACGAGGCCAAAGCTTCCATATCGGCCCTTCTGCCCAGCACATCGGTTTCTATCGCATACTCGAGCGCGGCATATACACTCTTTTGGCTCTTTGTGGGCTTGAAGAAGCGCTGCGGCTTATCGTCGAAAAAGAGTGTGCTCACGCGATCCGAGTTCTTTATGGCCGAGAAGGAGAGCAGGCCCAAAATTTCGGCCATGACCTCTTGCTTCTGACGTACGGAGCCGAAATAGACGGTGCCGCTTAGCACGAAAGCCAAAACGATGTTCAGCTCACGCTCTTCGTTGAATACGTTTATATATGGCTTCTGCTCTCTTGCGGTGACCTTCCAGTTGATCTTTCTGACGTCATCGCCGTAGCTGTACTCTTTGAGCTCGGCGAAGTCTATGCCGTTTCCCCTGAAGGCCGAGATGTTGTTGCCGATATTCTGTCCGAAAAGCCGCCTTCTGGTCTTTATCAGCAGCTCTCTTGTCTTTGTGTTCATGGCAGCGGAACGGCCTTCTGGATCTCGGTTATCACATCGTCGGGGGTGACGCCCGCCGCTTCGGCCTTGTAGCCGAGAATTATGCGGTGGCGCAGAACGTCGTGCAGCACTTCGGCTATATCTACCGGGCTTACGTAATCTTTGCCGCGTATCAGCGCCACGGCGCGGCTCGCTCGATAGAGGTCTATGGATGCACGCGGGCTTGCGCCGAACTCTATGTACTCCCTCATACTCTCCAGACCGTATTCGGACGGATAGCGCGATGCGAATATGAGCTTTAGAATATACCTCTGTACCGCGTCGTCCACATGTATATCGCCCAGCTCTTTTTGCATCCGCTCTATCTCATCCTTGCCGGCAACCTGTGAAACGGGCTCGAAGCCGCGGGCCGCTACGCGGCTGACGACTTCAAACTCCTCCTCTATGGTGTTGTACCCTACATCCACTTTCAGCATGAATCGGTCGAGCTGCGCTTCGGGGAGACGGTAGGTCCCCTCCTGCTCTACCGGGTTTTGCGTGGCCAGCACCAGAAACGGGCGGTCCACCCTGTAGGTCTCTTCAGCTATCGTCACCTGTTTTTCTTGCATAACCTCAAGAAGCGCCGACTGAACCTTCGCAGGAGCCCTGTTTATCTCGTCCGCAAGCAGGAGATTCGTAAAGACTGGACCGTGCTTTATCTTGAACTCGCCGCTCTTTTGGTCGTAGATTTCGGTACCGGTTATGTCGCTGGGAAGCAGATCCGGTGTAAACTGTACCCGCTTGAAACCCAGCCCCAAAGAGCGTGCAAGCGCATTGACAGCGGTAGTCTTTGCGAGTCCCGGTACACCCTCTACAAGAAGATGCCCTTCGCAAAGAAGTGCTATGAGCATAGAGTCTACCAAATGCTCGTGCCCCACTATCACTTTGCCGACCTCTTTTTTTATGGCTGCTATAGTCTGGTTCATCTCTCTCTCCCATGGAATTTTACATAAAATTATAGTCTCTTGAGACTAATGAATACGAATTGAAAGTTAACGGATTGTAAATTTTAAAAGGTTGATGATCGATATTTCATTCGATTGTCTATTATTTTTTATTAAAAAAAGACGATTTAGATCTTGTAATATTGAGCAACAAGACCGGTTTGAAAAAAATCAGTAGAGTCTTCAAAGATATATACATAGATAAATGTACATATCTTCTCTTTCATAAAAAAGAGTCTTTTTCAAAAAAAATTTCAAGGTTGATCGACTATGACAATAGATGAAATCAGCTCCGCAAGCAAAGAGATGAGAGTTCTTTATGTAGAGGATGACCGCAGAACAAGAGAGTCCATGATGGAGACGCTCGAAGAGTTTTTTGAACGCATTACAGAGGCGACCGATGGTAAAAGCGGGATCAGACTTTTTGAAATACAGCCATTCGACCTGATCATTACAGACATACGTATGCCTGAAATGGATGGTCTGCAGATGATAAAAAAGATAAGAGAACTCGATCATGATATTCCTATTCTCATCGTTTCAGCCTACAACGAACCAAAATTTTTTAAAGAGAGCATAAAACTCGATGTTGAAGGATATCTGTCAAAACCGGTCGATAGAATGCAGTTTGCCGAAGTCATGCAAAAGATTATAAAAAAGAGTCGTCTAAAAGAAGAGATAGAAAAAAACCTAAACCTTTTACAACAATACCAGGAAGTTGTGGATGTGGGAAGCATAGTCTCCAAAACGGACCCGAACGGCATCATAACGTATGTCAACGAGACTTTTTGTAAAATTTCCGAATACTCCAAAGAAGAGCTGATAGGAAGATCGCATAACATAATCAGACATCCAGACAATCCATCCGATATTTACAGACAGATGTGGAAAACCATAAAAGAGAAAAAAATGATATGGCAGGGAGTCTTGAAAAACAGAACCAAAAAGGGAAAATTCTATTATGTCCAGACAACCATCAAACCCATTCTAAACAAAGATGGGAAAATACTCGAATATATCGCTTTGAGAAACAATATTACAGATATCATGAATCCCAGGAGACAGTTAGACGATCTGATAGAGTCCTGCCAGGAGACAATAATAGTACTCATAAAGATAGAAGGTTTCGAAGATATGGAGAAGTTTTACGGTCATTCGCTGATACAGATACTTGAAGAGCAGTTTGCCCAAAAACTTGTCGAACATATCCCAAAAGAGTGTGGGTTTGAAAGAGTATACACGCTTGGCAATGGCGAATATGCGTTTGCAAAAGATAAAAAAATATGCAGGCACAAAGCCGATTTCATAGTTGATAAACTGAAAAAATTTCAAACAAGGATCAACGATTTGACAATCAGACTGGGAGAGATCGACTATTATGCGAATATTCTTGTAAGTTTTGCATATGGCAAAAATGCTTTTGAAAATGCAAAAGCGGGATTGAAAGAGCTCAAAAACAGAAAACTTGAATTCATTCTTGCCAACAATTTAGTCAAAAGAGATTATGAAGAGACACAAAAAAACCTGAGGCTTCTTAAAACGATAAAAAGAGCCATAGAAACAAAAAAGATTATTTGCCATTTCCAGCCGATAATAAACAACGAGACGATGCAGATAGAGAAATATGAATCGCTTGTAAGACTTGTGGATGAAGATAACAAAATTCTCTCGCCATATTTTTTCATCGAAACCGCAAAACGTAGCAAGTTCTACTCAAAGATAACTTCAATGGTGCTTGAAAACGCTTTTAGAGCACTTGAAAGAACAGGCAAAAAAATATCTATCAATCTATCCGCACTCGATATCGAAAAAAGCTCGAGCAGAAAAGAGATCTATAGACTTCTTGAACGACACAGTACAAAAGCTTCGAGAGTCGTTTTCGAGCTGCTCGAAGATGAAAATGTAAAAGATTTTGAAAAGATCAAATCTTTTATATGCAGAGTCAAAAAGCTCGGAGTAAAAATTGCCATCGACGATTTTGGTACCGGGTATTCCAATTTTGAAAGACTGCTCGATTATCAGCCGGACATTTTGAAAATCGATGGAAGTCTGATAAAAAATATAGAAAAAAGCGATCTCTCACTCTCTGTAGTAAAAACGGTAGTAGGTTTCGCAAAAGAGATGAATATTGAAACGGTTGCAGAGTTTGTCGAAAATGAAAAGATCTTTTCGATCATAAAAGAGCTTGGTGTCAAGTACTCACAGGGCTACTATTTCGGAAAACCGGAACCACTCTGATTCAACTGCAAAATCAGAATTTTTTCCAAAACGATGTACTCAGCAATACGAAGACGGTATAACATTCAAGTCTGCCGACAATCATGCCAAACGAAAGAATAATTTTGTCAAAATCACTGAAAAATCCGAAATTCTGTGACGGACCTACAAGTGAAAACCCCGGACCGATATTCCCGACTATGGCGAAAGCGCCAGAAAGAGCCGTCATCGCATCAAAACCGCGCGCGTAAATGTATACACAAAGAATCGCCACGGTCAGAATGTATAGAAAGAAAAATCCAAAGGTTGCCGACAGAACCCGCTCTTTGAGTTTTATCCCATCCACAAATACAGAGATCAGCGCATTGGGATGGAGAATGCGTTTGAATTCGGAAAAGAGGGTTTTTGAAATGATGACGTAGCGTATAACTTTTACACCTCCGGCGGTAGAACCGGCATTTCCACCAATCAACATGGATACAAACACAACCGCTATCGCCAAATTGCTCCATGCTCCATAATCGGTCGTCGCAAATCCTGTAGTCGTCATTATGGAGGCTATGGTAAAGAAAGAGTGCTTTATGGAAAAATAGAGCGTATCTCTTCCAAGATCTTCGTGAACCGCTGTAAGCGTCAAAGAGAGAATCAAAAAAAGTGACAGATACCACTTTACCTCTTCACTTCTGTATCCTCCTGAATCACCGAGATATAGTTTCAGGTGTGCAAGAAAATTTATTCCAGAAAGCACCATGAAAATCGTTGTCACCCAAACGATCCCATCACTGTCGAAAGCTCCCAAAGAGCTGTTTTTAGTCGAAAAGCCACCCGTAGAAACAGTAGAAAAAGCGTGATTGAGAGCATCGAACCAATCCATACCGAACCATTTCAGAAGCAGCATATCTACAATAGTCAAAAGAAGATAGACTCCCCATAGGCTCAGTGCGGTATGCTTGATTTTTGGAGTCAGTTTCTCCATCTGTATACCTGTCGACTCCGCTTTAAAGAGACTGAGACTTCCGGTCGGATTGATAACAGACAGCAGCCCAACTCCAAGAACAATGATACCCATACCTCCCATCCAGTGCATCAGACTGCGGTGAAGCAGAACCATTTTTGGAAGCTCTTCTATCTGCTCATATACAGTCGCTCCTGTTGTCGTAAAACCGCTGACAGCTTCAAAAAATGCGGAAGCAGGCGAAACAGGCGTATATAAAAGCAGAGGAACCGCCCCTGCAATACCGAGCATTATCCAAAGCAGATTGACACTCAAAATGCTTTCACGAATTCCAAGTTTAATTTCGTATCTTTTCAAAAGCAGCCAGATAAGCAGATTCAAGAGAAAAAAAAGTGCTATATATGTTAAAAATGGCATATACTCTTCATTGTAAATGATACCAGCCGCTACATTCATTAGAAAAAAGAGCGACAATGTCATTCCAATAAGACTAAGCAGTTTGAAAATGCTTTTAAAGTCCATGTATCCACTCTTTTACATACGATTCAGAATCGAGTGTGCAAAATGCTACTATAACATCCTTCTCCATTACTTCGAGTTTGCTGTCAAAAGAGATGAGTCTTCCGTCTCGCACCACGAAGGCGGTCGCACCTTTTCTTTTTTTAAGAGGTCTCAGACGTCGGCCTATGAGTTCCGATTCCGGAAAGATTTTTCTAAGAAAAACAACTCCTTTCCCGCCGCAAAATCTACGCTCGGTGACAACGCCGCTGGAATATATACTCTCCATAATCGCATTGTATGCGCTCATTTTTGGTCCACGAACGACCACTATGCCCAAAGAGTGCATAAGATTGTAATACTCCATCTCGTTGTTTACCGCGACAACTTTTTTTATACCGTGCTCACGGGCCTCGAGAGACTTGATGATATTATACTCATCATTGTCTGTTGCGGCAACCATCATATCAGCATTTCCCAGCCTCTCCTCTTCAAAAAGACCACCTGTGCCGTATTTGCAGCTGATCGTCATGGCTTCGCCTTCAAGGCTCTCTTCGGCACGCTCACAAAGCTCTATATCCTTCTCTACCAGTTTTACCTCTTTGCCGCGTTCTACAAGAGATTTAGCGATGGATACTCCCAAATCACCTCCTCCGAACACGACACACCGGTATATCGTCGCAGGAGCCTGTGTATCGAGTTTCGAGCACAACTCTTTTATCTTCTTTTCGTCACCAAAAAGATATACGAGATCCTCAGGTTTTATATGCTCATCGCCGGAAGGAATGAAAAAACTCTTTTCTCGCTCTATTCCAACTACGGCAAAGTTGTCGGAGTAGAGTTCCAGCTTTTTTTCATCGGCTCTTGTACGAACAGAGATCAATTTGAAATCTATATATTTGAAATGCTTGACATTGTTGGCTTTGGGATAATCGAGCAGAGTGGCTACAGTTTCTGAAGTAATTTTCATCGGAAAGACAGCATCATCGATTCCCAATTTCTGCCTTATGGTGCTTCTGGCGAAAAAAGAGTTGCGTAGACGGATAATCTTACGATCAACTTCAATGACGTCATCCGCTATGAGAGTGGAGATCAGGTTCGCTTCGTCAAGATCGGTCACGGCTATGAACAGATCTCCTTTTTTATCAGCCAGTTTTCTATAGGTATCGGGATCTTCGATATCACCGTGAACCGGCAATATATCGAGACTCTCCTGCAGACGCTGAAGTGCTTCGGCATTACGATCTATTACGGTGACATTATGGGTGGCACAAAGCGTCCGCGCAAGATTGAATCCAACTCTTCCGGCTCCGGCAATTATTATATCCATACTATCTCTCCTTTAGATACTTCCTATCTCTTTTTGGATCTAATCTTTTTAAGCTTCTCTCTTCTTCGCTTTATACGCTCTTTGATATTGCTTATACGACCGATTTCAGTCTCTTCAAGATCCACTTCAGCCTTTTCTATGAATTCACCCACTTTCACTTCAAGCATCTCCGATTTTTTCATTGCGAGAATCTGCGAGGTATAAACACTTCTGTGCCCGGTAATCAAAAAACTTATAACGGCGCTCAGGGCCGCATAGTGCGCTATATCCAAACCGAAAAGCTCTACCGCCATAATGGTGGATGCTATTGGAGTGTTCGTTGAGCCGGCAAGCACACTGACAAACCCGAGTGCGGCAAAAAGGGCCATATGCTCTCCTCCTGCAATATGACCGAAAAAGTTTCCGCTTGCCGCTCCTATAAAAAAGAGCGGGGTTATTATACCGCCACTGCCTCCGGCTCCAAGCGTAATTGAGGTAAAAACGGTTTTTAGCAAAAAAGCGTACCAAGGTATCTCTTCGGAAAAACCGGAGTCGGGACTGAGCATATCTTTTATGGTTTCAAGTCCAAGTCCCAGGTATCTTTGACCAAAAAAGGTTGTCAGCAATACCAGAATCACACCTCCGACAAAAGCAACGAGATATGGATTGGCATGAATTTTGCCAACTGCTTTATGCACCCAGGAGAGTGAAGTAACGACAATATCGGATACGAAGCCGAAAAAGAGTCCGGCAACTACAACCTGAAAAATCAATGGAAGATCTAACGCTACATTCTGATAGAAATGTATCTCATAGTATGTGTAGTCGATACCCAAAAACTGCGCAGTCGTAAAAGCGGCAAATCCGGCAATAAAAGATGGAAGCAGTACATCATATAAAATGACTCCGATAATAAGTACTTCGACACCAAAAATCGCACCCGCTATGGGTGTACCGAATACGGATGCAAAACCTGCACTGATACCGCAGATAACCAGTTTTTTTCTATCTTCTTTGGAAAATCTGAGCCGATCAGAGAGCCATGAAGCCGCACCTGCGCCAATCTGAGCACCAGGCCCCTCTTTCCCTACAGAACCTCCCGCGAATATTGTCATCACCGTTGCAAAAAGCTTTATAGGAATGACCAAAATATCTATTTTTCCATGCTTTTTGTGAACTGCTTCTATGACTTTTTCGGTTCCATGTCCCTGTGCGTTGGGTGCAAAAGTACGTACAGCCCACACTGTAAGCATAAGTGCCGGTGGAAGAATATAGTAGTGTTCGAAAGGAATATCCGCACTTGCAGTTTCAGCTATCTGTAAAATTTTTAAAAAGAGTGTCACAATAGCACCGATCATTATGCCGACTACGGAAGAGAGTACTACCCACTTAGTTACACTTAAAAAAATAGCAGTCTGTTCTGTTACATGTTTGCGAATCATACGACAGCCCTGAAGATATTGTTGAATGATTATATCGCTTATTAGATAAAAAAATTAGAATTTTATTCAAAAACTTTTTTAATTTTCAAGACTTCATGGTTTTGGGAGAATGGGTATTCTATGCGATACGCACTATTTTTATGAAATATAAATTGAAAAAGAGCGAAAAGTCTGATTTCACTTTTTGAACGGAATCTCTTTTCCGCTTTCGCTGAGAGCTTTGAACGATTCGTTTATGT
>WFUN01000139.1 GCA_015484905.1 Hydrogenimonas sp. | reverse complement strand
CCTTTGAGATCGTCAACAAGAGTAGCGACAGGAAGACCGCCGATAGCTGCAGATTTACCGAGAGCTTTCTTTTCGCCTTTTGCGCCGTGGCATCCTGCACACTTCTTATAAAGAGCGGCTCCGTCTGCCATTACGAGTGAAGCGGCTCCTGCGAGCATCAGTGCGAGTGTAACTTTTTTCATTTCTTTCTCCTTGAGATTAAAAGTAATAATTGAGAATTGTACCAAACTGATTTTAAATTAGCAAGCCGGTACGTTTCCGCTGTCGTTAGCGTATTCGTATGCGAAATCGTAAAGATCGTCCAAATACTTCTTGAATTTTTCGCTATGGAAGTATTTGTCGCCCTTGGGGCATAGTTTTCCCAGCTCGTCGGCAAACCTGCCTTCTTCTTTTATCTCCTCCCATTCATCCTGAGAGTGCTTTGCGGCGAATTTGGCGCCGTTGAAACCGCATAGCTTCTTTACCTTCTTCTGGTAGATCTTCTGGCCTTTCGCCACATCTGCAGATGCGGTCGTGGTTATCAGAGCCAATGCGAAGAAGCCCGCTGCAAGCAGCGTAAGTAGCTTATTCATCCAAACCTCCTAATGTTTGATGTCCACATTCTATAATACAATTGTGAAGTGATCGTGAAAACGATTCTATCACAAACTATTCTATCTTTCCAAACACCTTGTTTCTTTCCCAATAAATATCTATGGCCTTCTCAAGGTCTTTGTTGCTCAGTGTGCTCTTTGGCATCAGCCCGTAACGCAGCAATACCTCCTCCGTAGATAAAGAAGCCTTTTTTCTGGGGTGCCTGAGGTAGTTTTCAAGAGCCTGCTTGACACGTCGTTCGCTGCTGTATTTCAATAGATAGTCGAAAAAAAACTTCTCCAGCGGAAGAGAGAGGTTTTTATGGCATTTTACACAATTACGTTCATAAACGTTTGCATCAGACGCCAAAAGAGTGACGATCGTGAGTAGAACCGTAACAATCAGACGCGCCATTTTACAAATACCTCCGATCCATGCCCCTTTTTGGAGCTAATCTCTATCTGCAAATCGTACTCTTTGGCTATCATGGCCACTATGTTCAGTCCGATACCAAAGCCACCGGCTCCGCTGTCGAAACGTTTATATCGTTTGAACACCTCTTCTATCTGCTCTTCGCTCATGCCTATACCGGTATCTTTGACGAGCAGCTCTCCCGGAGCGAGCCTGATCACTATCTTGCCGCCCCTGCGATTGTATTTTATGGCATTGGACAGAAGGTTGTCTACAAGGCGTGCGATTTTATTTTCATCTATATACAGTTTCACTCCGTTTTGTATATCTGTTTCAAAAGAGATCTTTTTTGACTCTCCAAGGATTTTGAAATAGTCTATGCGTTCTTTGATCAGGCGGCTGAGATCTACCTCATGGTTCATGGATGCAATTTTGTGATTTAGAGCCAAATAGGTGAGATCCTGATAGATTGTACTGATCGTTCTTGCGCCTATCTCAATGCGCTTGATCTTTTTTGCCGTTTTGGGATCGACTTTTTCCGTATCGATCATCTCTATATTGCTTAAAATCGCACTGACTGGAGTATTGAGTTCATGAGTGGTATCTTTTATGAAACGGTCGAGCAGATGTATCGCGTTTCTCATGGGTGCAAGAAAAAGATGCACAAGCATCACGCCGGCTGCGAGGAACACGGTTAGAAACAGACCTCCGTATATGAGTATGCTTCTCCATGTCCTGGCGAACCATTTCCCATCGTCATCTATTTCCACTACCGTATACTTGGCTCCAAGATAGTAGGAGTCAAGAACATGTACATACTGTATGACGCCATCAGTCGTATAGATCACCTTTTCAAGCTGAACACCTTCCGGGTATTTGAGAGTCGAGAATATTTGAATATGATCGGCATCGTAGATAGCGGATCTGTACATCGGGTTTCTGGGGTATGTCCTGTAGCGGTCGAAATATATATGCAGCAGTTTCAATCCGTCTATAAGCTCTTTGGAATACTCTTCAAGCTCCAGTCGTTTTGTCTGCAGCATGAGATCTTTTTGAAGCTTGAAGTAGATCGTAGATCCAAGTATTAAGATCATAAGAGCCAAAAAGGAGTATAACCCGACGAAACGTACAAGCGTTATGCGTTCGCTATGGTTGATACCTGTAGCCGTAGCGTTTGATGCTGACAATTTTATCTTTCCCGATTATTTTTCTCAAATTTTTTATATATGTACGCAGCGATGATTCGCTTGGTGTTTCATCGTAGCTCCAGAGGTGTTCATATATAGTTTCGTGTCCGATCACTTCTGTCGGATGGCTCAAAAAGAGTTTCAGAAGATTCAGTTCTTTGGGCTGAAGAGAGACCGGTACGCTGTTTACGTAGAGTACGTTTCCCACCGAGTCGAACATTACTCCGTCGGATATCTGTATTTTCGGGTTCTGCTTATGGGAAAATTTTCGTTTCAAAAGCGATTCCATTCTAAGAAGGAGCTCTTTTAGCGCAAATGGTTTTCTTATATAATCGTCGGCGCCGCTCCCATAACCCTCTTCGAGGCTTTCGAGGGTATCGAGTGATGTAATGAAGATGGCAGGAGTCTCGATACCTTTGCGACGGATAGATTTCAAAAGTTCAAATCCGTTTATTCCAGGAACATTGACGTCCAGAAGCAAGAGATCGTAACGTTTCTCGTAGAGCCGCTCCTCCGCCTCTTCACCCGTATAGGATATATCCACTTCAAATCCGTGCTCTTCCAGAAACTCGGTTATCGTTTCACCGAGATTGGTGTCGTCTTCAAGCAGAAAAACTCTGTTTTTCAAGGACATTTCCGGTCTCTTTTTCTCTTTTTGAAAAAAGCGTGCTCTTCTGTTCTCATCGTCACCCCTGCTTTATCCGATATGGCGGGCCACCAGCTGTACGATCTGTTCTTCCGGCAGCGCACCACTTGCTCTTTCCAGCTCTTTTCCGTTTTTAAAGATGATGATTGTCGGAATGCCACGTATGCCAAAGGGTGAGGCCAGCTCCTGGAAGAGTTCAGTGTTGACCTTGGCAAAACGGGCTTTGAGCAAGAACCGTTTGGCGGCATTTTCAAAAGCGGGTGCCATCATGCGACATGGGCCACACCATGGCGCCCAAAAGTCTACGACTACCGGAATATCGTTTTTTTCGATATGTATCCAGAAAGTTTCCGGCGTCAGTTCGACAGGATGCGAATCGAGCAGTGAGTGGTGGCAATATCCGCAATCCGCTTTGGTGTAATGCTCTTTTAGCGGTACTCTGTTTACCTTGTTGCATCGAGGACATACGACATGTATAGTTGACATTTTGACTCCTCTTTTTTCATTCTGCTCTATTTTACCTCAAATTTTGGAGCTATTTTGTACAATAGGTATCAAAAAAGGGATTGCTTTGCAGTTTGAGACCTATCCGTTCGAGAAACTTGGAATGTTGCTCGAAAACATAACGCCATCTTCCAAGTACGAAGCCATCGCAATGACAATAGGCGAACCGCAGTTCGATACACCGGAATTTATAACCGCAGCTCTATGCGAGAATGCGGCCTTGTTGAAAAGATACCCAAAGACTTCTGGAGAGCCGGAGCTTAAGAATGCGATTCGCGGTTTTATGAAAAGGCGGTTTCACATAGAGCTCGACGACTCCCAGATCATACCGACATTCGGTACCAGAGAACTGCTTTTCAATTTTCCGCAGTTCCTGCTTGCGGATATCGAAGAGCCTCTTATGGCTTTTACAAACCCTTTTTATCAGATATACGAAGGAGCGGCGATTGCCGCCGGTGCCAGGATACTTCATCTGAATCTGACAAAAGAGAAAGGTTTTTTGCCATCTGTCGATGAGGCCGAACTTGCCGGATGCGATTTGGTCATACTGAATTTTCCAAACAATCCTACCGCTTCGGTAATGGATATTGAAATGATGGCAGAGTGGGTGGAGCTGGCTTTGAGATACGACTTTGTCCTGCTCAATGACGAGTGTTACAGCGAGATCTATATTCACTCTCCTCCGCCTTCGATACTTCAGGCTTCAATCAAGGCCGGCAATCCGGCTTTCAAAAATGTCCTGGCGGTAAACTCGGTTTCCAAACGCTCCAGTGCTCCGGGACTAAGAAGCGGATTTATAGCCGGAGACGACACCATCTTGAAAGAGTATTTACGCTACAGAACCTATGTAGGCTGTGCATCCCCTCTGCCTCTGCAGGCCGCAGCCGCTTCAGCATGGAGCGATGAAGACCATGTTATTGGTTTCAGGGAAAAGTATAGAGAGAATTTTGAAATAGCAAAAGAGATATTGGATATCGAGCCCCCGGATGCGACATTTTATATCTGGCTTGAAGTGGAGGACGAGCTCGAGTTTACAAAAAAACTTTACGAAAAATACAATCTCAAAGTTTTGCCGGGCAGTTTCCTGGGGCGCGAGGGAGCGGGTCAGGGGTATGTAAGAATTGCTCTTGTGGAGGAGGTGCCTCGTACGATCGAGGCACTGAAGCGTATAAAAGCTTGTCTGGAAGAGTAGAAGGAAGAAAGGTTTATTTATGCAAAGCAGTGAATTTGAAGAGTTGAAAAAAAATCCGCAGTTTATGCTCGATCTTGCGGACAGGGAAGAGAGAGCCGTAAAAAACGGAGATATTGTCGCCATGTATGAAATTCTCGATACGGTCGTCATGCTCGATCTCTCGGCAGAGCGCCTTAACCGTATATATACAGAGATATTGCAAAGAGTATTCGATCGTCTTGCCGAGAAGCTTTCGCACAAAGAGTTTTTCGATATTTCGGTAGAAGAGGATCTTTATACGCTCCGCGGAATATACGAACATGGTATAGAACGGTACAGTGAGAACGACTTCAAGGGAGCGAAGGAGATTTTTCTCATTATTCACCATGTCGCAAATGACAGAGTTCTCAGCGAGGCAATGATGCCTCATATCGCCGCAGCGGCATCGAAAATGGCGCTGGATGATTTCATAGAGGAGCTGGTCGATACCGACAACCCTTCGGGTGGTGAACGATACGGTTTTTTTCTTACCGGATTCAAACCGGCTGTAGAAGGGTTTATGCGTGAAAAGGCCGAAGTGCTTCGCAATGCATTGAAAGAGCTGGAGACAATGAAGAAGTGAAGATACACTTTATAGGAATAGGAGGGATAGGAATTTCGGCGCTTGCAAAGTTTATGGCAGGCGAGGGGCACGATATAAGCGGATCGGACATAAGACAGAGCGAGATAACGGATGAGTTGGCTATAAAGTACGGGGCCAAAATCACTATACCTCATCACGGCGATGCCGTAGATGGTGCGGATATGGTCATATACTCGGCCGCCGTTAGAAAAAACAACCCCGAGTATATCGCGGCGAAAGAGAGAGAGATACCACTTTACGCCAGAAAAGAGGCGCTTAAATTCATACTTGGCGGTAAAAGAGTGTTTGCGGTAGGAGGGGCACACGGTAAAAGTACGACTTCCGCAATGCTGGCAGAGCTTTTACCGCACAGCAGCGCGGTAATAGGCGCTATTTCCAAAGCTTTTCATTCGAATGTACGCCCCTTTTGCGGCGTAGATGTGGTCTTCGAAGCCGATGAGAGCGATGCGAGTTTTTTGAACTGCAATCCCTATATGGCCATAGTCACCAATGTAGAGCCGGAACACATGGAATATTACGATTACGATATCGAACGCTTCCATGCGGCCTATGAGGAGTTCTTGCGACGTGCGTCGGTAAGGGTGATAAACGCAGAGGATCCGTTTTTGAAAAAAATTGAACTCGATGCAGTAAGACTCTTTCCGAGCAAAGAGATACGCAAAATAGACTACACTCTCGTTGATGGCGAGCCTTTTACCACTTTTGAACTTGGAGAATATGGTCCGTTCAGAGTCTTTGGCATAGGTGAGCATATCGCCATAGACGCATCTCTCGCAATTTTGGCGGCATTGGGCGCAGGTGAGAAGATAGATGATATAAAAATACGTTTAGAGCGTTATCGGGGAATAAAGAAACGTTTCGACCTCATAGAGAAAAGAGAGGGATTTGTCATAGTAGACGATTATGGTCACCATCCCACCGAAATAAAAGCGACGATGGAGGCTCTTAAAACGTATGCCGCTCTCTCCGGAATTTCAAAGATACACGCTATATGGCAGCCGCACAAATATACACGTACGATGGACAATCTACAGGGGTTCGTAGAGTGTTTCGAAGGAGTCGAAGATCTCGTTATCCTTCCGATCTGGTCGGCCGGAGAGGTTGAGATTCCGATAGATCTTCGCGGAGCGTTCAGCAGTTACGATCCGATTATGGCCGAGAGAATAACCAAAGATGGCAATGGAGTAAGAGTTTACGACACAAAGGAGAATGTTGTCAAACTTTTTGACAGCGGGCTGGTCGTGGCTTTTGGCGCCGGCGATATAACATATCAGATCAGAGGTTTGAAATAGAGTGGAATTGGAGTTTGCGATAGATAGAGGAGGGACCTTTACAGATCTCATAGCAAGAGTTGGAGATCGTTTCGTAATAAAGAAGGTCCTTAGCGATTCACCGCATTATAAAGAGGCCTGCAGTCATGCCATAAAAGAGGTGCTGAACGAGCTTTCGGGCATTATAGACCCATCCAGGATCGAAATGAACTGGATAAGGATGGGCACTACCGTTGCCACAAACGCCCTTCTGGAAAGAAAGGGCGAACCCATGGCGCTTCTTGTTACCGAAGGGTTTGGGGATATCCTTTACATAGCGGATCAGACCAGACCCGATATTTTTGCACTCGAAATTTCAAAAGAGGAGCCAATATTTGCGTGTGTGGTGGAGGTAAAGGAGCGCGTACTATTCAAAGAGGGCAAATTCATAGTTGACAAACCTCTTGATGAGAAGGCGCTGAGAGACTCTTTGTCGGGACTCGATGTCAAAAATCTGGCGATATGCTTCATACACGCTTACGGTTTTGTGGAACATGAGCGAAAAGCGACCGAAATTGCACGATCCATGGGCTTTGATGTCGTGTGCAGCCATGAGACGGTTCCTCTTCCGGACATGCTCGCTCGAACACAGACCACTCTCGTAGACGCCTATCTTACCCCCGTGCTAAAAACCTATCTCAAATCTTTCCAAAACAGTTTTTCCAAGGAGGTAGCTGAAAAAACCCTGATGATGCAGAGCTCGGCAACTCTTTGCTCTCTGGACGAGTTTCGTGGTTCCCGCGCTCTGTTGAGCGGCCCGGCCGGAGGGGTATTGGCGTTGGAGTCTCTGTACGATGGAACTCCGCTGATAGGATTCGATATGGGAGGGACGAGTACGGATGTATGCAGATTTGACGGAGCGGCAGAATTGAGATATGAGATGCAAATTGCCGGTGTCAAGGTATGTGTTCCGCAGGTGGATCTGCATACGGTTGCAAGTGGCGGAGGAAGCCGTCTTTTTTACAGAAACTCTCTTTTTTCGGTAGGACCGCAGAGCAGTGGAGCAGATCCTGGGCCGCTCTGTTACGGTCGTAACGGTTTTTTGAGTCTCACAGATGCCAATCTTGTCACCGGCAGACTGGATCCACTCTCTTTTGCGCATATTTTCGGTCTAAATGGCGACGCCCCCTTGAGTATAGAGGCTGCCCGCAAAGGTTTTGAACACATAGCGGAAGAGAATGGATGCAGTATAGAAGAGGTGGCGGAAGGTTTTCGGGAGGTAGCGAATGAACAGATGGCGTCTGCGATAGGAGAAGTCACCTTGAAAAAGGGATTCGATCCTTCAGCTCATATACTCTGCTCTTTCGGTGGCGCCGGAGGCCAGCATGCGGTAGCGGTAGCTGCCAGGCTGGGAATTTCAAAAGTACTCATTCATCGTTATGCCGGTATTCTATCGGCATACGGAATGGCGCTTGCAAGAAGGAGTTTCGAAGCGATAAAGCATTTGGGCATACCGCTTGAAGAGTGCTCGACCTCGGTTTATGCACCGCTTGAAAAGAGGGTTGCCGCTTCGATACCGCAAAGTGAGAATATCGTATGGAGACGATTTGTAAGTGTGCGGTATGAGGGGACAGACCATCTTTTGGAAGTTCCGTTCGAATCTGCTGAAGAAGAGTTTAAAAAGCGATACTTCAGAGAGTTCGGTTTTTCGATGCCAGAACGTGGGATTGTTGCGGAATCGATAAGAGTGGAGGCGATACTGGTTTCCAAAAAATGGGAAAGAAAGGCTATAAAACCACAAATCGGTGAGCCGATACCGATACGAGAACAGAGGCTCTATCAAAATGGAAAGTGGTGTAATGTACCGGTTTACAGAATGGATGATTTGGGAAGCGGAGCCGTTGTCGTGGGTCCATCTCTTGTCATGCAGGAGACCTCTACTGTGGTGATAGAGAGTGGATGCAGGGGAGAGATAACGGAATATGGCGATCTGTCGATTGCTGTAAAGCCGCATGTAAAGAGACAAAACGAAAAAATGGGCGCTGTACAAAATGCCGTTTTTTCAAATCGTTTCGGATTTATCGCTTCAAGAATGGGGGAAATGCTGAAAAAGAGTGCCGTTTCCACAAATATTAAAGAGAGGCTCGATTTCTCATGCGCCATATTCGACCCAAAAGGCAATCTGATCGCCAATGCTCCCCATATTCCGGTACACCTTGGCTCCATGGGAAGTGTGGTGCGGGCGGTGATGCAAAAGTTTCCAACCCCACAGGCGGGAGAGAGCTACATATCCAACGCCCCCTTTGAAGGAGGATCCCATCTTCCTGATATAACCGTCGTTACCCCGTGCATAAAGAGAGGCGAGATCCTCTTTTGGGCTGCGAGCCGTGGTCATCATGCGGATATAGGTGGATGCGTACCGGGCTCTATGCCGCCTTTTTCCGTAACACTTGCTGAAGAGGGTGCGCTTTTTGAGGCTTTTGCCCTGGTGCGCGAAGGTCTATTCGCCGAAGAGAAGGTGAGAGATATTCTAAAGAGTGCCGGAGCGAGACGCATAGAGGACAATATAAGCGATCTTCGTGCACAGATAGGCGCCAATACCGAAGGAATTGCATTGATGCTGAAAATGATGGATGAGTGCGGCAAAACGAGCGTTTTGGGGTACATGGAGTCGATTATGCACATAAGTGAAGAGGCGGTAAGAGAGTATATGAGATCCCTTCATAAAAAAACGTTTTATGCAAAAGAGATGTTGGATTGTGGAATTGCGGTAGTTTTAAAAGTCGAGATTGATGACGATGGCGGGGCTCTTTTCGATTTTAGCGAAAGCGGACTGGAGGTGTGGGGCAACCAAAACGCACCTGAAGCGGTCGTACGTTCGGCAGTTATGTATGCAGTGCGGGCTATGTTGAGAAAAGAGCTTCCATTGAATGAGGGAATCATGGCGCCGATCAGACTCAAACTTACCAAAGGATCGATTTTATCGCCTTCTGCAGATGCGGCTGTAGCCGGCGGAAATGTGACGACGAGCCAGCGTATCGTAGATGTGGTTTTAAAAGCGTTCGGCGAAGCGGCAGGAAGCCAGGGCTGCATGAACAACATATCTTTTGGAAATGAAAAATTTGGATATTATGAAACTGTAGCCGGCGGAGCGGGGGCTACCGCTTTCGCCAAAGGGGCGGATGGCGTACATACCCATATGACCAATACCCGTATTACCGATGTCGAGATACTGGAGAGGCGATATCCAGTCTGCATCGAACGTTTTGAGCTTAGAAAAGATAGCGGGGGAGCGGGCCGAAAACGGGGAGGAGAAGGTATAGTGCGTATCTACAGGATGCTTGAACATCTTACATTTTCTATTCTAAGCGAAAGAAGGGTCTTTGCCCCTTTTGGTTTGAAAGGAGGAGAAGCCGGGAAAAAAGGAGAGAATATACTTTTAAGAGATGGGCGTAAGTACTCTTTGGGCTCCAAAATCCAGATAGAGGTAGAGGCAGAAGATAGAATCATCATAAAAACACCCGGCGGCGGAGGATATGGAGCGAGAGGAAAGAGATGTTGAAAAATCAAGATCCGAAGATCATTAAAAGACTCGATCTCGAGGAGTATATAAAAAAGTTTGAAGAGTTGCTGGCACGTCCAAAACCGTATTTTATGGAGGGCGACCGTCAGATGCATTATAGATTCATTCAGGCCCTCGATAGAGTCGAACTGAAAGAGCCTCCCAAAGTAAGGAGTATAGACGACTTTTGGATGAGACTGTCAAAACAGGGGGTTCTAAGGCTCGATGAAATTTTCGAGATCGTCAAAATTGTACGCTATTTTATTTACCTCAAATCTTTGCAAATGGAAAACGAACTCGGTGAGTGGCTGCACAAAATAGAGATCCCTCCCGCAATAGTCGAAATAGAGAGAATGTTTGACGAAAAAGGCGATATAAAAGAGAGTGTAGACGAGCGTCTCGCTTCCTTGAAATCTGCTCTCGAGCGTAACAAAGAGGCGATAAAGCAGACTCTCTCGAGGCTTTTGGGAAGTCCTAAACTTATATCTTATCTTGTCGACAGACAGATACATTATATAAACGATGAAGAGGCCCTGCTCGTTCGTGGCGGCTTCAATCAGATAATAAAAGGAGCCGTCATCGGGCGGACTTCAGCCGGCTTTTTCTATGTTCTTCCCGAAGCGATATCCAGACTCAAAGAGAAAGAATCGGCTATTTTGAGTCGAATAGAAGAGCTTTATGAAGAGATATCGAGACAAGTCAGCGGTGTAATGGCCTCATGGTTGAAATTTTTCAGGTTTATCGATAGGGCTTTTGACAGGTTCGATCACTATCATGCGCGCGTTATGATGGCCAGACTGGACAATCTCTCTTTTGTACTTCCGGAAAACGCGGATGTAATCGTTTTAAAGGAGTTTGCACATCCGGCGCTCACTCATCCGAAACCGGTATCCATAGACT
>WFUN01000138.1 GCA_015484905.1 Hydrogenimonas sp. | reverse complement strand
GTGCAAATCTGGCTGTACGCTCATCTTTTCTCAATCTCTGCTCCGAGTTTGGCGCCGAGTTGCACTTGGCGGATATGCAATATTGCTCCGATAATGCGGCGATGGTAGGCAGGTATGCGATAGATGCCTTCAAAAAGCAGATTTTCACTGACGCTTTGACCATTTCAGTCTCTCCACGCACCGAATTTTGATAAAAATTCTCATTTTCTGAAAGTTTACAAAATCCTTAAAACTAAAATTTTTTAATTAAGACTTTTTTTATCCTGTTTATGTAGAATTTTGCCAGACGCATTGGAACGGGTTTTAGAAACGGATCCGGGAGATGCGAAAAAAAATCATAAACCGAAAAAGGAAATCCAATGGCGACTACAAAGCTAAAAGGAAATGAAGTAAAACTCTCCGGTAAAGAGGTGAATGTTGGAGACAAAGCTCCGGAAGTAACCGTTGTAAATGCTGAAGGGCTTGCAGACAAAAAAGTCGGAGGCGCACAAGAAAAGGTTCAGCTACTGGTAGTAGTACCTTCGCTGGATACGCCGGTATGTGCGGCAGAAGCGAGAAAGTTCAATGAAAAGGCTGCGGAAATAGAGGGGGTAGATACCACTGTGATTTCTATGGATCTTCCTTTTGCGGCCGGACGTTTCTGCTCCGCGGAGGGTATAGAGAATCTAACAGTTGCATCTGACTTCAGAAATAAAGATTTTGCAAATTCCTACGGTGTTCTAATTGCGGAAGGTCCGCTTGCGGGAGTTACCTGCCGTGCAATATTTGTAATAGACAAAAATGGAACCATCTCTTACAAGCAGGTCGTTCCTGAAATCACCGAGGAGCCGGAATATGAAGAGGCTCTTGAAGCGGCAAAAGCCGCTGCGACAAAGTAATCGCTGCTGCGCTTGGGGGAGTGTAACGGTTTGACGGAGGAAGGTTTTTACCTTTCTCCTTTTCGTTATTGAAAAAGCCGTTTTGCCGCCTCTTATTTTTATGTAAAAAACCTCTCAGTAAATATCTTATCCCTCGTTTTTTATGATTTTGATTTCAAGCTCCAGTTCTATGCCAAAATGGTCGATGACACGTGAGTGAGCCTTTTCTATCAGCGCAAGAGCGTCTTTGAAAGTCCCATTGCCGAGATTGACAAGAAAATTGGCGTGTAGTCCGCTCCAGGCCATATCTCCTGCACGAAAACCTTTCAGGCCGGTGGCTTCGATAAGACGCCCCGCATAGTCACCGGGAGGGTTTTTGAAAATACTGCCTGCACTTGGCTCTTTGGGTTGTTTTTTTCTCATAGCCGAGAAACTGGCTGCCAATGTTGTGTCAAATCCGCTCTCCACTTTGAAAACGGCTTCAAATACAATGCCCGGAAGCTTGGCGAAACGATAATCATGCGGTATTTTTCTCTTGGCGAAAACTCCCTTGTCGGTAACGATTTCTATGAGGTTGTCAAAAGTTTCATACGATCCGATTCCGGCATTCATAGCCACCATGCCTCCTACTGTGCCGGGAAGACCGGTAAGATATTCAAACCCGCCCAGGTCGTGCCTTTTGCAAAAAGAGAGAAGCTTTCCGGTTGGAGTGGCGGCACCGACAATCAGTTCACCACCTCTTTTTTGTATATAGTCGAAATCTTTTCCAAGCATCATCAGTGCCGGAAGATCGGGGGCAAAAAGTATATTGCTGGCACAGCCTATAAGAGTATGTTCGCAAGGGGGCTTATCGCCTTTTTCCAATACAATAAGATCTGTGACGGGACCAATTTTTATGCTCGAGAACTTTGAGAGGTCGATACGCCGTTTTTTCAAAAAGCGAAATCCTTTATCATATTGAATAGATTTACCGTGAAATCGATCATTGTATTCATCATCCACGGCATCGTTATGATCATCACCACGGCGACGACGATTATTTTCGGAATGAAACTCAGAGTCATTTCGTTGATCTGGGTCGTAGCTTGGAAAATACTGATGGCCAAGCCGGCAATAAGACCGGCAAGCAGCATTGGCAAAGAGAGAATAAGTGCAACCTTCAGGGTTTCGACGCCGAGTGCTATAAATTGCGATTCCACAATTGCCTCCTCTTCTTCGCAACGGTTTTAAGATGCAGGTTAAATCTTTTCAGGAGTTTCTCAACTCTTTATATTCATGGGGAATCATGAAATTTTCAGCTTTTATCGGATATTCGAAAAACCCGTGTTCATAACCGATATGGAACAACCTGTCCACCGCTTCGAGCTGTTTTTCATCCATTGTTACAGACTTTTCGTTTGCATAAAGATCCAGATACTTCCGCAGAGTCGAAGCATCTATGCGTACCAGATTCCGCTCAAGAAGCATTTTTGCCAAAAGAGAGCGGTGGGAATTGGCAATTTCAACCGCTTTTGTCAATGCCTCTTCTATAGATATGGCGCGCAAAAGAGGTATTGAACGGCGCAAAACCATGCCTCCCAGCGGAAGCGGGAGATCTGGTCCGGCAAGACTTTGCCATATATCCCACAACTCGCATTCAACTTCGAGATTTTCGTCAAAATCGAGAATGCTCTCATGGATAAGGACGCCGGCATCCACCTCACCCGAGAGTATCGCACTCTCAATTTCCAGAAAATTTTTGTATACGATTCGCGCCTTTGGGTACGCTATGCGAAACAGCATGGCGTTCGTTGTATTGTAGCCGCTGAGTGCCACTTTGAAATTGCGTCTAAGTCTTTTGTCTTTCGGTTTGACGAGTTTTGGCCCATAACCTTCGCCAAAGCTGACTGCGGTACGCAACAAAGAGAAGTCGTCGCGGATTTTGGGGTATAGTGCGAAGCTTACAGCCGTTACATCGTATATACCGTCGATTGCCGCCCGGTTCAGCGTTTCAATATCCAGAGCCACATTTTTGAATGGTACGGGGGTAGATATCCATCCGAATTTGATTGCGTAGTACATGAAAATATCGTCGGCATCGGGTGAGTGGGCTATATCGATGGGGCCTGGAATGCTGTTTTTGTTCTGCTCGGTGCTCAAGATGCGACGCTCGCTTTCTGTTTTTGGTTGATTTTATCGAAATAGTGATAAAATATCTCTAATTTTCATAAATACGTGAGGTAACCATATGGATATCGATCCAAACAAGCAGAAAGCTCTGGATGTTGCGATCAGACAGATCGACAAGGCATTTGGAAAAGGGGCTCTGGTGCGCCTGGGAGACAGGGAAATAGAGCCTATCGAAGCGATAAGCACCGGCTCTTTGGGGCTCGATATGGCTCTTGGCATCGGAGGTGTTCCGCAAGGAAGAATTATTGAAATATATGGACCGGAGAGTTCGGGCAAAACCACACTCGCTCTTCAGATTATTTCCGAGGCGCAACGCAAGGGGAGCATCTGCGCTTTTATAGATGCCGAACACGCTCTGGATGTGAGATATGCAAAAAATCTCGGTGTCGATGTAGAAAACCTGTTCGTAAGCCAGCCCGATTTTGGCGAACAGGCACTCGATATTGTCGAGACTGTTGCGCGCAGTGGAGCCGTAGATGTAATTGTAGTCGATTCTGTTGCGGCTTTGACGCCGAAAGCGGAGATAGAAGGAGATATGGGCGATACGCATGTCGGACTCCAGGCCAGACTTATGAGTCAAGCGCTCCGTAAACTCACCGGGATTTTACATAAGATGGAGACGACGGTTATTTTTATAAATCAGATCCGTATGAAGATAGGAACCATGGGTTACGGCAGTCCGGAGACCACGACGGGAGGCAATGCCCTGAAATTTTACGCATCAGTACGCATCGATGTGCGCAGGATAGCTACATTGAAGCAGGGCGAAAACCAGATTGGCAACCGTGTCAAGGCGAAAGTGGTGAAAAACAAAGTGGCTCCTCCTTTTCGGATTTCTGAATTTGACATAATGTTTGGAGAGGGGATCAGTAAAGAGGGAGAAATTATCGATTATGGTGTCAAGCTCGATATTATCGATAAAAGCGGCGCATGGTTCAGTTACAAAGAGACAAAGCTCGGCCAGGGGCGTGAAAACGCGAAGCAGACGCTCAAAGAGAACAAAGAGTTGATGCAGAGGATAGAAGAGGAGATAAAAGAGGCGCTCGGAATAGGAAGCACGATGTTGGAGATTAGCGAAGAAGAGATCAAATCAGCAGGAGAGGAGTGATTGTACAATGGTATTTATCGATGATATTAGAGCCGACGAAGTGATGGACAGCCGTGGAAACCCTACCGTACGTACGACTGTGCGTCTTAGTGATGGAAGCACGGCAGACGCGATCGTACCAAGCGGTGCGAGTACCGGAAAACGTGAAGCGCTGGAGCTGCGTGATGGTGGAGAGAGGTATATGGGAAAAGGAGTGCTTACAGCGTGTGAAAACGTAAATATCAAGATCGCCGATGAGCTGATCGGTATGAGTCCATACAATCAAAGTGAAATCGATACCATCATGAAAGAGATAGACGGTACCGACAACTACGGCAATATCGGCGCCAATGCGGTACTGGGCGTCTCCATGGCAGTCGCAAGGGCGGCTGCAAAAAGTTTTGGCATGCCTCTTTATCGTTATATAGGGGGCGCCAACGCTCTTGTGATGCCTACTCCGATGTTGAATATCATCAATGGCGGAAGTCATGCCGACAACAGTGTCGATTTCCAGGAGTATATGATTTTGCCTGCCGGTTTTGACGAATTTTCTGAAGCGCTGCGGGCAAGTTCCGAAGTCTATCACACTCTCAAAAAGATTCTTTCACAGGCCGGTCACTCTACAGCGCTTGGCGACGAGGGTGGATTCGCACCAGATCTGAGCAGCAATGAAGAGCCGGTTCAGATGATAATGAAGGCGATAGAGAAGGCCGGATACAGGCCTGGTGAGCAGATTATGATAGCGCTTGATGTTGCGGGCAGCGAATTGGTGAGTGAGGGTGGTTATCGTCTTGAAAGTGAAGATAGGACTCTTGGGAGCGAGGAGCTGGTCGAGTATTACGAGGAGCTTGTCGGAAAGTATCCGATAGTCAGTATAGAGGATGGCCTCGGTGAGGATGACTGGGATGGATGGAAAGTTTTAACCGAGCGTCTCGGTTCCAAAATCCAGCTTGTCGGAGACGATCTTTTTGTAACTAACGCCTCCATTCTGGCGGAGGGTATCGAAAAAGGTATCGCAAATTCTATTTTGATCAAACCGAATCAGATCGGTTCGGTGAGTGAAACGATGCAGGCTGTACGCCTGGCACAACGCAATGGATATACGTGTATAATGAGCCATCGGAGCGGAGAGAGTGAAGACTCTTTTATCGCCGATTTTTCCGTAGCGCTTGGAACCGGACAGATTAAAACCGGGTCGACAGCCAGAAGCGAGCGGGTTGCAAAATATAACCGGCTACTCGCTATTGAGCGCGAGCTCGGTTATTTTGAATATCTTGGCAAAGAGCTGTTCGGCTGATGAAACAGATCGATTTGCCCGATTGGAAAAGTGTTGTGCCATCGGTACTTTTCGGCCTTCCGGTGGGGCGGATCGTAATTGCGTTTGTCGCTGTCATAGCTTTGGGAATTTATGTCGGCATTCTGCTGTTTGGACCAAACTCTTTGACTGTTCTTTTGAGGCTGGAAGAGCAAAGATCGATATATGAGAACCATATCAAGGCGCTGAAAGCGAAGAATGCGGCTTTACAGAAAGAGTATTTTGAACTCAAACAGCTGGAGCCCGAACAATGAGAGTTGTTTTTTTATGTAGCGCTCTGCTTTTATCCACTATGGTACAAGCGCGTGAAAATCCTTTCAAACCGGTTATCGACAGTACCGTTTTGCCTGTAGCGTCGAATCAGGTTGAAAAGAAGCCTCTTTTCAGATCGGCAAAGGTGTTTCTTCCTAACGATGCCAGAGTCTTGACTTCCATCGCCATCTACTATCAGTCGATTGACGGTTCTATAAAAAAACGTGTAGTGCCAATAGATCGATCGATCGACTGGCACAAGCCTATTTTAATTACTCAATCCCCTCAATCATCGGCATCCTCTAACTTGGGAACCGAAAAAAAGTTGATCGAAAAAGGAGTTAAGAAGAGAGTTTTTAAAGCCAAAGCCGAAATAAAGAGAGTATATCGACCGTTACCCTTTTTGACGTTGAGTGTAAAAGATAAAAGTATAGAGATGGTGACCAAAGACAAAAAGATCAGAAGCTTTCATCTCAGTCGCCCTTTCAAAGTGGCAATAGACTTCAAAAGAGATGCCGGTTTTTTGACCAAACATATAGTTTTATCCGGAGCTCCCTTCAAGGCTATCGATATAGGAAACCACAACGGCTATTACAGGGTGGTTGTCACATTGGATGCTCCATATCGATATAAAATTATAGAAAATGAAGATGGATACACTCTGTCGCTGCCATGAAAATATAGTACTGATCGGCTTTATGGGAAGCGGAAAGAGTACGGTAGGACGCCTGGTGGCAAAAAGAAGCAGCAGATATTTTCTCGATACCGATACATTGATCGAACTGCAAGAAGGTATGAGCGTTACCTCTATATTCGAAGAGAGAGGGGAGAGTTTTTTCCGCAATCTCGAATACAGATGTGCGCAGTGGCTTGCCGCATGTGTATCCGGTGCCGTGGTATCTACCGGGGGCGGTATGCCTTCGGTAGCCGCAGCTGAATTGAAAAGAATCGGAACCATAGTCTATCTAAAATTGCCGTTTGAAAAGATTCTTGAACGGCTTTCTACCCAGGAGCGGGTTCTTCGCCCGCTGTTTTTCGATAAAGAGAGTGCCGAAGCGCTCTATATGGAGCGTGAAAAAATCTATGCATCACAGGCCGATATAACCATTGATGCTTCGGCTTCCATAGACCGATTGGCAGATGAGATTCTTGAACAAACTATCTCTTCTCATGCGCAAAAGAGGTTATAGCTTTTATGGCTGCCATGGAGACAAGAACTTCCAGGAGACTTGCCAATACGAACGCTTCGTAATTGAACCGGTCTATACTCTTGGCATGGTAGGCTATTGTTGCTACAGCTATCAGCAGTGTCAGAGGCATCGACTGGGAAAATGCCAGCAGTACCCCGTTTTTAAGTCCCTCTTTACGTACAAATACGAGCGATGAAACGAGCCGGACAAATATCATGATGGCGGTGATAATGGCAGCCAGCATGACAAGTCCCTCTTTTTTCAGCGCATCGAGAGGGAATGAGCTTCCTACATAAATGAAGAAGATCGGTATGAGAAACCCAAATCCGAAGCTTGAGAGCTTCGTTTCAAGGTCTTCTTTGTGAGCAAAGAACGTGGCTATGAAAACTCCTGCTATAAAAGCTCCAAAAGCCACTTCGAGCCCAAGATAGATCATGATGGCGAGCATGATGAAAAGCATTGCCATGCTAAGACGGATATCCTGCTCTTTTGTATCGAAGTAAGGCATCATGAGATTTCTAATCTCCGGGTACCACCAAAAAAGAAGGTGCAGAAGATAGTAAAAAAGTATCAGTAAAACAATAAATATTACCAGAATCGTTATTTTGGAAAAAAACTCAAAACCGACTCCGTAGTGGATTCCTGCACTCGCAAGAGTCAAAACGATAATACTTACAAGTTCTCCAAGAATTCCGATTGTCAGCGAAAGCCGAACCCATGGAGTCTCTTTGCCATACTCTTTTGAAAGAGCCGCTATCAGCCCTACGGAGATCAATGGGAAAATAACCATGAAAACGAAACTCATGCCAAGCTGATACGCTATGAGGATAGAGAGTGCATAAAGAAGTCCAAGATAGGCCAATCCGGCTTTAAGCGTGGAAGGATCTGTTTTCAGAAGTTTTTTCACGTTTACTTCCAGGCCTGCAACGAACATCAGATAAAGAAAACCGAATTCGGCTATCAGTTCGAAAAGTTCGTTATGGCCACTGCCAAGCAGCCCGAGCGCTCCGGCTGCAGCTCCAAGAACGATCTCTATAGGGGTTGTTGGAAAATGAAGAATCCTTGCCAGAAAAGGCGCCACCCATATTAGAAGTGAAAGGGTAACTATTATCTGGACTTCAGGAGTCATGGCACTCTATGGCGACCTCATATCCGGCTTTGTGTATCATGCGATGATCTCGCATTGGGTCGTTGCCGGATGTGGTGAGATAGCCTCCTATTACGATGGCATCGGCTCCTGCGTCGAAAATTTTGTAATCGAGATCCCCGAAAGTGATCTCTCTGCCGCCCGCGACCATTATACGCTGTTTCGGAAGCATCTCTCTTGCCATTCTTATGATTTCAAGTGCCTCTTTTGCAGATAGGGTATCATTTTTCAGCGGCAATGATTCGTTTGGATGATAAAAGTTTATCGGTACCGATACCGGTTCGAGCGATGCGATCGACTCGAAGAGTGAAACTCTCTCTTTTTTGCTTTCACCCAGTCCGAATATCCCCCCAGTACAGAGATTGAGCCCGGCTTTTTTAACGTTTTCGCATGTCTTATAGCGTTCGGACCATTTATGGGTGGTGCAGATCCGAGGATAAAAACTTTCAGATGTTTCCAGGTTGTGGTTATAACTGTCCACTCCGCAGGATTTTAGAATTTTGAGACTCTCAAGAGTGGCGGTACCGTTGCATGCGATTATATTGAGTTCCGGGACACTCTTTTTAACCGCCTCCGCAGCTTTACATACGAACTTGAGTGTCTTTTCATCCAGGCTCTTGCCCGCCGTAACAAGACAGAAGCCGACTGCAGAGCGTTTTTTTGCCGCTATAGCCTCTTTCACTATCTTTTCTACAGGTTTGTGGTAAAAGCGCTCTATGGCGGCACCATACCGTACGCTTTGGGTACAGAATCTGCAATCTTCCAAACAGTGTCCGCTGGAAATGTTGCTTATGGCGCACAGGAAAACTTTTTTAGACATGGCTTGAGACTCTTTTGTGTTTTTTTGTTTTAAACATCATGGCATCCTATGTTTTTTGTCTACAGGGGGTTGGACTGAATATCAGTCTATTATATTGCCATTCGGTTTCTTTGATGTGCCTTTGGCAATGGAGTATCTCCCAACGCTCTTCAAAACATTCAAGAAGCACAGCTTCACTGATCGGCTTGTTGCGTGCACACGCTTCGCCGGGATTTAGATAGAGTACTCCATCGCTTCTGCATTCGGCCGAAAATTTGTGCGTATGGCCAAATACAATAAGATCCGCATCGGGAGAGAGAAACCATGGATGATGCATCAGTTTTATATTCAGATTTCCGGCCTTGAAGTAGTGGGGTTGGACAAAAAGAGAGTAGGATCCGTTTAGACCAACCAGTTTTTTGTCATTATTGCCCAGAACCGATACATACGGCACCGGAACTCCTTCCATGTAATCCAAAATCTCCCTTTTACCTATGTCGCCTGCATGTATTAGAAACTGTGCACCTTTTTCGAGCAACATGTTTATGGCTTTTTTCGTCCGCCCGGTCTTTTTATGTGTATCTGAAATAAGGCCTATTTTCATAATTATCGTCTATCCGACGGTATATGATGCGAAAGGTTTCCGGTCACAGCGTTCAAAACCAAAAGAAATCTATTATATCCGCCTACCATGTTATTCGGAGGCAACGGAAACCTCTTCGCGATGTTTGCATTTTATGCACTCATATACATCTTTGTTGCGGTATCTGCGTTTTGCCATCACATAGCCACACTCTTCGCACTCTTTTTGTGTCGGTTCGAATTTGGATATGAAAGTACATTTCGGATAATTGGAGCATCCAAAAAATTTGCCGCGGCGAGAGTTTCGCTCAAGCAGCTCTCCACCGCATTCCGGACACCTGGTTTCAAGCTTTTTCGGTTTTTCGAGAGATCTGGTATTTTTACATTTCGGATATCCGCTGCAGGCTAAAAAGGAGCCTCTCGCACCTGTTTTGACAACCATCTGGGAGCCGCATTTTTCACACTTTTCATCTGTGGCTTGAAGTTTGTCTCCCTCTTTGTCGCTCTCTTTCTCAATGGCTTCTGTATAGCGGCACTTAGGGAAATTGGCACAGGCTATAAAGTTGCCGTAGCGACCACTGCGAAGCAGTAGTTCATTTCCGCATTCAGGGCATTTTCTGCCGATGGGCTCCGCTTTTTTTAGGCTCTTTATCTCCTTTTTCCCCCGCTCCACCTTTTCTATAAACGGTTTGTAAAAATCTATCAGAAGCTTTTGCCAATCCTCTTTATGCTCCGCTATTTTGTCAAGCTTCTCTTCCATC
>WFUN01000137.1 GCA_015484905.1 Hydrogenimonas sp. | reverse complement strand
GTATAGTATATGCTATGATTCCATATACTCATAATTATGAGGTGTTGTTTTGGAAGCGATGGAAGATTTTTTAAAAAGCGTCGGCGCTCTTTACGATGAAACCCGCGTCATGTTGTTAAAGTTCATAGACAAATACGGGCCTTTGTGTGTATGTGATCTTGAAGTATCGTTTGGAATGATACAGTCGCGGCTCTCGAGGCACCTGAAAATTTTGAAAGAGAGCGGTTATCTTAAGTCCAGTAGATGCGGTCGCTGGACCTACTACTCCATTCGTACTCCTCTCGATCGGTTTCGACAGGAGGTTATGGAGGAGATTCGTACACTTCCAGTGGAGCTTCCCAAACTTAAAAAACTTTCAAAAGAGTGTGAATTATGAAAAAAGTATTGATTCTTTGTACCGGCAACAGCTGCAGATCTATAATAGCGGAAGCCCTTGTAAACAGATATCTCAGACCAAAAGGCATAAAGGCTTTCAGTGCCGGTTCGAAACCTTCCGGTCGAGTCAATCCCAATGCCGTAAAGGTTCTTGAAAAAGAGGGAGCATGGGGTGAAGAGTACCACTCAAAGAGTATTGATGAGATATCAGCCGAGGGACCCTTCGATCTTGTGGTGACCGTGTGCGACAATGCGAAGGAGTCGTGCCCCGTTTTCCCAGCATCTGTCAAGACTTTGCATGTGGGCTTCGAAGATCCGGACGGCAAAGGGTATGAAGCGTTCGAGAAGACAAAAGATCTGATAAAAGAGAGGCTATTGCCAATTGTACAGAAGGAGCTTTTACAATGACCATAGAGATACTCGGCACTGGATGTGCAAAGTGCAGGGCACTCGAAGAGAGTGTAAAGCAGGCAGTGGCAAAGAGTGGAAAATTCGCCCAGATTAAAAAGGTAGACGATGTCGCCGAGATAATGAAATATGGTGTCATGAGCACTCCGGGACTGGTGATAGACTCGAAAGTGGTGAGTGTCGGTAAAGTACCTTCTGTAGAAGAGATTGTAAAGCTTATATCCTGATATGTGGAAAGATGCGGTCGATAGTTTAGTTTACGAAACTTTGGGTATCGGAGGCAGGGCTGCCGGGGCTCTTGACTTTTTCATCTACGATACGGTGAAGATTTTCCTGCTTCTTGCTATTATCATCTTTGCCGTAACATTTTTGAGGAGCTTCTTTCCCACAGAGATTGTCAGAGACTATCTAAGCAAAAGACATCCGCTTTTCGGGCATCTTTCGGCTGCACTTTTCGGTATTATAACTCCCTTTTGCAGCTGTAGTGCCATCCCGTTGTTTCTCGGGTTTTTACAGGCGCGCATACCTCTTGGAGTGACGTTCAGTTATCTGGTATCGGCGCCTATGAACAACGAGATAGCCATAGCTATGCTCTTTGCGCTTTTCGGCTGGAAGGTGACACTTCTATATATCGGTTTCGGCCTGCTCGTTGCAACCGTATCGGGCCTGATCATAGGAAGGCTCGATCTGGAAGATGAAGTTTTAATAAAGGTGGAGCCTGTAGAGGGTGAGCTTCCAAAGTGTGAGATGACTATCTCTGTCAGGGAGCGTCTGCTCGAAGCATGGAAATATATGGCAGACATATTGCGAAAAGTATGGTTCTATGTTGTTGCAGGAATTGCTGTAGGGGCCTTTATACACGGCTATGTGCCTACGGACCTGATAGTCTCTGTCGCCGGAAACGATGCGTGGTATGCGGTGCCGATCGCCACGATTCTTGGAGTGCCGATGTACTCAAACGCCGCCGGAGTAATGCCGCTTATAGAAGTGCTGACACAAAAAGGGATGCTGATGGGTACGGCGCTCAGTTTCATGATGGCTATAACGGCTTTGAGCCTGCCGGAAGCGATGATATTGAAAAAGATACTCTCTACCAAACTGATAACTATCTTTTTCTCGACGGTGGCTCTGGGCATCATGCTCATAGGCTATATTTTCAATGGAGTGCTTGGATGATTCTTGCTGTAACAATCTTTCTTATAACTTTGGCTTTTGTAATTTGGCAGCCAAAGGGGCTGCAGATAGGCACTACCGCGGTAGCGGGGGCTGTAGCCGCTTTGCTTTTTGGTGTAGTCTCTTTCGGGGACGTAATAGAGGTTACATCGATAGTCTGGGATGCCACACTGGCGTTTATCGGTATCATCTTGCTCTCGATGGTTCTTGATGAGATAGGTTTTTTCGAGTGGGCCGCTATAAAGATGGCAAGGCTAAGTCGCGGGAGCGGACATTTGATGTTTGTAAATATTCTTCTACTGGGAGCTTTGGTAGCGGCATTTTTTGCAAACGACGGGGCGGCTTTGATCCTTACGCCGATACTTCTTGCCAAGATGAGGTACCTGAAGATGGATCCAAAAGCGATCTTCGCATTTCTGATGGCCGGCGGATTTATCGGCGACAGCGCCTCGAATCCGCTGGTCATATCGAACCTCACTAACATAGTGACGGCAAACTATTTCGATATAGGCTTCGTTGAATATATGATAAAGATGTTTTTTCCAAACACTCTCTCCATAATTGCCTCTATAGCTGTTCTATGGCTATTTTTCAAAAAATCGATTCCATCAAGAGTCTCTATAGATACTCTGCCGGAAGCTTCAAGTGTCATAAAAAACGAAAAGATGTTCAAAATAAGCTGGTGGTTTTTGGCATTTTTGCTTGCAGGTTACTTTATCGGCGATATGTTCGATCTTCCTGTCTCGCTTTTTGCGCTTGGCGGGGCACTGATATTTCTGTATATTGCTGCCAGATACAGAGCTACAAAACCGATCATGACCATAAAAACCGCACCCTGGCAGGTTGTATGGTTTTCAATAGGTCTTTACGTGGTCGTTTTCGGCCTCAAAAATGCAGGCCTTACCGATGAAATAGCGTTGTGGTTGAACTACCTCAAAAGTTACGGCCGGGATACATACATAATAGGAACCGGTTTTCTCTCGGCGATTTTGAGTTCCGTTATGAACAATATGCCGACCATCATGGTGATGGATCTTGCAATCGACAAAACCGGCGATACGTTTTTGGCATACGCGAACATCCTGGGTTGCAATCTGGGTCCCAAAATGACTCCGATAGGATCGCTGGCTACACTTCTTTGGCTGCATGTGCTTGCCAAAAAGGGTGTAAATATCGGTTGGGGCGAGTATATGAAAGTGGGTCTTGTCGTCACTCCTCCGGTCCTTCTTGTATCTCTTTTGGGGCTTCTTTGATGCATGGAAACTGTCGGAGATATTGGGTTTTAATCAAACAGATTGTATGATTGATGCAAATAGGAAGAAAAGGAGAGTCAGTGTCACACCATAAACATCATGATAAACTCGAAAAGATCAAAGAGGCTATAATAAACTCCAAAGATCTCAGCGAAGAGCAAAAGAGCAATGCTCTCGCCCATATCGAAGAGTGGTATAAAGAAGATAAGGCGTATGGCGTTTTGATTGAAGGATTGATAGAGAAATTCGCCGAACTGGAACCGATCTTTTCCGAGCTTGGGCTCATCTAAACGTTCTTGGTCTCTTTTTTGCCAGCCACCTTGCGCTGCCGGTAAAAAGCAGTAACAGTAAAGACACTGCAGCTGCATCATTCATCCAGACCCACCATGAAAAGAAGAGTGATCCATCATGAATAGACAGCAGCAGTGTATAGAGAGTTATATCGTCAAACCGGGGAAGTGGCTCTTTTGGGTGATTGCTGCTGAAGTAGCGGATTTTTCCATCTTTTAGATAGATATCTTTGAACATGTGCGGAGTTTTCGGAACCACTTTCCATACTCCGTTTTCATGGATTCGGTTTGGCGCGCCCATTCCGCTGACAAACAGTGTCGCTCTTTTGCGTATCATCCTGTATGCAAAGCCGGGGTTTTCCATTCTCCAGCTTTTCAGGTCGTTGCTTTTGAAAACGCCGTAACGATTTCCAACTCTGAATATTTTTCCGTCGTAATCTACTGACCATATGTCGTGTTTCAGGCTACCGTAAACCGGAGGCAGGAAAAAAAAGGGTATTTTCACGGATCTCATAAATCCTGACAGGGATTGGGCATGGTCCAGAAATACTCCCGTAACTAGCAGAACCAGCAGTGGAGCAGTAGAGACGAGAGCGAATATATTTGCATGACTCTTTATTAGAGCTCTTGTGTTTTTAGCTTCCTTCTTGCCGACAATCATCCTCCAGATCATAAATCCGCTCAAAACGAGCCAGATGAGTATTATCGCTCCGTAATCGTTTATGAAAAGAGAGATCTCTGAATCGAAATAGCCTCTGCCGTAGTGTAGATCTCTAACGAGTCTTGAGAGCGTAATGGGAGTTTCAAGATCTTTTTTATCGAGCGCTACCGTAGCGCTTTTTATGATCTTTGCGTTATCTGTGTCTATAAGAAAGAGTCTCTTTTTATCTACTGCGGCGAATATTCGGTCTTCGTGCAGGCTTAGGGCATTTACATAGACTCCTTTCAGCGACACGGCTCTCCATTCGGCATCTGGAAGCTGGATGTAGATTCCATCGTCAGTGGCTGCAAAGAGCCCTTTTTTACCGTTTCTTATGCCAAGACAGATACCCTTGAAACGGCGTTCGAAGCTCAAACCTCCGTCGAAACTTTCGAAAATGCCTCGTTTGGAACAGACGGTCACTCTTTTATCGTTTTGCGGATCTACATAGTAACCTTCAAATAGTCGGCTGTTTTGTTCTTCAAGAGCTTTGGGAGCATACGGGATTGTTGTGGAGTATAGAAACTGCCACTTGTCGTGATCGAGGAAAAAGCCGGTCACTGCAAGCAGCAGCAAAACTGCACCGGCCAAAAGGCCGGTGAACTTGTGAATTTTGAAGAGTTTTACCATCTATACTCGAGCCCAGCATAGAGCTCTCTCGGGTCTCCAGGAGTGTAATCGGTTTTGCCCCATGCGTACCTGGCGCGTGTAGCGTACCTTTCGTCGCTGATATTTGTAACTTTGGCGAAAAACTTCCACTCTTTATTGTATCTGTACTCTGTTTTCAGATTTCCAGTACTGTAACCTTCATATCTGCCTCCGTAGTGAGCGTCGTCGAGCCACCACGGCCCAACATATACATACTCGCCCATAATCTTCAACCCTTTAGCAGATGCGGGAGAGTAGATCAGCCTCAGGTTGCCAAGATGGTTTGGAGCCTGTTGCATCTCATTGCTTCCGTATTTTGGATCGTCTCTGTAGTTGTGGCGGGAGTATGAGTAGGCTACCTTGCAGCTGAGCTCTTCGCTCATCTTTGCAACCAATGTGAGCTCTAAACCCCTGTGAAGTGTGCTGCCTCCGTTCGCGTAGTAGTAATCACCCGTTGTATCGTTTCTGTATCTTGTTATCGTATCGTCTATTGTCATGTAGTAGGTGGATATCTCGACATAATTTCCGTTCTTGAAGGCTCTTTTGTATCCTGTTTCGAAAGTGTTGGATGTCTCGGGATCGAGCGTGACCTCTTCGTACCCCTTTTGCATGGAATAAAGGCGTGAAGCCTGTGGAATTCGGAAGCCGTTGGCATAGCGAAAGTAAACATTGGTACTTTCATCGGGGCGATAACTCAGGGAAAATTTGGGGCTTAGATGGGAAAAGTCGTCGTTTCTGTCTGCAGGACGGAAATATATGCCTGATGCATCGTAGCTCTCTGGAGCGAGATTGTTTTTATATTCAAAGCGGTTGTAATCGTATCTTAGGCCAAAACTTGCAGTCGTCTCATCTCCAAGAGTGACGTCGGCGTGAATGTAGGGTGCCAATGCTATATAGTCGACATCGTAGTCGTAAAGACTGCCGGCAAGATATGTGGCAGTTCCTGACCAACTCGAAACATTGAGATCGAAATCCTGGATATATTTTAGAGACGATCTAGTATATTCTGCATCGAAACCCCCTATGATTCGACCCCATGAGGTGTCGTGACGATTTTTTTGCAAAAAGCCGACTGTTGCAAGCTTGTTGTCATTTCTCGGAAGATTGGCACTCCATGTAGCGACGTATCTGTTTCGGTTATAGCGCAGGTAGGGCGTCAGAGTGATCTCAATATCTTCGTATTTGTAATTACTCCATTCGGCACTTACTCTTGCATAGTCAAATTTTCTGCGCACATCTGTAAGAGATAGCGCTTTGAAGTAGTTCGGATCGTCACTTGCGGCTGCAGAGCCTTTTTCTATATTGGTGTAATTGTTGAAACTGTCGGCCTGCTGTGCGTCAGTTTTACTGGCGCTGAAGACAATTTTCAAAAGGTTGTTATCATCCAAAGAGCTGTCGTAACGAAAGTTCATTTCTGCTCTTTTACTGGTAGTATGGTCCCGCCATCCGTCACTGTGCAAAACTTTAGTCTTTACCCTGTAACCGCTCTCATCTCCTGTCGGTCCGCTCATTTCGGCCGAAAGTGAGGCGTATCCGTAGCTTCCTCCCGTTGCGGATACTATCGATTCACGGCTATCGCTGGGCGCTGCAAGAGACTTTACATCTATTACAGCCGCTACCGCATCGGAACCATAGAGTGCTGTTCCGGCGCCTTTAAGCACCTCTATAGAAGAAGATGAGCCAAAAGTCGTATATGCAAGGCCGTTATGGTTGAAGAAACCGGAAGACTGTACCGGAATGCCATCTTGCATAAAAAGATAGTAAGGAGCTGTGTTTACAGGCATCCGTATAGATGTCATATGGCCGAATATCGAGCCGGTCTGCTCTATACGTACACCTGCAAGAGAGTTTAGAAGATCTTTTTGGAAGACTACCTGATCAAGCTCTATCTCTTCGTTTTGCTTTACGGCCACACTTATGGGCTGCTCGATTACAGGTTCTTCTTCGCCGGTTGCGACTACACTCACTGGATCGAGAGTAGTCACCACGCTTTGGGCCAAAACCGTAGAGATAAAAACCGATAACAGAGGTACTGCTCGCTTCATCATGGTAACTCCTGGAAAGCCGGCCTTGAAACAGGCCGTTTTTGTGAAAATTTTCGCCGAAATTATGACAAAAGAGTGTTAAGCGAGCATAAACTGTTAATAGGATATATTTTAGATCCTATGCTTGAAATAATCGTGAATTAAACTATTTCATAATAAACTTCAGTAGCGTAGAAGTATCACGCAAGGTATTGGGAAAAATTTTATTTTTGGATAAACTGGCCACATCCTTTTTTTGGAGTGCCACCAAATTTTCTGACTTCGCGTGCCGTGCCATTTTTGGCTATGACCTGACGTTTGCACTCATCTTTTTTTGCACAGTCAGGGTTTTTACAACCAATGTCTGCGGGTAACAGTTGTGGCATTTATAATCCTTTTTATCAAATTATAGTATAACTGCTACAATATGTCACTTATATAAAAGTATTACAAATCTGTCTATAAGTTATACATGGACCGATGCGTCATAAATAAATTTCATCTTTAAGGTAGACAACATAATCAGTTCGGGAGGTTGACTTGTTTTATACGACTTTACACATAATCCATCTTCTCGCCGCTTTTACGTATGGCGGATTTCTTTTTGTAGACATTTTATTTCTTACAAAGATGCAAAAAACGCTTGGAGGTGAAAAGGGCGCAGAGTGTCGGGAGGCCATAATGATACATGTAAGAAAAGTGGTCCCGTACGCTCTTTTTACCGTAGTGGGTACAGGTATTATAATGTTTCCATACATTTTTGGTCATGTAGGTGAAGATGGTATGACAAATATGCAAAAAGTTCTTCTGCTTAAGGCCTTTTTGGGTCTATGGCTTGGAATACGCGGATTCAACCAAAAGATTTTTAAAATAAATCCATGGGTGTTCAAGGGTCATTATTTTCCGTTTGCGATGGTTGTGATTATAATAATTCTTTCTCAGATAATGTGGGTTGTGTAGGCAGAAATGAAAAAAGTTCTTATTTTCAGCGGTGCGGGCCTCAGTGCACAAAGCGGTATCCGCACCTTTCGCGACAGCGATGGACTCTGGGAAGAGTATGACGTAATGAAGGTCTGCTCCACCGAAGGGTGGGAAGCCGACCGAAATCTTGTTACCCGGTTTTACAACGCCAGGCGTCTGGATTTGGAGAGTAAAAGCCCAAATCCGGCGCACTATGCCATTGCGAGACTTGAAGAGCGCTTTGGTGACCGCATCTGGAACCTTACGCAAAATGTGGACGATATGCTTGAAAGGGCCGGATGCAAAAACGTCATACATCTTCACGGAACCCTTCGGGATCTTCGCTGTGAATCGTGCGGACATGTATGGGACATAGGCTACAAAGAGCAGAGAGATGAAGAGATGTGTCCCGAGTGTGGCGACTACTCCATCAGACACAACGTCGTGATGTTTGGTGAAGCCGCTCCTGCCTACAGGTTCATACAAAGAGCGATTGAAGAGAGTGGTCTTTTTGTAGCCATTGGCACCAGTGGACAGGTTATAGACATAGTCTCGATAGCCTCTGAGTTTAACCACTCGATACTGGTAAACCCAAACAGAGAGATGTACGTAACGATGTTCGGTTCACATGAACGCTACATCGACGAGTATTTCGAAACTTTCCTGCAGAAAAAAGCCGGCGAGGCTGCCGAAGAGTTCGAGAAGATGGTATGTGATTTTCTATCGGAGTGAAACCGTCTTTTCATGAAAAATTCTCTTTATAAAAAAGTAAGACCGATCTTCCGACCTATTGTTTCTGATTACAAAACTCTTCAATAATATTTAAAAAAAATCCAGATAGCCAGAAGTTGACAGAATTTTATATTTATTTTGAAAGATCAATTTAGTTTTACCAAAAAAGAACAATTTGGGCTTGACAATTGGATGATTTATACCAATGTCTGAATTTTACTTGACCCAGCTTCAAGATCGGTACAGGCTTTCTCGTTGTGAAAAAGAAAGAAAGGTTTTTAGACGTATCTGAAATATAATTTTTGTATGATAAAAGTTGTAACTTATGCGGCGAGTGGTGGATGAGAGAGCTGTTTTTTACAGGTAGACTGATCTGTCTGTACGCGAACCCGTTAACTAAAAGTTTGGTAGAATGTGTACTAAACCGATGAAACGGTCTGAGTATGGAAGGGGAAAAGATGCGTATCGTTATCGTAGGTGGAGGGATTGCCGCGGCGTATGCGGCAAATGCCATTATGCAGAAGGAAAAAGGGCATGATGTATTGATTGTAACGGCAGAAAAGTATCCTCCTTACGACAGGATTCATCTATGCCGGCTTGTAGATGGAAGCGCCACTGTTGAAGATATCCGTCTCGATCTGCATAAAAGCGTCAAAGTAGAATTGAGCCAAAAGATCGTTTCGATCGACACGGTCGGCAAAAAGGTCTTTTCAAAAAACGCTTCTTACAGCTACGACAAATTGATCATTGCAACCGGTTCAAAACCAAAAGAGCTTTTCGATGTTTCCGAGCTTGAAAATGCCTCTACTTTTCGTAGCGCCGATGACGGTTTCAAAATCGCTTCGGGCATTAAAGGGAGCAACGTCGTTATTGTTGGAGTGGGGCCGATTGGACTCGAGCTTCTCGATACGCTGGTGAAAATGGATGCTCCAAATACCGTTTTTCTGCTTTCTCGCAGCAGACATCTTTATGATCACGTTCTTGATCCAAGGGCAGTAGAATGGATTGCGGAAAGTTTTGAAGAGGATCCACGCGTAAAAATCTCATTTGAAGATGAGATAGTAGACAAACAGATCGAAAAAAATCGTATTTCAAAGATCGTAACGAAGCGTTACACCATAGAAAACCCCTTTCTTATCTTCGGTATAGGCAAAAAACCGAATATAGAATTTGCAAGAGAGTCTTTGGATTGTGATCGCGGTATTTTGGTCGACGATACGATGAAAACCTCAGATCCGGATATATACGCTGTAGGAGAGGCGGCGCAGCTGCGAAGTACGGGATTCATCGCAGGACGTGTCAAAGAGTGCACACAACAAGCCGGTGTAGCTGTGGATAATCTGCTTGGAAACAAGCCGGTCAACTTTCAGATGGAAGTTGCCATCAATGAGCTTAAGGTGAGGGCGTTTCAGTTTGTCGACGTTGTTTCGCCATCTTACGACCCGCACAGCAAAGCGAACGAAGATATCATTATCATCTCAAAATCTCTCAAACGGGTCGATCAGTATATAGTCTATAAAGATTTACTGATACGCTTTATTGGTCTAAATTCCAATGTTGACGTAATTGAACTTAAAAAGATGATGGAAAAAAAGACTCCAGTCGATCCATCTTTTTTTTATCGCAGTCGCAAAGAGAGTAAAAAAGGAAGACTTGTTTGCAGCTGCACAGGCACATACGAGCAAGATTTGATCGAACTGATAAAAGAGAATGCGGTGACCAGTTTTAGCGAACTCAAAGGATTGACCAGAGCGGGAAGGGTGTGTGGGCGATGTAGGCAGGATATCGTAGAACTTATAAAAAGAGTGCACATCGATCCGGAATTGGCCAAAAAGATACGTGCACAAAAAGAGGCAGCCCGGGAAGAGAAGAAAATGGAACTTGTCAGAAAGCGTATTGAAAAATTCAACCGGCTGCACCCAAGAAACCGCATAACGACAGAAAACCTCGAAGAGGCTCTCAAGGCGTTGGATATGAACAGAGAGTATAATCGTTGGATATCCATGATAACGGCTCAAATGCGACTCTCTCCTGCCTATGAAGAGGTGGTAGACAGCGCTGTCAGACAACTTAACAAAATTCCCATAGTATGGCTGGAACTGGCCGATTGTTCCGGTAATTCGGAAGCCTTCATCAAAACTTCCAATCCGAAAATCACCGATCTGATTTTAAACTATATATCTCTTGATTATCATGAGCTACTAATGGCTGCGGCAGGTCAACATAGCGAGAGCGTATTGAAGTCTGTAATACAAAACGACAAAAATAGATATATACTTGTTGTCGAGGGTGCAGTACCTCTTGGAATGGATGGAAAGTTTCTTCGTATTGGCCCCAGAGGTGAAACCGGTGTCAAACTTCTAAAAAGGGTCGCCGAAGGTGCCGTGGCAGTAATGGCGGTCGGATCTTGTGCACTTGACGGTGGCGTAGTGGCGGCAGGTCCGAATCCTACGGGTGCTGTAGGTGTTTCCGAAGCGCTCGGACGCAAAGACATCATAAATCTGCCTGGATGCCCTGTCAATCCGGTCAATATTGTGGGGACGCTTATTTACTATATCATGTTTGATGAAATGCCGGAACTAGATAGCCTCGGTCGTCCCAAATGGGCTTATGGATATCGTATTCATGACAATTGCGAACGCAGAGGTCATTTCGATATGGATGAGTTCGTGTTGGAATGGGGAGACGAGGGGGCGAAAATGGGATGGTGCCTTTTTAAAATGGGGTGCAAAGGACCTTATGCCCATCTAAACTGTCCTCAAGTCAAGTTTAATGATGGTATGAGCTGGCCTGTTCAGGCCGGACATGGCTGTATCGCTTGCGGAGAAGGAAAGATTGCATTCGATCGCTACGCCAATGAAAGAACGATAGAGGAGCGGAAGAGATGAGCAAAAAAAAGATTGTCATCGACCCGGTTACGCGGATAGAAGGTCATTTGCGAATAGAAGTGGAGATCGATGAGAACAATGTCGTAAAAGAGGCTCGTGCTGCCGGTCAGCTTTTTAGAGGGATCGAAATCATACTAAAAGGAAGAGACCCAAGAGATGCAGGGCTTATAGCTCAGCGTATCTGTGGGGTGTGCACAAATGTTCATTATCGTGCCTCTGTAACGGCTGTAGAAAATGCCTATGGTATCGTCCCTCCACCTAATGCACAGATTATACGCAATCTCATTACCCTCTCGCTGTTTGTCCAGGACCATATAGTTCACTTCTATCATCTGCATTCTCTCGACTATGTCGATATTGTCAGTGCACTTGAAGCGGATGTAAAAAAGGCTGAGGAAGTAGCTGTTTCATACCATGATTATCCATACAGAAGCTCGGTGGGCCATTTCAGTTCTATCAAGGAGAAGTTGACATCCTTTGTAAAAGCTGGGCGCCTCGGACTTTTTGCCAACGGATATTGGGGACACGATGCATACCGACTCTCTCCCGAAGAGAATCTTATACTTGTCAACCATTATATGGAGGCGTTGCGTATACAGACGACTTTGAGCAAAGCGATCGCCATTTTCACAGGAAAAACCCCACATCCCCAAAACCTTGTCGTGGGTGGAGTGACCAGTGTGGCCGATATGCTCAATCCTCAGCGGCTGAACGATTTCATATTTATTATAAAGGATGTGCACGATTTTATAGAGCGCGCCTATATTCCCGATATGAAACTGCTTGTCAATGCATATAAGGAAGAGATGAAAAGTGGAGTCGGAAGAGGAAGTGGCAATTTTATGGCTGCGGGATCTTACATGATAAGAGGTGAAGAAAAGATTTTCGAAGATGGTGTCATCTTCGATCATGACTTTGATGGTATCGAGCCTTTTGATGAAAAGCATATCACAGAGGAGATGGCCAGATCTTGGTATAAGAGCGATTCAAATGATCCGTATAGTGAAAAAACGGAACCTTTTTATACTGATCTCAATGAAGATGGGACACTCAAAGGCGAGGAGAAATACAGCTGGATAAAATCGCCCCGTTATCGGGCAAAACCGATGGAAGTAGGGCCGGCTGCGCGTATGATAGTTGGATATCTAAAAGATTCCAAACGGATCAAACCGGTATTGAAGAGCTTTATGGAAGAGACAGGAATGGAGCTGATAGACCTCTCTTCCACAATAGGACGTAATGTTGCCAGAGCTGTAGAAGCTAAAATATGCAGTGATGCCATTTTCGACTTTTGCAGTGATCTGATCGAAAATATAAAGTACTACGATGAAGAGACCTGGACGAAATTCGATTTCGACAAATTACCGAAAGAGACGCAAGGATGCGGTATACATGAAGTTCCACGTGGCGTTTTGTCCCACTTTGTCCGTATAGAAGAAGGAAAGATCGCCAATTACCAGGTGATAGCCCCCACGACCTGGAACGCGTCGCCGAAGGGTGAAAAAGGAAAAAGAGGCCCATATGAAGAGTCGTTGATAGGAATACGACTGAGTGATCCATCCAGACCTCTTGAGGTATTGCGTGTCGTTCATTCGTTCGACCCCTGTATAGCGTGTGCCGTACACATAGTCAATACCAGAGGAAAATCTCTTTCGCAATACAGAATTTCCCCAGTCTGACTTAATGTATTATTAACCAGATCTGTATGACAAGTTTGGGCACACTGTGTAAAGTTTGTTTTTCAAAAGCCGAAAAATAGGGGATTGTAAAGGAGTGGCGGACAGGGAGGGATTGTCCGCTTATCCCGTAGTTATGGTGTTTTGCACGCTGCTGTCAGCTGAATTGTCAGCGAACGGGTCGAAATTGCGTGCTATTTTCAGATGTTCTTGCGGTAGATATTTGGCGTATGTTTTGATTGTTTCATCTATGCTTTTATGACCTACAGTTTGGCTGATGTCCAGGATGGGAACGCCGGATCTGATCATTTGCGTTACGAATGTATGGCGTGTATTGTAGAAACGTCGATACTCAATGCCGCATTTTTCCAGGAGCGGTTTCCAGAACTGGGTGAGCTTTTTTGTATCTATGAACGGTTTGTTCGTGTGTGGGTTGAAAAAGACGTTCATGCTGCCTTTTTTTTGGCATAGCTCAAACTGGTTTTCGATATAATCGACAAGTGGCGAGAATATCGGTACTTTTCTGATGGAGCTTTTGGTTTTCGGTGTGTCTATCACTCCTTTTTTGATTCGTTTCGATATAGATATAGTCATGGCTGACCGGTCTATATCGCTCCACTGCAGAGCTATCAGTTCGCCGTGTCTCGCTCCGGTGTAGAAAGCCATTGCCAGATAATTTTTAACCCATCCTTCCGCAGTATCCAGCAGTTTTTCTACTTCTTCTTTAGTGAACGGCATCATTTCTATGGGTTTATGCCGCGGCAGTTTGATGTTTGTTGCCGGGTTTACGGATATATGCTCGTAATCTATGGCGATATCGAATATGCCCTGGATGCAGTTGAGAAGGGTTCTAACGCGCTTCGGGGAGACTGTTGAGAGTTTGAAGTCCGCAAACTCTTTGATGTCTCCGCGGCTGATAGCGTCGATCTGCTTTCTGCCGAAAAATGGCTTAAGCTGGTGTAGATAGATGTTATGCCATTCTCGGTAGCTTTTGAGTGGATCTTTCGATTTGAGCCAGATATCTCCGTAATATTCGAATTTTTTTACCTTTGGCTTGTCGAATTCCCCGGTGACGATCTTAGCCTCGAGTGCCGGTATGACCTCTTTTTTCAGCAGCTTTCTGTTTGCAGGTGTATCTGTAAGACCTGTAGATTTCTGCCGGCGTTTTCCGTTGACAGTGAATTGTAAATAGAGCTTGTTTCCTCTTTTGAAGATAGAAACCATTGTGGCTATCCTTTCCGTCAGCCACTTCGAGGGCTGAATATTATGCCGTAATTTTGTCCAATACACTCTTAGCTGTTTGAGATATGGATCCCATGGACCATTTGACCATTTCTGCCACATCCCATAAGTAGTAGTCTTTGCCTGCCGGCTTGAAGAGGTGCCGGCCGACTATGAAATCGGTGCCTATGCCTTTTCGCAATGTGTCTGCGTTGAGCCCGATATGTTTTGCCATATTTTTTGTTTTCATGAATCGTGGTGTCATTTTTCGCTCCTTTATGCTTCTTCCGCGATATCCAACATTTCATCGAGCGTTATCGGCTTGTTTTTCAACCGCTCTTCCGCGCGAATCATCTGCGCAAACCGGCGAATCATGCCGGCGGTCACTACGATTCGCGTATCGTCTTCGAGCCTGTTGAATTTTTCGTCGGTCATCCCGACGGGCGATACCGGATCAGGCTCCTCTTCGACGGTGAACGGCTTTTTTTGTTTGAGCGTTGCTTCATAATCTGTCGGAGTCCCGGCCTGCGGTGCCGTAGTTTCGGGATCTGCTTGTTTGACTGTTGTTTGATTCGATTCGTTTTTCGCGAGAAGTTTTTCCCGTGCTTTTTCGATAGTCATATTCTTCCTTTTCGCGTAATTTTCTATGATCGCCTCTTTGCCTCTTCTGGCAAAAGAGTCTTTTTTGGCCTTTTTTTCCAGCTCGTTGAGCGGGTCAGGCGGGATTATTGACGTTTCGAACATTTTCGTTTCCTCATTTTATGAGTGCCGGATCCAGGCATTGCTCCCGCAGCCATTCGATGATCGTGTTTAAACGCTCGGCCTCTTTTTTCCATTTTGTGGTCTCTTCATACTCTATTTCGTCTATGATTGCACATATGTCTTTTTTCAACTTTCCAATTTCAACTCCATCGAAAAAACCCAATATTTCCATCTTTGCCTCTTGCTTTGTCATTTATGCGCTCCTTTCATCGCAGCCGCTTTTTCGCGTGTTTGCTTGCGTACTCGGCTACGTTTTTTGTTTTTGGGTGGTGTTTTATCAGGTTTTTAAGCAGGTGATCGACAAACTGCATCCGTTCGCGGTGGGCTTTGGCGATCTGTTCGAGCTGTCTGCCGTAGGCTTCGAGCTCCTCTTTGTGGCGCGACAGTGCTCCGGCCAGATCGAGGAGGTTGTACTCCATCATGATCCAGTCGCCGCCAGCGATTTTGCGGCTTTCGAGTTCTTCGAGTCTGGTCTGCGCCGCGACGAGCTCCCAGCGAAGATCTTCGATCTTTTTGTTTTTCTGGGCAATCTGGCTTTTGTAGCCGTTGATGCGGCTGTCGAAACGTTCGGCTGGGCAGCCCGCGGGCGGTGTGGTCGATTTGTTGAAGTGTTCATACAAAACCCTGAAGCACTCTTTTTTATAGAGAATGAGTTTTTCTCTCACTTCAGGCTTGGTTTTGTTCGGGTTGATCGTAAAGAGCCAGCCGTTGAGTTTGTCCAGCGGAATGCAAAAGACATCCTGCACGCCGCCGGGCGTTTGGACTTTGAGCAGTTTGGCTTCAAAGGTCGGGTCTGATTTTAGTTTGCGGTGCTGTTTTCCGTAATCGAGCCCGATATTTTGACAAAATGCTTTGACGACAACATATTTGCCGTCGCCAACAATGACCTCCAGTGTGTCACGGTTGAATTTCAAGGTTTGTAGATTTGCCATAAATGCCCCTTTTGGTTGGTATTTGTACTCCATGTAGGGAATTATGGCAAAATAAAAACCTATTGTCAATAGTTTTAGTTTGGAATTTTACTTTTTATGGTGCGGTGCGGTTGTAATTTTTACTTTTAAAGGTATAGGCCGTATGGCACATACCTTTTATTTGATGCTTCTTATGAGGTCTTTGAATTGTTCGAATCGCTCAAGCTCTTTTTGCAATTCAAGATTTTTTCGGTATAGTTCAATGGCTTTCTGCATCGGCTCGCTAACTTTTCCGGTTGAGACAGCCGTTTTGATAGCCCCCTCACTATACCCTATCGCCTCCCCCAGCTCTCGGTAGGTCAGCCCCAGCTCTTTACACACTTTTTTTACGATGTTATCACTCATTTTCAATTTCCTTTATCATCTTTTTTTCAAATTCCTCAATTTTTGTCTTTACAAGATCTGAATTGTAAAACTCACCAAAAATTTCTTTGAGCTTGCTTAGTTCATTTTTAAGTCGTCTCATCTTAGTATCTATTCTTTTTGCAGAAGCAATATATTTTGTTATGGATTCAAAATTCATAGAAAGTGATTTACTGATATAGTTTTTTAACTTTTGCTCCAATTCGTCTTTTAGCTGCTCTTTTCTATGT
>WFUN01000136.1 GCA_015484905.1 Hydrogenimonas sp. | reverse complement strand
TCCTCGTCTATTGCCGACCGGTCAATCGCGGCACGACGCTCGATGCCCCGCTCCGTCAGTTTCGACCTCTCCAGCTGTCTCCTCGGCATTGTCACCTCCGCTAATTTTTCGTATTTTGTCTGTTTTCGGGATTCAAAAATAGTCGACTAAAAAAGTTCATCCGTAGATATGCCCGCTTCTTTGAGCATTCGCATCTCTTCCTGCCTCTGGGCGATGAGATCCTCGATATCCTCTCCTCTTCCCGCAGCCTCTTTTTTGAGTGTTGTAAGGCCGAGCTTAAGCTCCTCCTGGACCGCCCTTATATCCTGTAGGGGATTCACCCACTCCCTCTTCGGTGGTATCCATAGCGGCATGAACTCATCCCTGTTTTCGTTGAACGCAGACGCCCTGAGTCCCTCAATATTTCCCGCATATACATTGAGCTCGAGCCACTCGAAATAGATCGGGCGCAGTACATATGTAACCAGGTGTATCTGTTCGTTGCTGAAACGTTTGTGATCTTGTATGATTGATGCGCGAGCACTCGAGAAGTTTACCTGTGAATAGTCACGGAACGCGAGCTCGTAACTCACCCTCCTCGCGGTCGACATGAGCCTCACCGCAGACTGTACGAATTTCTCATGATCCGCGCCGTTCATGTTCGCCGCCAGCATGTGCGGCTTTTCCCCGGGCGCCAGGTAGCTTACTATGATGTCGTTGATCTCTTCGATCGGGTCGCCCTCGATCCCCTGCTCTTTTGCTGCCAGCCTCGCTTCAAGATCCGCAGTCTCGATCAGATATGCGACATTTGCCCGTGCTCTTGCAGACTTGATGTATGCGCTCATGTATCCGGCAAAATTTCTTAGATCGATTATCGCCTGCCTATATTCGCTGATTCCCCTGTACTGGGTGAATCTGTTGTCTATTTTGTAGTAATGTATGACATTTTCCGCAGGTACTTCCGTATAGTCGAACCCCTTCGATACGAAATAGCTTTTCGGCGCGCCGTATTCGTCTATTGCGATGCCGTCAACCGTATCTTCGGACGGACTTTTTATATTCGGTCCGGACGTTATACGGTCCGCTTCGATCATTTGCAGAGAGAGAGGATTCTTTACATCTTTCTTGTATCGTTTTACGATGAATATCTCGCCGTCCATAATCCTCTGGCCGAGCAGTATGCGCTGGATGTCACCGAAATTTAGGCGCTTCGTGACATCGCAAAACTCTTTTTCGCACCATCTCTGCCACATCTTTTCTATACGTCCATTCAGCTGCTTGTCACGGCTCTTTACCTGCAGCTTCATGCCGTTGCCGACACTGTTGTTGACTATGGCGGCATCGATATTCGCCATGATGCCGTTGTTTTCATGCAGCCAGCGCGCTCTCGCCCTTATCGTGTCCCTGTCTGCCGATGCGGTGGCTTCGAACGGTGCATTTATCGAGTTGTTGAAATCCCTGTTTGTGGTGCGCCTGCCGGCTTCGTAATAGTTTCGAAGTATCTTGGCTGCCTGCCGCACCGCAAAACGGCGCATCGCATTAGCCAAAAACAATTCTTGCCTTTCTGGGCAACGGCTTTCTGGAGGAGCCGGGGATATAGTCTCTGCCGTATTTGGCGATCTCGATGAGAAGCTCTTTTCTAAGGTTCTGCAGACGAAGAAGATTTGGCATCTCCACACGACGATCACCGATCTCGACACTCTGCCCTTTCAGCGCCCGTGAAATGGCTTCCTGTACTTCGTCAAGCTGCTCTCCGAGAGTCTGAGCCATGAATTCCCCCCCCGATCTTTTTCGTTATTTTGTCTGTTTTCGGGATTCAAAAATAGTCGACTAAAAAACTCCCTTCTTTTTAAGATCTTCCAGCTTTTTTTTGAACGAAGCGCTCTCATGCAGCAGCGTCTCCAAAATTTTGCTCTTTGTAGCCTCCTGCTCCTTTGCAAGCTCGTACAGTATCCTGTTAGTCCTCTCTTTAACTGTCAAATGTAGTGTAAGCGCACTGTCCAGCACATCTTTTCGTCTCGCCATCTCTCCTCCCCTTTAGATAATGTCCGACCAGTCTTCGCTGCGACCGGTACGCTTTTTTCGTCTGTTGATTCTTGGCGCCTCAGCCTGGATTACACTGCCGAATCTGATCTCTTTACCGCTTATTTTGCTCATATCCACGCCGGCCAGCAAAAGAGCGGCAGTAGCGTATACCCGGCAGTCGAAAGCCTCGTTTCTGGGCCTCTTCTTCTCCCATCTTCCTTTAGAATCACGCCGCTCAGCTGTAAGCTGTCGAAAATACTCTTCGTCATAAGCCTCTTTTTGCGGGAAATGCATATAATTAGGTCCGGGCGCTTTTGTCACTATCTTCGCATATACGTCGTCTTTTAGTGCATTGACGCCTATTCTGAAGATATTCGTTTTGTGCTTTGACTTCGAAGATCTGACCGGCACCGGAGGGGTGGTTATATTTGTAGATCCGAACACTGCAAATATACGCCTGGTAAGTTTGTTTCTGCAGAAGCCGTCTATAGCTTTAGACCTGTGGCCTCCCCGGTCGATTGCGGCGGCATATATCTTCATCTTTCTGCCGCCTTCGGTATCGAAAGTTTGCATCAGGTACCGATCGAGCTGTTTCAATGTTTCCGGGTCTTGCGGATCTCCATGTATTACGCGGTAGTCTATGCTCCATGTCTCCTCCCAGTCGCCCCAGCCTACGACCTCGATCTCGAAACGGTCATCCTGGGTATCTACCCCGGCTGTAATGACTTTTACCTCCGCAGGCACTTCAAAGGGATATTCCTCGCACCGATCTGTAAAAATTTTCTCGTCGGCCTCCGTAACCTCTTCTTCCCATGTTTCAGCCGCACGGGTATTTTTCCACCGCTTCATCAACGTTGTTTTATGCTCTGTTTCCATCTGTTTGAGAGCTTTTAAGAACTCTTTGGCTATCTGCTCCCACGTCACCCACCCGGCAGGGCTGTAAAAGCTGGGTATTCGGTAGCCTCGGTTGGCATGCCCCGGATTGTGCGCTATCCACTTTGCGCCGTTGGCGGGGTCCATCATCCATGGCTTATAATGCTCTCCGATCAACGATCCACAATGTGGGCATACAAAATGCACCTCTCCTTTGAGCCGATAGTTTTCGTACTCGAACTTGAAGTTACCCCATTCGAAACGCACCATATTGTCCATCGTTTGTTTTTCTTTTTCACTCGGCGTGCAGAAGGGACATGGCATGTAGTAATGGCGCTGGTCGGAGTCCTCGAACTCCTTTTCGATATTTGAAATACCTTTGACGGTCGGCGTGGAGTTGATAAAAATCTTGCGTTTTGTACCGAAAGAGTCTGTCCTGTTTTTACCAAGTTCGACTGGCGAGCCTTCCCCGTCTACATCATCAGGGAATCCGTCCACGTCGTCCATAATCAGCCATTGGATCGAGTCGGATCTGAAGGTTGCGTTGGTGTTGGACCACCCCATCGTCAAAGCTCCGCCGACAAACTCTTTCTCGAACATAGAGCCACCATCTCCTCTATTTCTTGAATGTTTTACAATGGCGTTAATCTCCGGCATCGCTTTAAGCGCAGGAGTGATCTTTTTCTTGGAATGTTTCTTGACCACACTTTCAGTAGGCATGACCATCAAGATCGGACCTTTGTACTGGTCCATCACAGCGAAAATCAGGTTGTTGGCTACTTCTGTGACACCAAGCTGCGTGCCCTTGATGACCGATATGATCTGCGTCTTTGAAAGCGGACTGATCTCGTCCATGATCTCTTTTAAATATGGCGTCCTCGATGTGCGCCATCGTCCAGGCTCCGGTGACGCACCACGTGGAATGCGGCGCTTTTCATCGGCCCAGTCGGAGAGCCATTGATACTTGACCGGTCTGAAACCGGATTTAAAGGCAGCGACAACTCGCCCTATCACTTCGCCTCCCGATATGCCGCTTCTTCCATCTCCCCTGCAACATTGTCGATCTGATCGGCCATATCCTGCATCACCGACACAATCTCGTTGCGCATAATCGTCTCGCATTTGTGCTGGTCCGTCTCTTTGGCAACAATCGAAGAAATGCGGCCAGGAATCGCAAGCATCCCGTTTTTTACAAAATCACCGATTCTGTAAGCGATACGCTCCATCTCTTTGATTGGGCCGTATTCCGCACGCATTACCTTAAGTTTCTCTTCTTTCAGTTCGGCACTGGCCAGCTTGTCGCGCAGATCCGGAGGAAGCCGCTCACGGTCAATCTCGTTTGCTTTGAAATCGATATCGAGCTTTCCGTTCGCGATGGCCCACTCGATACAACCGCGCACTGGATAGGTTGGGCGTTTTTTGTTTCCGGTCAACGGCATCCCGTCTTTTGCCCACAAAGAGATTCTTTGCCTGCTCACTTTCAAAATTTTTGCAAGTACGCTCGAAGATACCAGTAGATCGTTATCGTCGGATAGATCGATCGTAACTTTACCCGCCATTCATAACCTCGGTGTCAAAATAATTGCGTCGTAGACAATTCGTTTTTGCCATCTTGTCATCCTTGAAAAAAATTTGTAACCAGAAAAATATCGGGGTTCCCACTACCCGCCCCGCCTTTTCGCCCAGGAAGGACCCGTAGAATCACCATCCCTTCGCCCTCCTGATCGCCATCGCACGCTCCAACGCATCGTCAAAATGTTTTTTCGCCCTTCTTGCTATAACTTTTTTAACAATCTCTTTATCATCAAGCCTCTTTTTGTATTCTGGACGCTCTGCAATCCTCAACATACATACCGGTCTATCTACACCAGGCATCCGGGCATATACACCCGGAGCCATAGGGGAGTCGGACCTGCCTGTAACAACGAAATATCTGACACCCCTACCCCTAATCTTTTCTCTCCTTGACCTGCTCCTCTTCGTCTCATTAGAAAAGTATCCGGCTTTGTAATGCAGCTTTAACTGACTCATCATCTCGATATACGTATGGGGCTGAATGCGGACTCCCGGAGGGGGCGTAAGTATTTCGTTTCTATGCATGTATCCCAATTTGATCATCGCTTTCTCCATGCCTTTTCGCACACGGTCGCCTCCGGTGTAGTGATGTTTCAGGACTTTGTACTGCCAGCTCCATGCATCTACGTATAGCACTGCATACGGGTTAAGTTTTGTAGCTTTTTTCACCCTCCATGCAGTTGGTATGCTCTTTTTACGGATATTCAGCTTGCTGCCCACATCTTTTCGCAAAGCGTTCAGCGCGTCGAACGCTATATTGTTCGTGGCCACCATCGTGATGTACGGCAGATCTTTATTTGCGAATCGCCTCAATCCTCCTATGATCTGTTTTATGTTCGACTCAATACTAAATTTCATTTAACCTCTTCCAATTCTGTCGCCCGATCGATGTTCTCTATCGTTTCTATCGCTTCCTGCGCCCCGTAGCACACAACACCGACCGCATACTCGAATCGATTGACCATCTCCAAAAATTCCCGCTGTTTCTCGCTCACGCGTGACACGCTTTTCTTTCTGCGCTTCATTTCCACAAATACGATCTTCTTCGGCGTGAAAACGAACAGGTCACTAACGCCGGCCGTCATCCCTTCTTTTTTCGCTTGTTGTGCCTGCCACCTGGTACGTTTTTGTCCATTCGGCACGGCTGCAAACGGAATTCGCTTTCGCTTCAGCCAGTCGATAAATGTTCTCTGCTCATCGATCTCTTTGGGAATGATCATACGCACTCCTGCTCATTTTTCGATATTTTTGCAGGATTCGAAAGAAAAGTATCTTTTAAGATTTTTTACTTGAATAGCGGGGGTGTATTGTCGTCTTCGTATCTTTTGCAGTGGTACTCTCGTTTGTACTCGCAGAACTCTTTATCACTCTCGAGTTTCAGCTCAATAACTTTGCCAAGACTGATGCATCTTGCTTCTGCCATCCTCTCAATAGCGTAAAGCGTGCTTGCTTTGACAGTCGGATGAATTGTGACCGTACTATCAATCTTCATTCTTCATCCTCCAATTCACTCTTAAATCTGCTCTTGATCGTCGCGTGGTCGTTGACCATAACCGATCTACCGCACTGGTCGCAATTCTCAGGCATGTCCGCAAGGTCGTCGCTCTCCCAGGTGCGTTTGCAATGCGTGCAGTGCGCGCCGAAGCGGAAGTTGGAGAGGCAATAGCGCTTTTCTGGTTCTTTTTTTGCCATCATGCGCTCCTTTGGTACTCGTACTCGATCACTTCGGACTGAGGCGTATATTCTTTCCTGTCGTCGTAATAAAGCGTTCCTTTGGCAAAATAGTCGCGCGGCTGCTCTTTCCTGCTCATCAGTCGCTCGACGAACTTGTCGAAATACTTCTCCTTCGTCATACCGTTGAAGTAGGCGTTCGTTTTCCTGAGCCCTCCAAGTCTTCCTACCATTTCAACGACTTTCGGAGGTAGAGGAGATGTGTTGCCGTATATGTCAAGCACGACAATATTTCCGACCCATCTCTTCGGCTCTCCGTTCGGAACGTACATCCCGCCGACGCGCTCCATAAATATCCACGCCGTCTCGAACGCTTCGCGCTCAGCTTTTGTCAACACGCGCATAAACTCCCCCGATCATCTCGACGACTCTCGAATCTGCCGGTTTATTGTCGATAATATCCGTGCCTCTGTCTCTAATGGACGGTATACTTTTGGCAGGATGATGGAATTCGACCTTGCCGATCCTGTGCTGATTTTCAAATAGCCACCGATACACTTCCGAAACATCCTCGCCGTCCAGAACGAGATACCTGCCAAACTCATCGAGAGCATACTTGTTGACGAGCCTGCCCTCCTTGTCCATTCCTATCACGACGTAGTCGAAATACGACGCCGGCCCGTTCGCTATGTCCTTTCCGCGATAATACGTGTCAAGATACTCCTTCATCTCGTCAATCGTCCTGAACGAGAAGCTCCCGTTGCGGATTCCGTTCTCGATCTGCATCCGCCTGAAATCGAAGATGGCTTCTTTGATGATCAGAAGTTTTGACTTCATCGGCTCGAACCGCTCTATGACGAACTTCCCGAAATCTATCAGCCTGGAGTCCGGTATATCTTCGATCATGCTCTCGAATACCATCGCCTGGGCACGGGTTACCTCGAACATCTCCTGGAAGAATTTGACCCTATCCATCGTTTACCTCCGTATCGATCACCGTGTCATGTCGGTTTTTGGGTTTGTAACCGAATTTCTCGTATTCGGAATAATCGTATTCGGCCTTGGCAGTCTTGCGCTCGTGTTTGAGCTCGAACAGGCCCGTCCAGCCGTTTCTAATCGACTGCTCAATGATCGCCACGTGATCGGCCTTGTGTTTTTGCAAAAAGGCGATCTGCTTTTTGATGCTCATCGGCGTGAGCTTTTTACGCTGCTCTTTCCTGAAAGCGACCCATTCGTTCCAGGCCTCTTTGTCGAGCCACTCCGGCAGTTTGTAATTGACATCGTTCCTCGCCCGTTCATCCTTTTTGCTTCGAGTTTCGTCAAAGGGGTTTGGGGTTATATCTCTTGTAGTCTCTGTTGTAGTCTCTGTGTAGTCTCTGTCAAAAGATTTATCATTAATACATCGGTGCAATCTGCCCTCACTCATCGGTGCATTTTGCCCTTTTCCATCGGTGCATTTTGCACCAATGCATCGAGCATCCTCAAAAGATTCCAGTTTCTTATAATCTATTGCGTAGTAATTCGTCCTGTCACGCTTATCTTTTGAGAGCCTTTCTACCCTTACAAGGCCTACTTCTTTCAGCTTTTTCAGCGTTCTTTTGATCGTATCTGCACTGAAAAACCTGAACTGTTCACGCCACTGGTCTATCGTGTTATAGACCCATACGTAGCCATCGTATTCAATCGTCGACTTCTGGATCCAGTAGTGCAGCTGCTGCAGCACTATAGCCTCGTTCAGTCCTATTTTTTCAGCAAGCTCCGGATTTACGACAAGTGGATTTTCAGAATACAGTAGACTCATTTCATGCTCCTTTTTTTTGACAACGAGAGCCCCTTTGGTAGTTTCAAAAGGACAACTTCAAAGCGTTGTGGTATTTTTAGCGTTTAGGCTTTTGCAGTTCGTCGATCATCTCTTTGGTGTCATTTACGCCGTCGATCACAAGGCGCAAAGCGTGAGACAACTCTATCGGCTCCGCGTCTTTCCTGGCAGCGTGCATAAGCAAATACAGAGTGCTTTCTATGGTGTCGAGACGTGATTTGATGAACGACGATCGCATGATCGTGTGGTGGTTTGGTTGTGTGGTTGTCATGCAATGCTCCTTAAAATTAAAGTAATTCCACTTTCATGGAGCATTATATAGTAGCTATTTCTCTTTTGTCAAGTATTTTTGTGAAATAGCTTCACTTTTTAAGCTCATCTAATATGAGCTCCTTTATCTTGTTGAATTTCTTTTCTATCCGCATGAGTTCTATAATCTCATTAACCCATTTAGGCACCTCATACTTACCAGTAGCCCAGTTGCTTACTGATTCTCTGCTAACTCCTGTCCGTTCCGCAAACTCCTTCTGCGAAACGCCGATCTCCTTCAACTTCCGTTTCAGTTCGTCAGGTGTCATTGTTGGTCCTTTTATTTGATATTTTTCATGAAGTCTTTGAACTGTTCAAATTGACGATGTTGCTATTTGACATTCACTTATCCTTTGAGTATAATTACCGTATACATTCGCCTTCGGGCACCCCCTCTCTTACGGGAGAGGGATAAACAACTCCCTTATTTTATCCATCATTTTGTAAAAATCATTTCTTGGTATCATTCCTATTCTGCCCATCAGTCTCTTTTTGTCAAATGCTTTCAGCTGTAAAAGCATCGCACAGTTAGTTTTGGTGTTGCCCTTTTTGTCCGTATAAGTGAAATTGTAAAAATAAGCACCTTCTTTTAATACGGAAGAAAGAGGAACGCCAAAAAAGAGATCATTTGTTAATTGCTTAACAATAACTACAGGTCGTTGGTATTCGTTACCTTTGCCATATTCTTCAGATCCAATATTTTGCCCAACTCTTGCCCAAAAAATTTCTCTTTCTTTAAAACTTATGTTTCTTTTGACTGTATGCGTTCTTTTCTTGACTTTGTTCCATTTGTCAAAGTCTTCAAGCTCTTTATTCACTTTTTTGACGATGTTTGGTTTCTCATCTGCCACTGCCTCTCCTTTTCCTTCAACTTCCGTTTCAGTTCGTCAGATCTTCTGTCCATGCTGCATTATTTTGCAATTTCACTATTGGGATTTTATCAATTGTTAGCATTTAGTTGGTTTTAATGTACTCGTATAGATTTCTAATATACGTAGAAAAATTAGAAAATAATTTGCAATACAGGGTACACGTGTACCCTAAAAAAGTAGCGTTGCGAAGGTACACAGTGTAGTAAACGCCGTATTTAAGGGATTTGGTGCGGGCTCATAACCCGAAGGTCGGAGGTTCAAATCCTCCTCCCGCAACCAATCCTCACAAAACACCTAAATCAAGGCTTATTAAATAATTCAATATTTTCAGCGTGCCCGTTTTGCAACAATATCTGATACAACACTTCTTCTGGAAATTAACAAACAAATAACATAACTTCAATATAATTCAGACTCTTTGAGTTAAATATCCGACAGGTGAACGTCGCTTGAGTAGAAGATGAAAAAACCCTATCCCTATCTTTTTATTTTTATGCTGATTGCGGTTTTCGCTGCCGAGACCATCGTTTTCCACTATATACATATCGAAACTCCCTCTTTTGGGTCCGGTATCGATGAGAAGAGAGTTCTTATAAAGCTCTCTTCTGTCAAACCTGCTCCGTCGGAGCCGGTGTACAGGTGTCAGGAGCGGCCCAGACCTGAGCTGCAGAAAAAAACACAGCCCAAACCTAAGCATAAGCCAAACCCCAAACCTGTAGTTAAGCCACCTAAAAGAGAGATAATCAAGGAGACACAAAAACCAGTTGTTAAAAAGACCGCTTCTAGACAGATAACAAATCGCTCTTTACAAAAACCGGCTTCAAGACCGGTGGTTTCAGCCCAGAATGCCAATAATGATAAGATAGATAAGATAAAAGCGGCCTATCTTATGGCGGTGCGTAGGAAGATCGAGCGGAGCAAGTATTACCCAAGAAGTGCTAAAAAACTTCGCCAAAGCGGTATGGTGGAGGTCAGATTTACTATTTTGAAAGATGGTTCTATAAAGAGTATCGAAGTTGTTTCTGCCTGCCGACACAGCAGGCTCAACAGAGCCGCTGTGAAGACTTTGGAGAAGATCGGAAGTTTTAAGCCTCTTCCCGACGTTTTCGATGCTGATGAATTGACACTGAAAGTACCAATAAATTATAAACTGAAAAACAGATAAAAGGAAAAAAATGGGATTGATGGAGTATATAAATGACGGCGGTGTAGTTATGAAGATATTGATAGCTATGAATACTGTAGGCATCGCGCTGATAATAACGAAGTGGATTCAGTATATGCTCTTTATCAAACAAAAAAAGGTGCATACGGACGAGATAATCTGTGAGTTTTTTCCTATCGCTTCCAAAGATACAAAAACTGTTTTGCCTATTGTGAAAGAACTTTTGGGAAGCAGGCTCAGAAGACTCGAAAAGGGAATGCCTACCATTAAAATCATTGCGGCCACCGCCACGCTATTTGGTCTTTTGGGTACTGTCGTCGGTATTTTGATGGCTTTTGAAGCAATAGGAAAAACAGGCATGGGCGATCCGAGCATATTTGCAAAAGGCATATCCATGGCTCTTGTTACTACGGTTGGTGGACTGATCGTTGCCATTATCCATACAGTAGGGTACAACTATCTAACAGCTTTTTTGGACGATATAGAAT
>WFUN01000135.1 GCA_015484905.1 Hydrogenimonas sp. | reverse complement strand
CTCGATCCTGGTATTTTCAATATGGGAATTCTCTATAAGATTACGCGCTGTTGCGGCATCTATCAGATGTGATCTGTCTCTTACAAAGACAAAAAGCAGCAACAGTACAATCAGCAGTGTGGATGCTCCCAGTATATACCTGTTTTTTTTAGAAACGTCCAACGTTCCCCTCCTCTGTCGCTTCAAACTTGTCAAGAGTTATCCACTCTCCTCTAATATCCCGGCTGCATTCGACCCTGACTCTGTTATAGTATTGGTCAAAACCGATATAGCAGTTGCTCTTTTCACTCTCTAAAAGGATTTCCAGTGGAGCTTTCAGTGAACGTCTGAACTGGTAGTTTTTGCTCTTTACTATCGATGTCAACTCTTTGTGTCTTGCCTTTGCAATGTTTCCTGGCACAAGAGGTTTCATTCTGCTGCTTGGAGTCCCATCGCGGGGAGAATAGGTAAACGCATGTATATGGGTCAGAGGCAGCAGTTTGACCCTTTCCATCGCCTCGCTCCATTCATTTTCGTCTTCACCGGGGTGGCCAATGATAAAATCGGTGCCAAGAGCATACCCGTACGATGCAATCTCTTCAAAAAGAGCGAGATCACTTTTGAATCTGTTTCTACGATTCATTATTTCAAGCATTTTGTCTGAAGTATGCTGAAGAGCGATATGCATATGTCTGCTCATCCACGGTTCGTTTAAAAGCTCTTTCAGCTCTTCAGTGACCTGAAGCGGTTCCAGTGATCCGATTCTGATACGGCGCACACCACGAATGAAACTCATTTTTTTGAGAAGTTTTGCAAGTGAACTCTCTTTGTCTATGCCGTAACTGCCTACATTGGTCCCGGTTAAAATAAATTCGCCAAATCCGTTGTTCGCCAATCTCCTGACCTGCTCCAAAACCACATCCTCATCCAGACTCCTGGCATTCCCGCGAACATAAGGTATGATGCAGTAGCTGCATCGAAAATCGCAGCCTTCCTGAATTTTGATGAAAGCGCGTGATTTGCCGACAAACTGTTCAACAACCGTATCGTCTATGTTTTGCAGATCCCCAATTTCGTAAAATCGTTCCGGAGTCTCTATAAACCGATCTATTTTCTCTTTTTCGCTATGGCCAAAGACACCGTCTACTTTACCGTCGGCCAACAGAGACTCACCTTTCGTATAGGCGCCACACCCTGTTAAAAGTACTTTGGCCTTTTTGTTTATGCGGCCTACGGAATTTATATACCCTCTCACTCCACTATCGGCACCGTTGGTAACGGTACACGAATTTACGACGATTACATCCGCATCTTTTTCATTGGATGAAATTTCGTATTCACCGATTTTGGAAATCATAATCTGTGTATCGAACTGATTGGTACGACACCCGAATGTTTTAAAAAAGACTTTTTTCATAACTAAACGATATCCTCGTCGAATTTGGAAATAGTCGGTTTCTTTTTGGCCTTGTCCAGATAGATATGCTGCGAAGGATAAGCGATCGCTATGTTTTCCTCTTTTTTTATTTGATCCAGTATCTCTGCGGAAATTGTGCTTCTGAGCGTAAGTGTCGCATATGCATTCGTCATATACCATACACTGATTCTGATGCCGTTTTCTTCGATAAACGAATATATGCGAGGTTCTACGTTGGTATTTTTCAAACTATATTTGGAACGAAGTTTGTTGAGCTGTTTTCTGGTAATGTCGGTATATCCTTTGGCATATTTTTTGGCTGTCTCCCTTGCGATATGTTGCGCTTTTTTGTAGTCTGAATTGAAAGTTATTGTAAAATCGATTCCATCCCATACTGTTTTCAAAGTGGCGTGGGTATAGTTGGCAATCATATCGGTAAAAATATAGTTGTTGGGAATGAAAATAATTCTTCCTGCACGCCGATTGTGCGTATAGGTTGTGAGCGTAATATCTTCGAACATGGTTATTCTGAGCAAAGATATATCAAGTACGTCCCCTACATACATTTTTCCATCTTTGTCCACCCGTATACGGTCACCAACATGTATAGAGCCGCCAAGCACTATTACAAGCCATCCAAGCATACTCATAAACCAGTCTTTCATCGCAATGGCGATACCCGCAGAGGCAAATCCTAATACCGTAACCAAATACGAAACGTTTTCTATATAGGCGAACAGCAAAATTATGATAACGAGAAAAAAGAAGGTGAAGTTGATTATTTTATTGGCCATATAAAAACGTTCGTTATCGGTAATGGTACGTTTAACCAGCCATTTGAACAAAAGCACGAAAAGAAGAATCGTCAATACAGTCGCACCAATCGTCCCCGCTTTTTTTGCCTGCTGCTTTATCTGTTCGGTAAGGCGCAGCCTTATCTCGTCTACCTTCTTCTTGTATACTACCAATGCGGTCTGATGCAGACTCAAAGCGTCCTCGGCTTCGTCAACCTCTTTTATTGTCCTTGCCAGCTCCTCTTTCAGCTCTTTATCGCCTTTTTCCAGCTCGGCAATATCTTTTAGCAGTGCAATTTTTCTATTCAGCAGATCTATAAACTTTTTGAGTGATTGAATCTCGTATTCAAATCTGCTCTGCTGCTCGTCAAGCTTTTTTATAAAAGAGAAAGCGCCTATAATCGCGACAGGATTTGTAACGGTCGGAACCTCTTTGACCTCTTTGGGGCGAATAAGTGTCTTGAAGGGGTTGGCACGATAATCTTTTAAAAGATTCAACTGCTCACGAAGTTTTAATTTCTGCGCCTCGAGATCGCGGATTGCAGAACGGTAGCGGGTGGGTCCCTTGCGCCTGTAGGCTTTGATCTGTCGATCGATCTTTTTTATCTTCTCTTCCATGTCGATGTATGCGAGATGGTTCGCATACACTTTTTGCCATACACTCTCCTGTTCCAGTTTCTGATTGATCTGTTCCAAAGACTGCTTAAGCTTCTCTACCTGCTGTTTTTGAAGGAGTATGGTCGTATTCTGCTCCTGCAGAGCCGAACTGTTGTTTTCGTCTTGAGCGAAAGAGAGAGTTATTGCGGCTACTATGAGAAAAATAAAGAGTTTGCCCTTCAATCCTCTCTCCTCTTTTCATATTTTTTCAACAAAGAGAGTACCAGTTCCCGCTTCGGTTCGACAAGTATGCGATAACGGCCGATCGTTTCGGGTACTATGAACGTTATGGTGTTATCATGGCTCTTTTTATCCAAAAAGAAGTGCTCATAAAAACGTTCGGCAGATTCTATACGATATTCAACCGGCAATCCGTAGCGTTTCAAAACCTCTTGAACCCGCTTCGCCTCCTCCTTACTGAAAGAGCCGGACAAAACAGCCAATTCGTTTGCCATAACCATACCTATTGAAACCGCCTCTCCATGCAGGTAACTTCCGTATCCGCTGAAGTTCTCTATAACATGCGCGAAAGTATGGCCATAATTCAAAACAGCCCGCACCCCTTTCTCCTTCTCGTCCTCCTTCACAATCTTCGCTTTGAGCTCCACAGATTTGCGTATAGCCTCTTTGAGACTCTTTTCATTTTTAAGATCGTGCTCTTCGAGCCACTGAAAAAATTCTCTGTCGAACATAACCGCCATTTTTATTATTTCGGCCACACCTGCCGCAAATTCACGCTCGGGCAGTGTCTTCAACCAAGCTGTATCGATATAGACGGCACGAGGCTGATGAAAAGCCCCGACCAGATTTTTGCCGAAACGGTTGTTGATTCCGGTCTTTCCTCCCACGCTCGCATCTACTTGGGCCAGAAGCGTAGTAGGAATCTGTATGAAATCTATTCCCCGCTGAAATATGCTTGCCGTAAAGCCGGTTATGTCACCGATAACTCCGCCACCAAAAGCGATGAGAGTGGATTTTCTGTCGAGCCTGTGATCAAAAAGCCTCTCAAGGATAAACTCCACCGTTTCCATACTCTTGTACTCTTCACCGTCTGGGATAGTAACGACATACAACTCTTTGGCCTCAATCTTTTCAAGAACTTTTCCAAGATGAAGACCGGCTACCTTTGGATTGGTGACAATGGCCGCTTTCCCTTCTATCTTTATCTGTGGCATATTGTCGATATAAATCGTATAGCCTCTGGTCGTCTGTGCAGGCAAAGAGATTGGAATTTCCATATTTTTTTCAACCTGTAAAAAATTTCTTATATATTACTTAATTACTACTTTGAAACTGCTTACTCGATATCTACCGGAATGAAAAGCTGAGGATTGCGGGAGAGTTTGAAATAGAGCTTTTCGGCATCGGCGCTGAAATATGAGAGAAGAGGATTTTGCAATATCTTTCTCGTAAAGGGAAGCACTTGTAAAAAATTTCTTTCATGCGAAAGTTCCCTTATGGGATTTTTCTTCTCCTGTCTTATCTGCAGATTTTTCGAAAAGATATGCGAAAGATTTTCATAATGGCTTAAGATGGAACTCTTCTTTTCAAACTCTCCATCCGGATCGTAGTCCAGAAGTTCGATATCAAGATCGAGCTGTGAAGCAATATCGAAAACGGTAGCGGAAACAAACTCCATGCTTTTCTCTTCCGAAAGGATCACTACAACCTTTTCCAGGCTTGTCAAAGAAAATTCACTCACCTGAAGCAGTGGCTTTCTTAAAGAATAGAGAATCGATCGAAACGCTTTTCGTCTAAAAAGATCACGCCCGCATATGAGCAGCCCCACATTGTGTCTTTGCATATCGTCAGATATAAGATCGGATGCCTTTTTTCTGCGATAATCTATAAAACAGCTTACAAGATCATTTTCACGCTCTACCGCTTTTATCTTTTCAAGCAGCTCTATGTCGGTGGGATTGGCCACTCTCATGACAAGCCTTCTTCCTTTGAACCTTTTATGCAGATACTTTACCTGCTCAAGACAGTTGGCAATAGATTCGCTCTTCTCTTTTATCATATCCAGATAGAGATAGAGGTTTTCACCAAACGGAGCAGGAAACTGTCCAAGCTCCTGTTTGATCGCTTTGAAAACGGACTCCAGCACATATGGTTTGCCTACAAGAAGCAGCAGATCGTTCGGCTTGATCATCAATGACGGCTTCGGCAATACCAGTTTACCGGATCGGTACAAAGCGACTATTCTCCATTGATTTTGCTCTATGGTTCCGATATGACGATATACATACGCACTTCCAAACGGAACGAGTACCTCTACAATCTCTCCCTGTCCAAGGCCTACATTCTGCGCTATAACTGGCACATTCGGAAGAAAATCGTAAATTCTGCTTGCCAGAAGCTCGTTTGCGTTGATGTTTATAAGGTTTTCATCTTCAAACTCTATATCCCAGCGGTTGAAAAAAATTATGCGTGTAAAAGGTTTGTCCCGACGAATATTCTGATATGCGCCTTCAGCGTCGACCCTGTTTTTCATGATAATAAAAATTTCGTCAAACTCCCGTTTGATGAGCATGGACAGCTTTATGTAACTGGTGGGATCGAACTGATAACTTGTGATATTGGAAGAGAGACGTTCCGGCAGAAGAGAACGATCGAGTGCGACCACAGTGTATTCGTTCGTACGGGTAAAAGTTTCACCAATGCGCTGCAGAAAATGTTTTGCTACAATTCCATCAGCCAGAATCAAAATCTGTTTCATATTTTCTCCACGCTCTAAATTCTGCCAGAAAGTGTTGCAAAACCTGCTGCACGGCACAAAGAGCTGGTTTTGAAAAAAATATTATATCCAAATTCAGGGTTTTTCATGACTTTCACTATCGACGCAACCGACGGAACAGCCAGGGCCTGTACGCTGAAAACCGCCCACTCTACCATCGATACACCTGTATTTATGCCCGTTGGCACCAGTGCTGCTGTAAAAGCTCTCGACACTTTTGATATGTGTGAAAATCTTGACACAAAAATCATACTTGCAAATACATATCATCTCTATCTGCGTCCCGGAGACCCAATTGTACATGCCATGGGAAAACTTCATGGTTTTACAGGATATGATCGCTCTTTTCTGACCGATAGCGGTGGTTTTCAGGCATTCAGCCTGAGCGATATCAGCAGAGCCGACGATGAAGGTATTTTGTTTAAAAGCCATATTGACGGTTCCAAACACTATTTTACGCCATCTAAAGTACTTGATATTCAATACAATCTTGGAAGCGATATCATGATGATATTGGACGATCTTGTTGCACTGCCTGCGACAAAAGAGCGCCTGGCTGTTTCTGTCGACCGTACCACCAGATGGGCAAGGGAGTCAATCTCCTACCATCGATTCAAACAGGAGTTAGGCACAGGTCTCGATCAAAATATTTTTGCGATTATACAAGGAGGCACCGACAAAGAGTTCAGAAAAATTTCCGCACAAGAACTTTGCACCATGGATTTCGACGGTTTTGCGATAGGCGGGCTCAGTGTAGGAGAAGAAAACAGTATCATGTACGATACGGTCGAGTTTACGACTTCATTCATGCCCGTGAACAAACCCAGGTATCTTATGGGGGTCGGCACGCCGGAAGATATTGTGGAAAATATAGAGCGGGGGGTAGATATGTTCGACTGTGTCATGCCTACGAGAAATGCCAGAAACGGCACCCTTTTCACAACTTTCGGCAAAATAAATATAAAGTCCGCAAAATATAAAAAAGACCCTTTACCAATCGATCCGGAGTGTGACTGTTATACATGCAAGCGGCATTCAAGAGCCTATCTCTGCCACCTCTACAGAGCGAAAGAGCTCACATATTTCCGGCTGGCCTCTTTACACAATCTTTACTACTACATCTCTTTGGTCTCAGAAGCCAGAGAGGCGATTTTACAAAAGTGCTTCAACAGGTTCAAAAGAGAGTTCTACAGTAAAAGAGTTTAAATTCCATTCCGAAGCTGTTATTAACAATAGTTATTTTACAATATTTAAATGCCTCTAAACTTTATACAGTTGTAAAAGAGAGATATTCTTATGAAAAAGTGGCGGATGGAAGATCTGGGCATCATAGCGGCATTCATATTTTTTGTCGATATGATGGCCTCGATTCAGTTATATGCAATAGGCATCAACTCAATAAAGATACACTATTTCGTTTTGCCCACAATAGTAGGGGCCGTTTTTGGCATAATTTTGATCTTCACAAAACACTATTATCAAAAATCCAAACAGGCAGACCACTTCGAAACAGCTGCAAAAACAGACTTTCTTACAGGCACTCTCAGCCGATATGCCTTCTATTCGCATATAAACGATGAAATAGCGAGATCGAAAAGAAATAAAAGAGTGTTTTCACTTGTTATGCTCGATATAGACGATTTTAAAAAGGTCAATGACAGATATGGCCATCAGACGGGTGATAAAGTTTTGATCAAGTTTTGTGAACTGGTAGCCGGTAGATTACGTACTACAGACTACTTTAACAGATGGGGTGGCGAAGAGTTTATGGCTCTGCTGCCGGAAACGAATCCGGATGAAGCCGTAATCATTACCGAACGTATCCGTAAGGATGTAAGTGAAAAAGCTTTTGGGCTCGACTCTCCTCTGACTGTAAGCATAGGAATAACCGGTTATCTAAAAGGAGATACTATTAAATCCCTGGTCGAACGTGTGGACACTGCGATGTATAGTGCGAAAAAACTTGGAAAAAACAGGATAGAGATACGATAGACAGATGAAATTAGGTAAATTTGAAATTGTCATTCTTCTCATAGCTCTTTTTGCCGGATTACATTTTTACAACCAGTCCAGATTAGATAAGACCGCCTTTGAGAATGAACACTTTTCAACTTTTTTTTATGACGAAGAGAATCCTCCCGTTATCGTCGCATTTGGCGACAGTCTAACGTATGGAACAGGTGCAAGGGGTGACAAAATAGATATGAGTTATCCTGCACTGCTCTCAAAACTTCTTGGCAACCACGTAATCAACGAAGGTATTCCCGGTGAGACTACCGACAAAGCTTTCACCCGCCTTTTGGGTGTTTTAAAAAAATATAGACCCGAAGTCCTTATTCTGTGCGAGGGAGGGAACGATATGCTTCGCTCCAGAAAACCTGCAATCATTAAAAACAATCTGAAAAAAATGGTCGATGCAGCCTTGGATGCCGGCACAAAAGTTATACTGCTCGGTGTTCCGGAACCGAACCAGTTTTTTTTGAAGGATGCGAAATTTTATCGCAAGCTCGCAGAGGAGAGCGGAATCTTGTATCTTCCAAATATTTTTTCGGATGTATTATCCTACGATTCACTCACAAAAGATCATATACATCCAAACGAAAGCGGTTACGCTATAATCGCACAAAAAATTTATAAAGTCATCAAAGGGGAGAGTTTATGAAGCTTGGAGTCAATATCGATCATATAGCAGTATTAAGAGAAGCCAGAAAAATAAACGATCCCGATCCTGTGGAAGCCCTTGGTATCTTAAGGCGCGCAGGGGCAGACCAGATTACTATCCATCTGCGCGAAGATCGAAGACATATACATGACGAAGATGCAAAAAGAATCATAAGCACAAGTCAACTCCCTGTCAATCTCGAGTGCTCCATAGAAGAAGAGATAATAGATATCGTATGCAGACTCAAGCCCCACAGAGCAACTTTGGTTCCGGAAAAAAGAGAGGAAGTTACAACAGAAGGGGGTCTTGATATTGTTAAATATGAAGATCGCATCCTGGCTACTGTCGAAAAACTTCACGCAAATGAAATTGAAGTTTCACTCTTTATTGACCCGGATATAGAGGCTGTTACAAAATCGAATATTCTCGGAGCGGAGTGGATCGAACTTCATACCGGTTCTTATGCGAATATATTTGCCATGCTCTATTGTGGTCTGAAAAACACTCCTCACTCCATTAAAGAGCTCGAGCTTCCGAGAGATGTGTTGAAAAAGAGACTGGAAGAGAGTCTGTTTTTTCTGAAAAACGCTGCAGAACATGCCGTATCCATCGGTCTGAAAGTGGCAGCCGGGCATGGTCTCAACTATCAAAATGTAGGTGCGGTTGCTGAAATAGAAAATATTGAAGAGTTGAATATCGGCCAGAGTATTATAGCAAGAAGCGTATATACAGGATTGGAAAAAGCGATATTGCAAATGAGAGAGCTGCTTGGATGAAACCAAAAATTGCCATCAGTATCGGCGATCCTAACGGAATAGGACCTGAAATCGCTCTTAAAGCGCATGATTTTGTAGGCTCCTTTTGTAATCCGGTCTACTTTGCAGGATCGGACCTGCTTGAAGAGGCAGCATCCAGGCTGGGAATCGATATGCCGGAAAAAATTGAGTGTATCTCGCCTTCTCTTTCCACCACCATAATACCCGGCATGGCTACGGCTGAATCCGGTGCTTACAGTTTTGCCTCTTTCAAAAAAGCGATCGAGGCTGTTTGTAACGGAAGTTGCAAAGCCATAGTGACGCTTCCGATCCACAAAGAGGCCTGGATGTTGGCTGGATTGCGATACAAAGGCCATACAGACTTTCTCAGAGAATTTTTCAAAAAAAACGCTATCATGATGCTTGGATGCGAAGAGCTCTATGTTGCACTCTTTACTGAACACACTCCTTTAAAAGATGTCCCCGCCGCTATTACCTACGAGAGATTGAAAAGTTTCCTTCTCGACTTGCAAAAAGAGACAGGAGAGAAAAAGATTGGAGTTTTGGGGCTAAACCCACATGCAGGAGATCATGGTGTTATCGGTAGCGAGGAGAGGGTTATCGCAAAAGCCATAGATGATGCAAATCTGGCACTGGGTAAAACTGTATTCAATGGACCTCTTGTACCGGATACAGCTTTTTGTCCAAAGTCCAGAGAGTCGTGCAGACTCTTCGTAGCCATGTATCATGATCAGGGCCTGGCTCCACTAAAAGCTCTCTATTTCGAAGAGAGTATAAATATAAGCCTCAATCTTCCGGTTGTGCGCACATCGGTCGATCATGGGACTGCATTCGATATCGCCTACACCAATAAACATACACTCTCTCTTGCAAGTTATGTAAACGCGGTAAAAAAAGCCGTTGAATTTATAAATAGGGATACTCAGCGTTCATAGATACCCATCATACCCGCACCTTCGATAATATCGCCTTCCATAAGTGACAACAACTCATGCTTGCTCAATCCTGCATCCGCTTCAAGTACCGTATCCAGCGCATAGAGTTTGAACATGTAACGATGAGGACCATCAGGAGGACAGGGCCCGCTGTAACCTATCTTTCCAAAACTGTTGACGCCTTGAAGTATGCCGCCTTCCAGGTACGGTTCGTTTGATATGCCTTCCGGCAGAGTGGATAGCCCCGCAGGCATGTTGTATATTACCCAATGGACAAAAACTCCGCTTGGGGCATCTGGATCATCCATAATAAGAGCGAGACTTTCGGTCTCTTCCGGAATATCTGAAAACCTGAGTGGAATCGATATGTTTTCGCCATCACAGGTGTATTTGACAGGAATTGTTCCACCATCTTCAAAAACAGGGCTGGATATTTTCATTGTGTACCTCCTTTGAAGGTGTTTTAAGCGGTTCTGGCAGCCGGATAGGCCAACAGACGGCTGATCGGAATCGGTTTTCCGCTCTTTTCATCAATACCGAATTTCCCTTTCTCAATCTTCCTCAATGCATCGTTGACATCTTTCAACTCTCTTGTCAAAATCCTAACGATCTCTTTGTCTCTGTCGTTCTCTATTCTCAACTCTGCGAGATCTTCGATATCATCTATCTCATCTTCGGCAGATATGACAGCCAACTCATCGTTTATCTCACCAATATTTTTTAAAATCCTCTCACGCTCCTTTAGAAGTTTTTTTTTAAAAAAATCAAGATTCAAATATGCCATTGATACTCCTTTGCTAATCTGTATCCGCTTTCTCGCTCCCAACTCAGGTCTCTGACAAATTATACCACTTTTAGCTTGTTTGAAGTACTCTATATAAAAACAAGTGCAGGAGAATCACAAAATGTATCTTTATTCGTCAGAATCCGTATCGCCTGGTCATCCGGACAAATGTGCCGATATTATCGCCGACACCATAGTAGACCGACTTCTCGAGCTTGACAAGAATGCAAGAGTGGCAGCCGAAGTTTTCATAAGCGGCAGGCATATAATCATAGGTGGAGAAATAAAAACCGATTTGCCTATTGATAGCGGTTTTTACCGTCTTTGCGCACTTGATGCATTGAGCTCCATCGGATACCCTGAAGCCGGATTCGACGAAACACAGACCCTTTATCCGCAAACTGCAGATATTCAGGTGCTGCTTTCAAAACAGTCTTCAGATATAAGTATCGGAGTTGAGCTCGAAGGAGGAGATATAGGTGCCGGGGATCAGGGAATGATGATCGGTTTCGCTACAGACGAAACGCCTGTTTTCATGCCGGCGGCACTCCATTACAGCAGGCTTATCCGTGATGAATTGTACAATTTTGCACTGAACAATCCCGAAGAATTTGGTATTGACATAAAAACCCAGGTAACCCTAGACTACGAAACCAAAAAACGCTTCGATTCCAACAGACCGTCTCATATAGATACTGTTGTAGTGGCGATACCGCACAATGAAAATATGAATATACGAGATGTTCGTCAAAAAGTGGAAAAAGTGATTAAACAGAGCTTAAAGGACGATCCTCTTTTCGATGAAAAAAAATGCCGGTTTTTCATCGACGGCACAGGGCGATACGTTACACACTCCACTCTCGCGGACAGCGGAATGAGTGGCAGAAAAACGGTAGCCGATACCTATGGGGGATATGCGCCCACAGGAGGCGGCGCACAAAGCTCAAAAGATTACACCAAAGTAGACCGTTCCGGACTTTATGCCGCCAGATGGCTGGCAAAACATATTGTAGCCTCCGGTATTGCAAAAAAAGCGATAGTGGAACTGGCGTATGTAATAGGAAAACCGGAACCTGTAAATGTAACCGTAAATACGCTTGATACATCTGTAAGCACCGTTTCCGACGAAGAGCTCTCTCTTGCAATCGCAGAAAGATTTCCATTGACTCCACGTTGGATAACGGAAAAATTCGGACTGGACAAACCTTCCAAAAAGAGTTTTTTTTATGCCGACATCGCAGGGCGCGGACAGGTTGGATATCCATCCTATCCATGGGAAAAGATAAATGAGTTGGAGTGGTTTGAAAAACTTCTCTAACTCCACACCCCCTCCAGTCTGTAACCACAATAAGGGCATACGCCATTTTTATCGAGCAGATTGGTTACATACTGCCCTATGGTTCCATGCCTGTCTATAACTCTTTTGTTACATGAGGGACAATATGTCGATTCATGCTCCTCGTCGTCGATATTCCCCACATAGACATACTTCAACCCCTCCTCTTTTCCTATTTCATACGCTCTGCGAAGTGTATACGACGGTGTAGGAGGAACGTCGGTCATCTTGTACATGGGGTGAAACGCACTTACATGCCACGGCATAGCCGGATCGAGATCCACCTGGAATTTGGCTATATCTCTAATCTCATCATCTGAATCGTTATGGCCTGGAATCAAAAGTGTAGTGGTCTCTATCCAGATACCTTTCTTGTGGGCATATTTGATCGTATCAAGAACCGGTTTCAGTCTTGCACCGCAGATCTCTTTGTAAAAGCTGTCGGTAAATCCTTTGATATCGATATTCATGCCATCCAGATACGGAGTAAGTTCATCTATGGCTTTGTGTGTCTCATAACCACTTGTTACATAGATATTTTTCAATCCGGCCTCATGAACAAGTCTGGCCGTATCATATGTATATTCAAAAAAAACTATAGGTTCATTGTATGTATACGATACTGAAGCGCACTCATACTCTTTTGCGAGTTCAACAATCTGTTTCGGAGAGAGTTCACGTCCAAAGATCTGGTGCTCATGCTCTTTCGGATATTGCGATATATCGAAATTCTGACAAAATTTACACGAAAAATTACAGCCAACCGTTCCGAAAGAGAACGACTTTGTTCCGGGCTGAAAATGAAACATTGGTTTCTTTTCGACCGGATCTACATTGACAGCGGCGGCAAGTCCGTAAACCAAAAGCCGCAGCTTCCCTTTTTCAACCTTTCTTACACCGCATATTCCATACTCCCCTTCGTGAAGTTTGCAACGCTGGTTACAAGCCTCGCATAAAATACGGCCATCATCGAGTCTTTTTGACAACCAGGCTATTGAAGACATTTTCCATCCTCCTCTCAGATTGGGTTTTGTTGGAGATGGTTATATTTTACTCTTTTTTTGAGAAAAGTTGAATCAACGCTGTTTATGCTATATGAAGAGTAAGTAAATAGGCTTTATGCAAGATAGTCTCTTTTGTTGCAAAAGCAAAAAGCGATAAAGCGAAACGGAAAGCTTTTGACCTATTCTACAGTAACGCTTTTTGCAAGATTTCTTGGCATATCCACATCGTTTCCGAGTCTCACGGCAATCTCCATAGCCAGAAGTTGCACCACTACCATCATTTCAAAAAACTCTAACATCGGATGTTTGTGTGGATGTGTAAGAATGAAGTCATCGGCAAGATCGAACATTTGGGGAGAGATGGAGAGAATCGTCGAATCGCGTGCACTCAGCTCCTCCACATTGCTTTTGATTTTATCGTAAAGAAGAGTTTTTGGCATTAGTGCTATAGTGAAAAGTTCCGCATCAGCAAGCGCAATAGGACCATGTTTCATCTCTCCTGCAGGGTATCCTTCGGCATGCAGATAGCTTATCTCTTTAAGCTTCAAAGCTCCCTCGAGTGCAAGAGGATAGAAAATATCACGTCCTATAAAAAAGAAACCATGTCCATGAAGGTAACGTTTGGAAAGACGCTTACACTTCTCGTGGACTTCCAGAGATTTTTGCAGTACTTTGGGTACATAGCCCATATATCTGATTTCATCCCGTATAGACACTTCATCCACACTCTTTCTGCTTTTGGCAAAATATAGTGAAAGCATCCAAAGAACCATAACCTGTGTGGCAAAGGCTTTTGTACTGGCCACTCCTTTCTCTATGCCTGCACGAGTGAGTATCGTGGCGTCGGCAAGCCGTACTATGGACGAGTTGTCGACATTGCAGACCGCCAACGTCTTCAGCCCCGCTTTTTTTGCCATTTTCAGTGCCTCCAACGTGTCTGCAGTCTCTCCGCTTTGGCTAATTACTATGAAAAGTGTATCGGGACTCAAAAGAGGCTTTTTATATCTGAATTCACTCGCTATTTCAATGTTTACGCCAATTTTAGCAATACGTTCAAAAAGATAGCCGGAAGTCAAAGCGGCATGATAGCTCGTACCGCAGGCACAAATTTTTATATTTGAAACTCCTTCCATAAACGTTTCATCCAACTCTTCGAAAGCTATATCGTTATCAAGAACGCGTCCAATCATCGTATCGCTCATTACATCGTACTGTTCATAAATCTCTTTTTCCATGAAGAATCTGTAACCACTCTTTTGAGCAGTCAGTTTGTCGCCGGAAAGAGGAACGAATAGGAGGTTGTCAGGTTGGGAAAAGATAGTCTTTTTGGTGACGTAGCCTATCGTACCGTCTTCTATATAGGCCACCTCTTCGGCTTCACCTATCAGCGGGGCATCGGAAGAAGCGAAAAATATCTCTCCTTTACCGTTTCGCCCCAGTATCATGGGAGATCCCTTGCGTGCAAAGAAAATGGTATCAGGAGCCTTTTTGGTGATCAGCAAAACCGCATAAGCGCCATCAAGTCTCTCTATAGTCGCTTTGAAAGCATCAAACAGCTCTTTATGCCGTTTTATCTCCGTTTCAAAAAGATGTACAATGACTTCTGTATCGGTTTGACTGAGAAAGTTGATACCGTTTTCTTGAAGCATACGTTTGATTTCACGATAATTTTCTATTATACCGTTATGAACCACATAACTGTTTTCGCTCATATGCGGATGGGCATTCAGCTCCGTAGGTTTCCCATGCGTGGCCCATCTTGTATGACCGATTCCCATGCCATGGCTTCTGGCCGTAAAATTTTTTATCTTCTCTTCAAGATTGCAGAGCTTTCCGACGGCTTTGAAAGATTCGATCTTTCCGTTTTGCATAATGGCGATCCCTGCGGAGTCGTAACCTCTGTACTCCAGCTCCCGCAATCCTTCAATGAGCCTGCTTTTAATGTCGCCACTTCCGATATACCCAACGATTCCGCACATGAAAACTCCTATTTGCCAAGACAAAATTCACTGAACATTTTATCCATAATATCATTAAAATCCACTGGTTTCGATATGGAGCATATGGCTGATACAGCTTCCGTGAGCTGAAATGTGAATATCTCCAGCTCTCCATCCAGCAGAGGCTCCCTGGCTCTTTCGATAGCATCTCTTGCCCGTTTCACAGCTTCGATCTGACGGCTTGAGACAAGAAGCAATTCGTCTCCTTGAGTCATTTTGGAGAGTCTGTTTTCAAGAGTTCCAAGTATCTTTTCAGCTCTGTTCTCCCTATTCAAAAGGAGAGGAGAATAGGTATCAATTTTTGAAGTCTCCAACACCATTGGTAGATCGGTTTTACTCAGAGCCACTATTATCTCTTTTTCATGCCCGAAACGTTTAAGTAACGAAAGTATCTCTTCATCCTCTTCATCCCAGTAGAAGCTGCTGTCGAAAACAGCTATTACTATATCACTTTGCTCTATGGCCGCCAAGGAGCGTTTTATGCCAATCTTTTCGATAGCATCATCGGAGTCTCTTATACCGGCGGTATCGACAATGCGCACGAGATGACTTCCTATACGTATCTGCTCTTCAATCGTATCTCTGGTAGTTCCGGCTATAGAGCTCACAATGGCACGATCGTAATTGAGTATGGCATTGAGCAAAGAGCTCTTTCCAACATTCGGTTTTCCTACAATCGCCACCCGGAACCCATCGACCATCCCTCTTCTTCTCTCACTGGAAGAGAGAATACAATCCATTTGAGTCTGAAGTTCGTTCAATAGCTTCAAAATATCATCAACGATATCTTCAGGAAGATCTTCCTCTGCATAATCTATCGTAACTTCCGCAAATGCGATCGCACGAAGCAGCTTTTCACGCACATCGTCAACAAAACCTTTCAACTCCCCTTTCATCTGTCGTGCGAGGATTTTTGCCGCATCTTCACTTTTGGCCTCTATTAGTTTTGCGATCGCTTCTGCTTCGCTCAAATCTATTCTTCCACCGATAAAGGCTCTTTTTGTGAACTCTCCGGGCTCGGCAAGACGCGCTCCGAAATGGACCAGAGTCCGCAAAATCCTCTCCGCCACTACAAAACCTCCGTGGCACTGGAATTCTACGACATCTTCAGTGGTAAAGCTATGAGGGGCTTTGAAATAGATTACTATCGCCTCGTCGATTAGTTCGCCATCTGAGTCGTAAAGAGAAGAGAGCGTGGCATATCTTGGAGTAAAAGAGGATCTTTTGGAAATTTTGGTAGCGATTTCTAAAGCTTCCGCTCCGCTTAATCGTACTATCGCTACCGAACCGACTCCGCTGGCAGTGGCTACAGCCGCTATAGTATCATTCACCGGCGCTCCAAAAATTCGTTGACGATAACGTAACGTCCTCCCTCTTTATTGACCCGTACCGCAACATACTTTTGCGGATATCTTTCACGAAGCTTCTGTAGAGCGATCTGAACAAGGATTCCATCGAGTATTTTGGTTTGGGCATACCCTTCTTTCTCTATGCGTTCTATAATGGGCTGAAGATAGTTGTCCATCATCGCTTCCTGGTTTTTAAGAAATTCAGCAATCTCCAGCCTTATTTTATATCCATATTTCCCATAGATCCAATTATAAAGCAGATATGCGAGCGATTTGTAACGATACCCCTCTTTGCCGATAAGCAGTGCGGCATCTTCTCCTTTGAACTCAATCTGTATGGTCTCATCATCAAGAGCGAAAACCTCTATAGGTTCTATTTTGAAACATGCGGAAGAGAAAAGGTTGTTGATATCTCTCTTTACTTCGGTAACTACGGTATGAATATCTATAGTCTCATCGTAAAAATTATCGAAAATAGCTTCATTTTTTATATCTATTTTTTGTGGAGTCTCCGTTTTTGGAGGTAAAGTTTTCGCTTCGTCTCTCTCTTTTGCACTCTCTTGTCTTAACCCCTTCTGCTGTGTCGAATCGTCTCCAGCCGATTTGTTCTTTGGCTCCTTATACTCTTTTTTCTCTCTCAGGTTATCTTTGCGAGGCTTTGTGGCAGCCTCTTTTTCGGTTTTTGAGCCCGGAACTCTTTTTTTGCATATAGCTACTATTATCGCGTTTTTGCGTCCGAAGCCCAAAAAACCTCTGGAAGGATTCTGAACAATCTGAATATCGAGCTCCGTCACAGAACATGAATACTCTTTTGCTGCAGCGGCATAGGCCTCTTCCAGGGTGCAGGCTTCAAACTTTTTCATTACTTGGCCTTTTCGCTCTTTTCAAGTACTCGGTTAATCATTAGCTGTTGGGCGATTGAGAAAATATTGTTCGTAAGCCAGTAAAGTACGAGGCCTGCCGGAAACGTGATAAAAAAGAAAGTAAAAATTACAGGCAGCCATTTGAAAATCTTCTCTTGCATGGGATCGGTAAAGTTACTGGGTGTAACCATCTGGTGCGCCCACATCGATGCCCCCATCAATACGGGAAGAACATAATACGGATCCATTACAGATAGATCCTGTATCCATAAGATCCATTCTGCGCCTTTGAGCTCGATTGCATTCAGCAATACTCTGTATATCGCGAAAAATACCGGAATCTGAAGAAGCAGAGGAAAACATCCGCCAAGAGGGTTGGCTTTATGCTTTTTGTAAAGCTCCATTATATGGGCATTCATCTTCTGCGGATCGCCTTTGTATTTTGCCTGAATCTCTTTTATTTTGGGAGCTATCTTTTTCAGTCTGTGCATCGAGACCATTCCCTTATATGTAAGGGGGTAAAGAAGAAGTCTGATAAAAAATGTAAGCACTACAATTGTCCAGCCCCAATTCGGTATGTACGAGTGCAGCCACATAAGCACTTTGAACATGGGAGCAGCAATAAAAGTAAACCATCCAAACTCTATGATCTTGGTTAGCTCCGGATGTATGGCAAACAGAATTTTATGCTCTTTCGGCCCGATATAGCCGTGCATGGTCCTTCCCGCCTCACCGCTTACAAAAAGTACAGGATTGTCTTCTTTATCTTTGTTTACGACGACATCCATCCCTTTTTCGAAGTCATAAAAAGCTGTAGCGTAATAACGGTCGAAAGCTACTGCTATTCGCGCTTTTCTGAAAGATTCGGTGCCTTTCGCATCTCCGTCATCTATGATCGTGAGCGTACCGTCAGCCTCTTCGACCATCGCACCATGAACCGTGTAGTTGTCGATTCGCAGGTCAGGTCTGAAACCGGGAGATATATAAAAAGATTTCGGCTCACTCAGTTTCACTGTTACATCGTAGTGGTGATCAGGAAAAATCTCAACTGTTTTTTCGACGATCAGACCGTCAAGATTTTGAGTAAATACGATTGTCTGCGGTTTACCGTCAAGTTTGACGGAAGAGACCGATACGCTGTACGGAGTCTTGAAAGCCAGTTCATTGAGAGCGGTGTCACTAAAACGTATTTCGAGAGGTTTGGGTATTTTCGGCGCGTTGAAGAGTTTCAGCTCCTCTCCCTCCTCGTTCCGATACTGTCGGTCTTTCAAATATACCTGACTTATACGTCCAAGTGCATCGAACTCCATCTTCATATTTACGGTATCTACTGTGGCAATCACTTTATTGAGATTGCCGCTTCCCGCCGATATGGGAGCTGATGTCAGCTTCCCAATCTTTTCCGACTTGGAAGCTGTCTGCTCTTTAGTACTTTTGGAGTGCTGGACACTCACCTCACTTTTGTTGGCTTCGACGGCTGAAGGAGAAGTTTTCGATACAAAAAAATAATCATAACCAATAAAAACGATTAACGACAGAATGGTTGCTATCACAACCCGAGTCTGGGTACTCATATTGTCTATCACGAATGGCCTTTCGAAAAAATGTTTTTTATAACTCTGCACTTTTTGTCGCGCACATCCGGAACGAACCAGTATCTTATATTCCGATTATGCGTACTGAACACAGCAGTTTTTGGAGATGTTGTCGAAACAATGGGATAGTCGATGCCTCCGTCAAAGAGCTGATTGCAGCGGAGTATTCTGACCAGACTGGAAAAAAGTGCCTTGAAAATATTGGGGTTCGTTTCAAGCTGCCATTTGGCATATTCGGAACATGTCGGATAATAGCGACAACTTCCATAACCTATAAGCGTAAAAAACCTCTGATACAGTTTTAGAAAGCCCGATAAAACGCTTCTAACCATTTTTATATCCAATACTCAATCGTTTGATCGCTCGCCGGAAACTCTTTTCAAGCTCGTTGAAAGGGGTGTCAAGCACAGGAGGTTTGGCCACCAGTATATATTCACCCTTTTTCAGCACAGGCGCCATTTTTACAAACAGTGCTCTCAGCCTTCGCTTGGCTCTTGCGCGTTTTACAGCGTTGCCTATTTTCTTGCTTGCAACAAAACCGACTTTGCAACTTCTTCCATCCGGTACTGCAAAAAGCACGAAAGCCTGATCATGCCACCGTTTGCCGGATTTATAGACTTTCTCAAACTCTGCAGTACTCTTCAGAGATTCAAAGTGGATTAAACCGCCAATCGCTTACGCCCTTTTGCACGGCGTGCATTTATAATCTTACGTCCGTTCTTGGTCTTCATTCGCGTACGGAAACCGTGTGTTCTTTTACGTGGAGTGTTATGCGGCTGATAGGTCCGTTTCATAATATATTATCCTTCATATTGTTTTAGATTTTAGCGTAGTATTTTAATTAAATTTCGCTTAATAGCAGATTAGAAGATGGGTTTGAAAGCAGTTCACCCCTCAACTTCTCCTCCATTCAAGCATAACCTGTTACAGGTATCTTTTCATTGACGGAAAGTCGATGCTGCAGTAGTGAGACCTACAGTACAGCATCCAGGAGGTGCGTGTTCTTAACGTAACGGCGGCTTATAGGTGGTCAATCAAGTCGGTCGTAGGCAAAGTTTCCGATGATTTTTCTTTTTTGGCCGGGACGTTCTATCTCTATTGTGATTCTATATCGGCCAATCTGTTTGAGTACGAAGTAGTTGCCATAACTTAACAGTTCGCCGCGCATCGGTTCCAATATTTTTGTCTCTCCTCTCATCCCAAGCGGAGATACGGTAGCTTTTACTGTCGCATCCGTAACTCTTTCGCCGCTTTTTGCATCGAACAGGGCGACCAGTATATGGAAGCTGTCTTCTTTATCGGCCGCTCCTCCATGCATCCATGTATGTTCTCTTATAAGCTGCGCCGGAATCACTCCGAGATAGATACTGATACCATCAACCTGCTGATGTCGTTGTGAATCTGCACCCATTCCAATCTGTGCAAAAAAAAGAGATACCACAACCAGGATTTTTTTTAACCACATTACACTGCCTCCTTCGCTTCTAACCGAAATTCAAAAGTGCTGTGTAAAAATATCGAGCACTAAAGATTCCAGTGAGAATCTTCCATACTTCCGGAAGACTCTTTTGCATGAAAATTGAAAAATCATGCCCCTAAATATAAATATAGAAAAATAGTGTGCAAGCAGTGTGCAATTATCGCATATAGATACCTATTTTTACTGCGCAAACCTCTTGTGCAGGAAAATTCTTTCCGCAACGAATATGATTGAAATAGCGACAGCCGCTGCATAAATCACCATCATATCGGTTGAAGCTTTCACTGCCAAAAATGCCGAAAGCACGACAATATCGAGCAAAATTGCTATGATCAGTATGTAAACATTTGCTCCTACCTCTTTTCTAAGGTGCCTCAGAACTCCCCAATGTATCGCTATATCCATCAGCAGATAAAAGATTGCACCCAGTGCGGCAATACGGCTGAGATCGAAAAATATGGTTAGAAACATGGCAAATATTATGGTATAGACAAGCACATGGTTCTGTATGGTTCCAGGCATACCGAAATGGCTATGGGGCACCAGCTTCATCTGTGTCAGCATCGCAAGCATTCTGGACACTGCAAAGACACTCGCTATGACGCCGGAAGATGTAGCTACGATTGCCAACACTACAGTAAAAGTAAGGCCCAAATCACCGAATGCCGGACGTGCCGCTTCTGCCAGTGCATAATCTTTCGCGGCAATGATCTCCGGCAAATCGAGACTACCGGCAACAGCCAGAGCTACAAGTATATATACGACTACACAGATCATGATGGATATGATGATCGCCAATCCCACATTACGGTGCGGATTTTCAATTTCTGATCCACTATTGGTTATGGTAGTAAAACCTTTGTAGGCAAGTATCGCCAAAGCCATCGCAGCGATAAAGCCGGTGACAGAGTTTTCCGCGATATCGGCACTATTTTCCACAAAAGGAGAAAAACCTGATACCCAGAGCCCCCCAAGAGCAAAAACCATTATCCCTCCTATTTTCAGAACAGCCATTAATACGGAGAAAAACCCGATTGCACGATTTCCGGAAATATTCAGTAAAAATGCAAAAAAAAGCAGTCCTACACCAAGTGCCGATACAATCCAGCTTGTAGAATCTATATCGAACAGCTGAATGGAATATGTACCGAAAGTTTTCGCTACCAGGCTCTGGTTGATAACCATGGAAAAGTACATCAAAAGAGCACCCGCAGCCGTCATTACCCCTCTTCCATATGCCTTTTGCAAAAACATCGCAATACCGCCCGAAGAAGGATACGCATTGGAGAGTTTAATATACGAATATGCGCTAAAACCGGTAACAATGGCCGCAGCTGCGAATGCCAGCGGAAAGAGAGAGCCAGCCAGTTCGGCGATCTGTCCGGTCAAAGCCAGTATGCCGGCTCCTATCATAACACCTGTACCCAAAGAGACGGCACCTACAAGTGTCAGGCTTCCTGCTTTGTACTGGTTCGATACATTTTCGTCAGGATGTTCTTGCATATTCACTTCCCTTTTTATAATCAGATACGATACACTGAGATTTATGTTTTTATCTTAGAGTCTTTTTCATGCAAACCGGCCACTATTTTGTCTTTTTTCATGCCACTCTCTCGATACGCCATACAAAGATATACCCATTTCACTTTTCACCATGCCATATCCACCTGTATCAAAAATCTGTTATCAAACTCCTTTTCCTCGCTTACTGGAAATTGCGATCCAACACCCAGGAAAACTTCCGGTTTCAATTTAAACTTTAGAGCCGGAAAAAGATAGAACATCGAACTGTTCTGTCTGATTTTTCCATCTACTTCCAGCATTAAAAAGAGTCTATAGCCAGTTTTGAAAATTCCGGAAAATCCCATTTCATACATTTTCATTTGTGGCATATAATGGATATTACCGTCAAATACTGCTCTTTTTTCCAAAAAATAACGTCCGGAAACTCCAAATGCTCCGATAACTCCCTCTTCTTTCTCCGGTATGGTACCGGAAGGAACCAAAGCTCCTCCAAAAACCGAAACACCGCTTTTCCCACCTCTATCCTGAATTACTGAATACATAAGCATTACATCTGTACGCGGACTCTCTTTTATCTCACTGTTTCGTATATGCAACCCCACTCTGTTGTAAAGACCGGCTTCTATATGAATACCGAAATCTTCTTTTGAAGCCTCTGCTCTTTTACCCTGACGATACCCGGATACCCTTATACTCACCATTCCGGGCATATCCGGTATACCCATATGGTTGAAAAAAGGATGAGGAAACCCTTCGGCCATCTCTGCTGTTACCTCATTCTCTGTGACCTCCGGTCTGTCCATTTGAGCCAAAAGAGGACTAACGGTGCCGACAATAACTGCAACTGTCAAAACCTTTGACAACAATTTCAAAGAGTACTCTTTTCTCATTGTACAGGATCCTTTTTACGGCTTTATTTTTATTACCGCATCAGCTAAATAGCTGGTGCGGTAATAAGTCACTCTTTTAAACGAAAGTATGGCTTTTCTCTTCAAAAACGTCGGCACTTTTTATAAACCGTCTTCATATTAAGAACAATATTGCAAAATTGTGCAACGAGTGTGTAGCCATACAAAAATTCATGTCTCTGTCAAAGAGTGCGGAAACGTTCATGGAAATAGCAACTTTTTTTCAAAAGCGAGAAAAGAATGTCAAAGTGGAAAGTGCAGAAGTTTGGAACCTGTATAAAAAGGTTGAACGAAAGGCCTATCCCAAGGCCTTTCGCACATAGATTATTGATTTATCCTTACAATAATTTCACTGTTTTGAGCATCGAAAACCACACTGTCGCCCTCTTTTATTTTATCTTCGAGAATCAGCTCCGCGAGCTTGTCCTCTACAAGTT
>WFUN01000134.1 GCA_015484905.1 Hydrogenimonas sp. | reverse complement strand
TTCTAATGTTGTCTCCAAAAGTCTGCCATGTGGTAAGCCCCTCCATCGTATTGACCTCTTTGAATACTTCCAAAATGTTCTCCGGCTCGAGTCCATGAAGCTGTATTCCTGCCCGGGCGGTAAGAACTATCTGTAGATCATACATTTTGACAATTTTTGAGATAGAGCGAAAATGCTCACCTCTTATCCGCCCTCCAGGCGTCCTGATGCGGAGCATGAAACTCTCTTCTTCAAGTTCGCTGTTGAAAATACCAAAGCTCTGAAGATAGAATCGATCACCCTCACCGAGACTTTCAAAATCGAGCGTATCAAGCATCTCGAAATAGTCGTATGGGCGCATAGCAGCTTTGAACTGTTCAAATTTTTTAAGCGTAAGGTGCTGTGTCGGCAACATCGGTTCAACCTTGAAAATAGACTCTATTTTAACGCCCATGGGACGAAGCAGGCTATTTTACTCAAATTTTTCACTCTGCTTCTTGAAGTCAGTAGAATAATTATATATCAAAGCGGTTTATCATATCTGATCTGAAGTTCTTTGCCTGCTATATTCTCAAGTTGTAAAGCGACGTTACACGCCATCCCTGAAAAAACAGGCTTGCTTTTATAAAAATGGAAATGGGTATAATTATTATGTGGCACGACGTATCTGCAAAATACAGATACATCTTTGAGGTTTAGTAGGATTTTCTTTGAAATTTTCTATTTTCACGGCTGCCTGACGATCTGTAACTGTTTCCCGAGCCAAAACTCCTGCCTCTTGCGCCACTTTTTGAACGCCTTTTTGGAGCTTCCGGTTTTATGGAAGGATCGGGATGAAAACCTTCTACGAGAACTTTCTGTATCTGTGCACCGGTAAGCTTTTCTATTCTGTGCAGCAGATGCCTCTCATCTACGCAGACCAGAGAAAAGGCTTCACCAGTATTTCCCGCACGCCCTGTTCGGCCTATGCGGTGCACATAGTCTTCCGCGACCTCCGGAAGGTCGAAGTTAACCACCTGGCCCAACCGGTCTATATCGATGCCGCGTGCAGCCACATCCGTCGCCACAAGAACACGGACTCGACCATCTTTAAAGGCTTTTAGAGCCTTCATGCGTGCAGCCTGAGTCTTGTTCCCATGTATCGAAGTACTGGGCAGACCCTCTTGTACAAGACGTCTGGAGAGTTTGTCGGCCCCATGTTTTGTACGCGTGAAAACCAGAACCTGTTTCCAGTTGTTCACCTCTATAAGGTGAGTGAGCAGATCCGCTTTTTTTGTCCTGTCCACAGGGAAAATAGTCTGTTTTATGCGATCTGCGGTCTTGTTGTCCGCAGTAACTTTTATAATTTGCGGCTCTTTTAGAATCGTCTTGCTCAACCGCTTTATCTCTTCGCAAAAGGTAGCCGAAAAGAGCAGGTTCTGCCTGAAGTGTGGCAGCTCGGTTATAATCTTTTTAATATCGTTTATAAAGCCCATGTCAAGCATTCTGTCTGCTTCATCGAGTACGAGTATCTCGACTCTGCTCAGATCTACGTTGCCCTGGTTAAGATGATCGAGCAGGCGGCCGGGCGTTGCAACGACTATATCTACACCGTTGCGAAGCGCTCTGGTCTGCGGGTACAAAGAGACCCCGCCGTAAATCTCCGTACTCTTGAGCTTGAGATATTTTCCGTAGGTTCTCACACTCTGGTGCACCTGTGCGGCAAGTTCTCTGGTGGGCGTAAGTACGAGTGCACGAACATAGCGTTTGCCCTCTCCCTTTTTAGAAGAGAGTTTCTGCAGCATCGGAAGGGTAAAAGCAGCGGTTTTTCCGGTACCTGTCTGCGCGCCTGCCAGAATATCTTTGTCCTCAAGAACTGCGGGTATGGCCTGCGCCTGTATCGGAGTGGGCTCGCTGTAGCCCTCCTCTTTTACGGCACGCTGGATCTGTGGGTTTAGGTTTAAAGTCTCAAAAGACATTGGTTCTCTTTCTGTTTTTGCCCGCCATATGTTTATTCGGTTTTTCAAGATATGTCCGGTCACGGGCTAGACGATGGTTTGATTTTGGTGAGTATATATAAAGAAAGCGACTGTTTTTAGGAGTGTTGTTCGATATTTACTCGCTCCGAAGAGCATTTAAAGGAAGACCGAGTCCCTTTTGGTTGGCCGGAGTATAGCTTAAATTAAGTGAAAGGTCAAGGCTATGTATTGGTCCATAACATGATGGCACTCGGGATGATTTTCAAGAAGGTATTGTAGTCAATGAGCCAATTTGTCATTAAATCCGGTGTTGACAGCCTGCAATCCTGGGAACATGGACCTCTTTTTGGTTACTGATTGATCTTACATGAAATTTGCAAGCCTATGGATATGAGCGGCAATGTATCTGCCATAAAAAGTTTGATGGAGATGATTTTACTTATTGTCAGATAAAAACAACTATAATAGCTTATGCAAACAGTCACATTCAAAAATGAAACCCTGACCCCTTCAAAGATCGTCTGTGTAGGGCGAAACTACGTCGAACACATAAAAGAGCTTGGCAACGAGGTACCAGAAAACATGGTGCTTTTCAACAAACCCAACAGCGCAATTTCTCGAAATTTTCGCTACTTTTCTCCGCAGACCCGTTTTGAAGGTGAACTCTGCTTGCTTATCGAAAACGGAAAAATCGCTGGAGTCGGTTTCGGGTTCGACCTTACACATGCCGATATTCAGAACTATCTAAAGTCGAAAGGTCTGCCGTGGGAGCGCGCAAAAGCGTTCGACGGCTCAGCCGTATTCTCACGCTTCACAGCCGCACCGAAAGAGCTAAAAGAGATAGGCTTCAGACTCTTTAGAAACGGCAGGCCGGCACAGGAGGCACACTACGAACTCATGATCTACAAACCGCGGCAGATCATCGATGAGATCGGCAGCTTCATGACCCTCGAAGACGGAGACATCGTTATGACGGGCACCCCGAAGGGTGTCTCCACCTACAAAAAAGGCGATCTTTTCGAAGTAGAGCTATTCTGCGCGGAAGAGACCCTGCTCACACAGAGCTGGCGAGTCAGCTGAGTCGAAGAGGAGCGCAGACGGCCGGAACCGCCGCACTCTATTAATTTACCGCCACAAGAGGTCGAAGCGGTCGAGGTTCATCACTCTGCTCCAGGCATCGGCGAAGTCGCGTACGAACTTCTCCCTGTTGTCGTCCTGGGCGTAAAACTCCGCCTGCGCACGCAGCTGCGAATTGGAGCCGAATACAAGGTCCACGCGGGTGGCGCTCCATTTGCGATCGCCCGTTTTGCGGTCGAACGCCTCGAAGAGCTTAGCCTCTTCTGATACAGGCTTCCACTCTACACCCATGTCGAGCAGGTTTACAAAGAAGTCGTTGGTCAAAACACCGGGGCGCTCCGTAAGCCGCCCATGCGCAGCGTCGCCGTAGATGGCTCCGAGCGCCCGCATACCGCCTACAAGTACCGTCATCTCGGGTACCGTCAATGTAAGCTGCTGCGCCCTGTCTATCAGCGCCTGCTCGGCACGAATGTTGCACTCCGGTTTCAGATAGTTCAAAAAGCCGTCGGCTACAGGCTCGAGGTAGCCGAACGACTCGACATCGGTCTGCTCCTGCGCAGCGTCCGTACGCCCGGGAGCGAATGGAACCTCTATGGAGAAACCGGCCAGACGGGCCGCCTCCTCCACCGCCGCGGTGCCTCCGAGAACGATCACGTCGGCCAAAGAGACCCGCCTGCCGTCACTCTGCGCACTGTTAAAGCGGTTCTGGATCTGCTCGAGAGCGGCTATCACCTTATCTACCCCAGCGGAGCGGTTTACCTCCCACTCTCTCTGCGGCGCCAGCCGTATGCGGGCTCCGTTGGCGCCTCCGCGCTTGTCCGAATTTCTAAACGTCGAGGCACAGGACCATGCGGTATATACCATCTCAGAGACAGAGAGGCCCGAAGCGAGAATCTCTTTTTTCAGGGCTTCGACATCATCTTTATCGACCGGTGCGTAGTCCGCCGGCGGGATCGGGTCTTGCCATATCAGCTCCTCTTCGGGAACTTCGGGCCCCAGATAGCGACTTTTGGGGCCCATATCCCGATGCGTCAGCTTGAACCAGGCGCGGGCGAAGGCGTCTGACAATTCGTCCGGATTGTCCCTGAAGCGCTTCGATATGGCGCCGTATGCAGGATCCATTCGAAGCGCCAGGTCGGTCGTGAGCATGATGGGCCTGTGGCGCTTTTGCGGATCGTGCGCATCGGGGGCCATATCTTCCGGGTCGGGGTTGACGGCGACCCACTGCCACGCGCCGGCCGGGCTCTTTTCGAGATTCCACTCATATTTAAACAGCAGCCTCAAAAAGCTGTCGTCCCACTTTATCGGCGTGGGTGTCCATGCGCCCTCGAGGCCGCTGCTTATCGTGTCGGGTCCCTTGCCGCTTCGGTAGCTGTTTTTCCAGCCCGTTCCCTGCTCTTCCAGCGGAGCGGCTTCAGGCTCCGGCCCCACATACTTTTGCGGATCGGCCGCGCCGTGGCATTTGCCGAACGTATGGCCGCCAACTATAAGTGCGACCGTCTCTTCGTCGTTCATGCCCATACGCCCGAAGCTCTCGCGTATATCTTCCGCCGCCGCAAGAACATTCGGTTCACCGTTGGGCCCCTCCGGGTTTACATATATAAGCCCCATCTGAACGGCGGCAAGCGGTTTTTCCATTTCACGCTCACCGCTGTGGCGTTCGTCGCCCAGCCACTCCGACTCGGGACCCCAGTAGACATCCTCTTCGGGCTCCCAGATATCTACGCGGCCGCCGCCGAAACCGAAAGTTTCAAACCCCATATCCTCCAATGCGACATTCCCCGCCAAAATCATCAGATCGGCCCACGAGATCTTCTCTCCATATTTTCTCTTTATGGGCCAAAGCAGACGGCGGGCCTTGTCGAGGTTGACGTTGTCTGGCCAGCTGTTTACCGGTGCAAAGCGCTGATTTCCAGTGCTTCCGCCGCCGCGGCCGTCGAAGACGCGGTATGTGCCGGCGCTGTGCCAAGCCATACGGATAAAAAATGGACCGTAATGGCCGTAGTCGGCCGGCCACCACTCCTGCGACTCTCTCAAAATGTGCCGAAGATCCTCTTTGAGAGCTTCAAAATCGAGCTCCGCAAACTTTTCGGCGTAGTTGAAGCCCTCATCCGTCGGCTTCAACGATGACGGGTTCTGGTAGAGAATCCTCAGATTCAACTGCTCGGGCCACCATTTGCGGATCATATTGCCGCCCAGAGTGGTATGTTTGTAGGCATCGCCAGATACCGGGCACTTTCCTTCTTCGTTCATAGATATTTCCTTTTTCCAATTGAATCGACAATCGCCAAAAGCTTCAACTTTCTGGATTCACCTTCTTTATACTATAATACCATCAACCCGATCCATAGAAAGACATTACCTCTTGTCTGCTTAAAGCGGTATGAAGAAAAGAGTATCGCCAAACCGATGCATGTTACTTTAAGTCAGCTCTGCTGCCGGTTAAGCAGCCAAGGGGTACCTTTGCCTTAAAAACTATCGGCCGACACAGGGGTAACAGTCCAAATAGCGGTGCCGCCTTGCGGTAATAAAACGATAGGAGCTGCATGTTAGATAGAGCAAAACTTCCGACCGTAAGTTTCGAAGATATGAACAGTATGCATTACGAAGGAGTAGATCTCATCAACACCCTTTTGCTCAAAATTGAAAAGGGTTCTGATACCGACGTCACCTCCGCTATCGAAACGTTACTCGAGCATATGAAGAAACATTTCGAGTACGAAGAGGGTCTGCTTAAAAACAGAGGATTCACAATGTTCGACATACACAGAAATGAACATACAAAAATTTTGGGACAGATGCGTATGGCTTACATGAATTGGCGAAATTTCAGGGAGCGTGAGGCGTTGAAAGAGTTTGTCGAAAATGAGTTTACAGAGTGGTTAAACCTTCATATTCAGGCAATGGACAGTGTTGCTGCCGATTTTTTGAACACAATGAAAAACCGATGACAATCTATAAAATCATCTTCAGATAAAAAACTCTCTTATTCTATTCACCCATTCGTGTACCCTTTGCGAAGTCAAATTTTCCTGATTATCTTCATCTATCGCCAGCCCTACGAATGCATTGTCTACAAATGCCGTCGACTCATCGAAATCGTACTCTTCGGACGGCCATCCACTACCGACAATTTCGGCTCCGTTTTTCAATGCCTGCTTGTACAAAATCCCCATTGCGTCCACAAAAGTGTCCGGATACTCTTCCTGATCGCCCAGGCCGAACAGCGCTACAGTCTTGCCTGTAAGATCTATTTTTTTGAATTCATCAAAAAAATCTTCCCAGTCGTCCTGCAGATCGCCATCTCCCCATGTAGAGCTACCCAGTATAATCTTGTCGTATCTGTCGAAATCTTCCGGCTTCGCTTCAGCGATATTTATAAGGTCTGCTTCTACGCCAAGAGCCTCTTGGATCATCCTGGCCACTTCTTCTGTAGCGCCACCACTGCTGCCATAAAATATTCCTACAGCCATCTTTTTCTCCTCGGTTTGGAATCTCAAACTGTTTACCATAATAGTTGAAGTATGTGTAACTTGTGTGTATGGTCTCGTAAATTCTTGATTCTTAACCGCAGCGCAGAGTGTTTCCGTTTGCCGTTGCAAAAATCGATCCAATCCGTAATCGTGTCGTTTGCCCCGTTTTAGTGATGAGAAGTTGTGGTGCCAGATGCACTCCTCTTTGATCGTACGGAAGAACCGTTCGATCATGCCGTTTTGCTCAGGAGTATAAGGCGTGATGAATTCCTGTTCGAAGTTATAGTCTTTGACTGTCTTGGTGAACGATTTGCTGGTAAATACCAGGCCGTTATCGCTGCGAAGAGTGATTGGATTATTGAGCTTTTGTAGGTATCTGAATCGATAGATAATCCCCTCTTGCAAAGCCGCTTCGGCGGTTTTAGCTTTGCCGCTTTTTGAGATCCTAAAACCTACAATCTCTCGGGTACAGGTATCGATAACCGCTGCCAGAGTAGACCAGCCCTCTTTACCGCACAATAGTATACACTATCGCCGTTTGATCTCTGGTTGTGACTCTTCCACTTTCTGCTCCTGTAATTTCTGTATTATACATTGTGCAGTTGGGGTGGGGGTCACTATATAACTGTGCAGAAATGAAGGGGTCAGTACAACGACCAAGCTCACCGGCAAAATAAAGCTGCTGCATAGCGTAGCGGCGCAGCTTTATTTTGTCCGTGTGCAGCGCCTTGTTAAGCATTTCCCTCTTCTAATTCTCTTTCAATTTCCTCAGCAACTTCTTCTACGTCCTGCTTATCTACATTGATTTTTTCGGTTTCATTCTTTTCTTCATTTTTGCTAAAAATACTATACATATGGCTGTCGAATTCTTCTTTTATTAGCTCTTCTTGTTGAGCATAGTCTTTATCAAACAATTCTTTATAGGCGTCGAGGAATTCTTCTGTTTTCCTAAACTCTATGAAAAGTGGCCAGTCTACGACCTCTTGTTCAGATAGGTCTCCAGCATTAACAACTGTTTTTAATAGTTTGGCAGATTGCTCATGCTCTTCATTCAATACCGACACTGCCAACTTGAACTCATAACCTGTAGCACTCCAATCAAACCGCTTCAGTACCTCCATGCACTTTTCGCACTTATCTGATCTTTTATAGGCCTGCGCAAGATTTATCGCCATCATTCTTTTTATTGTATCGCTGTGATGCTTTGGTAATGAAATGGCGAACTCAAGGAGTACCGATGCGAGTGTGTTTTTTCTTTTTGATACTAAATTAAAACAAACATCGTTTAGATTATTGTCTGCATTCTCTCTTTCATCAGGGAATATCTTTCTCCATAGTACATGGGCAAGTTTTACAGATATTTCATAAATTACTTTGTATGCTCTTTTTAAATAGTCACTGTCAACAGTTAGTTTGTCGCCGATTGAAACATCTTCAATATCAACCCCATGCTGCTTGCAAACTTTCAGGTATTGACCAGAGACAATTCCGTTAGAATGAACAAACAGATTTCTTCGCTCTGTTATTTCAATAAAATCGCTCCATATATCAAGTCCCTTTCTAAGCTTTAAACCAAATTTATTTTCAAGTATTGAAAAGTGCTCTGCATGACTTTTACGCAGTATTGACTCTACTTCTTTTTCCAGAACTTGATCTTTCGCATCCTGTAGTGAATCAAAAGCCAATAATTCTGTATATGTTATCTGCCTATCACTATCATTCAACAATTCTGGTTTTTTTGTATAAATCACCTTCAAAAGTGACCCCAAAAAACAATCAAATTCACTTACGAATGAAACAAGAAAATTCCTTGGAATTAATCTAATAGACGTTCTTAAACTACCTGACTGCTCCCTCAAATGATTGACACGGCTTTGTCTTTCAATAGGAACTGAATACAGTTTCCTCTCGTCATCCTGTTCGGTAATGTCTCCATATTTTTCTAGGTATTCAGCGTGTGCTTTTGTCATTTTTGAGGCCACTGTTGCAACAACAGATAAAACAAATGGCGCACTCTGATTGAGGGCGTCCATATTCTCTATGAATTCGAAAACTACATCGCTTATTTCTTTGTCTTCCATTTCAGCCTCAATTCTTATGCATGCTTAATGGCCTGCGGGTCACCCGCGGCCGCCGGAAAAATTTCAATTTTTTGGTGGTTGTCGGGTGCTACCGCTTGTTGGACCGTGCAACGCACGGTACGACAATGCGGGAGGTTCACGCCCGCAGGCCGTTGTACTGGCGCGGATGCGCCAGTACAACGCAGAGCTCACGGGCAATTGAAAGTGACATGTTTTTTCGGTTTTTTTCGCAAAATAAGTGCCGCTTTTAATTGTCCAGTGGAGCGTTTTGTTATGGCTTTTTCAGTAATTACAATAGCCCTTCCTGATGAGCCTTTGCTAAATAACTCAACACTTGTTTGTCTTTAGATGGCTCAAATGATTTAGATGTCTTGCATTTTATTTTTACTATAGATGCTGCTGCGCCAACCACTGTACCTATAGGAATAGTATATAAATTAGTAAAAAAGTCGAATGCCGCACCAGCAGCCGCAGTTGATATAATGTCTTTACCATTTATATTTAATTCAGCAGCAATATCGAATTTATTTGTAGCGTTCCATTTTTCACCAGTTACAGTATTTATATTTTCAATTGATCGAGTTAGCTCATTTACAACGGCCTTAGATGTTAAGCTTGGATCTGGAGATGAAAGAACTTCTAGATAGAACTTGTCGATTGTTTGATGTAGTTGTAATAATTCATCTTTTCTTCGTTCTTTGAACTCTAATATATCTGGTATCACTACAGTTTCATTAGGTACGGGCAATGAATTATTAAGATCTACCCTTATTGTTTGTTTCTCAACAGAAACGCTATTAGGTATGATTATTTCATCGCCAATTTGATGTAACACCCAATCTGTGCTTTTATCATTTTCGATTAGATCTTTTGCAACTGAAGTTTGTGCTAACACTTGTGCTTGAGCCATTAACTCCCCATTAAATGTTCCGGAGAATTGAACTCTTGGCCTACTTATTATGCCTGTTCCTAAAAACTCTTCTTCTTCAGGAATTCCTAAGTGCACTAGGTTAGTGGTTGGTATTACAACTTTATCCCAATATAGTAAAAAATAACGTAGCTCCTGTGAAGTTAATCCTCCTTCACTCCTAAACGAAGCGCCATTTCCATATACTCTTGCAGGCGCAGCTATAATTCCTTTATTCATAGTAAACTCGTTTTATTGTTTTTTTGCCATAACTATTTATTGGTTTAACAAACAGTATCAGATATAAACTTATAAATACATGAATACGATATAATTTATCTTTATACCAATATTACTATATTGAACTGCCATTTTGCCTGTTTATCAGGGTAATCAAGGTACTATTCCACCATGCAGAAAAAGAAACTGTTGGATATCGTACGAGACAAAATTCGTCTTAAACATTACAGCATCAAGACGGAAAGATCGTATATCGGATGGATCAAACGGTATATCCTTTTTCATGGCAAGCGGCATCCCGCCAAAATGGGAAAAGCGGAGATCGAAGCTTTTTTGACATGGCTGGCGAGGGAAAAAAACGTCGCACCGAGCACGCAGAATCAGGCGTTCAACGCGCTCCTTTTTCTTTACGAGCAGGTGCTGGGAGTCCCTCTGAAAAGCGAAAAGGACAGGGTATTGCCTCTGCCGCTGAAGCTCAAAGAGGAGTTGCAGCTGCAGGTG